>DATHPK010000299.1:0-13000 GCA_035483935.1 Acidimicrobiales bacterium
GCACTGGTGCTCGAGGCCACCTCCGCCGCACCTGCGGTGCCCGATCCGCCCGGGGTGCCGGCCGGGGCCAGGACCAGCCAGGCGATCAGCCCGACGACGATGGCGATGATGATGAGCGCTGTGCGCACCTGCGTGGCGCGGGGGCGGCGGCGCATGCGCCGCCAGGACCGGCCCAACGGCGCCAGTGTCTTGAACGCGGGCCCCCGACGGGGAGAGCCGTCAACGCTCACGTCCATCTTCACCCTCCTTCACGGCGGTCTGCACCGCCGCCCTCCCCGATCGGGCCCGACGCCATGATGGCTTCGTCGCTCGCACCAAGGTAGGCGGCCAGCGCCTTCGCGTCAGCGCGGATCACTTCGGGCGGCCCGGCGGCCACCACGCGGCCGAGCTCCATGACCACGACGTTGGTGCACAGCGCGAAGACCAGGGGCACGTCGTGTTCGACCAGGACGATGGTGGTGTCCGCCACCTCGTGGATCCGCTGGAGGAGTGGAATGAATGCTTCGGCCTCGCGCTGGGCGATGCCCGCGGTCGGCTCGTCGAGGAGCAGGAGGCGCGGCTTGGCCAGGACGATGGAGGCCAGGTCGACCACGCGGCGCGTCCCCGTGGACAGCTCGGCGGTGCGGTGGTGGCGGAACCGCTCGAGACCGAACGCGCCGATGACCTGGTCGACCGCTCCGAGCTTGCGACGCTCGGCCCGGCGCGCCCACGGGAGCCGCAGTGTCGTCGACAAGACCGCCACCTCGTGGCGCGCGTCCTCGCTCAACAGCAGGACGTCGAGCACCGAGAGCTCCGGATACAGGCGACAGTCCTGGAACGAGCGGACCATGCCCACGCCCAGTCGCTCTTCGGGGAGGTAGTCCCCCAGGTCGATCCCGTCGAGCAGCACGCGCCCCGCCTGGGGCTTGACGAGACCCGAGATCACGTCGAGCGTCGTCGTCTTGCCCGACCCGTTGGCACCGATCAGCCCGACGATGGATCCGGCCTCGGCCGTGAACGAGACGCCGTTGAGTGCATGCACCCCCCCGAAACGCACGCTCAGGTTCTCGACGCCGAGCTCGGCCGGATGCCGGGCCGGTGCCACGGGCGCGGCCGTCATTGCTCCGCTCCCTCGGCCAACAGCGCGGGTGGCGGCAGGGTGGCGGGCGCAGACACCTGGGGGCCGGGGACATCCGTGGCGTCGCGGTGCAGCACGGACCGGATGCCCACGGTGACGACGTCGCCAAAGCGGTGGAGCACTTCGGCCAGGCCGCCGGGCAGGTACAAGATGAAGGCCATCAACCCCAACCCGCTCGTGAGGAACTGGATCGTCTGGTTGGAGCCGAAGACCGCCGGGAGTCCCTCGAGATAGAGCGCGCCGAGGATGGCGCCGGGGATGGACCCGAGTCCCCCGATCACCACCATCGAGATGATCACGAAGGAGGTCGTCGGGTCGAACGTGATGTCGGTGTTGTTCAGCTGCCCCACCGCGAAGGCAAAGCACACGCCGGCATACCCCGCCACGAACCCCGAGAGTGCGAAGGCCAGCAACTTCGTCCTGAGGACCGGGATGCCCATCGCCGCCGCCCCGAGCTCGTTGTCCCGGACGGCCACCAGGCGCCGGGCCACGCCCTTGTCGCGCCAGACCCGCAGGATGAACACGGACAGCACCAGGACGCCCAGCGCGAACCAGGCGAAGGACCGCTGCGACGACAGGCTGATGCCGAAGAGGGAGGGCCGGGCCACGACCGTGTAGGCGGGGTTGGGCAGGCCGGTGCACAGCGTCTTGTCGATACCCGGGATGGTGATGCACGGGGTGGCGAGGACCGCGGTCTGCATGAAGATGGCGAACGCGAGCGTCGTGACGGCGAGGAAGAGGCCGGGCATGCGGAGGGCCGGTAGCCCCACGATGATGGCCACCAACGCGGTCACCGCGCCGCCGTAGAGCATCACCAGCGGCAGCGGGACGGAGGTGCCGAGGTGCACGGCGACGAGGGCGCCGACGGCGACGAGGCCGAATTGCCCCAGCGAGACCTGGCCCGCCCAACCCGTGAGCATCGTCAGCGACAGCGCGATCACGGCGTAGATACAGATCTGGCTCATCAGGAAGTCGTTGCCCACCGAGAGCACGAGCGGCAGCAGCGCCGCGAGCACGACGACCAGCCAGACGCCCGACGTCGAGACGCGCCGGCGCAACAGGTCGGCCGTGGCCCGCACGGTCGTCGCCGCGCCGTGCTCCCAGGTGCCCCTGTCCCCCGTCCGCGCGCCCTTGCGCAACGCGCCCACCCGGATGAGCAGCACGACCATGACCAGCACGAAGATGATGAGCTGCTGCTTGGCCGGCGACGCCACGTTCCACTGCAGGAGCTCGAGGAACACCCCCATGCCCACGCCGGCCACGAACGCCACGGTCAGGCTGATCATGGCCCCGATGAGCGCCGCCGTCAGCGCGTAGACGAGCAGGTCGGGCGACAGCGCCTGGGTCAGCGCGCTGGTCTGGTTCGGTGCGTTGCGAATGGCGGTGAACGCCGAGAGCGCGCCCGCCACCGTCCACGTGAGGGTCGATGTGCGCCGGATCCAGACCCCCGACAGCCGGGCGGAGTCCGCGTTCTCCGACATGGCCCGCATGGACAGTCCCCAGGGCGTGAGGCGGACGGCGAGGACGAGGGCCACCGTCACGATGGGAGCCACGATCAGCGTCAGCACCTCGGTCGGGGTGATGATGAACGGTCCGAGGTGGAACGACAGGTCGAACGGGACCGGCACCGGCTTGTAGAGGTTCTTCGGCCGGATGAACGGGAGTGCGGTCAGCGCGAGCAGGACGTAGCTCAGTCCGATCGTCGCGACCATCACGAGCACGCGGGGCCGGTTGAAGAGGCGCCGCAGGACGAGCTCGGAGAGCGCGCCGACGAAGGCGGCCAGGCCGATCGACAGCACGAGCGCGAACCAATAGTTGAACTTGAAGTCCGCCGTGAGCTTGACGAGGAAGACGGCGGCGATGACGCCGATCTGCCCCTGCGCGAAGTTGAGCACACGGTTCGTCCGGTAGACGAGTACCAGCCCGAGCGCCAGCAGCCCGTAGCCGAGGCCGTAGAAGACGCCCTGGACGAGCACGAAGTTCGGCGCGGAGAAGGCCAGCATTCGCCTAGTCCAGGCCGGTCGACGCGGTGCCGAGGAAGACCGGGCGCAGGAGGTCGTCGCGTGCCATCAGCTCCGTGGTGGGCCCGTCGAAGCGGATCTCTCCGCGCTCCATGAAGAAGCAGCGGTCGGCCAGGCTGAGGGCGCGGTTGAGGCTCTGCTCGACCAGGATCACCGTCGCCCCGGCCTCGTTGATGCGCCGCACCATGCCCATGAGGCGTTCGACCGTCATCGGGGCCAGCCCGAGAGACAGCTCGTCGATCATCAGCAGCTTCGGTGCGGTCATCATGACCCGCGACAACGCGAGCATCTGCTGCTCACCACCCGAGAGCGTTCCCGCCGGCTGGTCGAGCCGCTCGGCCAGCTCGGGGAAGGTCTCGAGGGCCTCGTCGAAGGCGCGGGCGACCTGGGAACGGTCGCGCCGCAACGTGTGGCCGCCGATGCGCAGGTTGTCGCGCACGCTGAGCCCCGGAAAGGTCATCTTCCCGCCCACCAGCAACGCCACGCCCAGATCGATGATCTGTTCGGGCTCGAGATACGTGCAGCTCGTGCCGAAGAGCCGGATGACGCCGCGGTGCGGATGCTCGAGGCCCGACACCGTGCGCAGGAGCGTCGACTTCCCGGCGCCGTTCGTCCCGAGCAGCGCCACCATCTCGCCCTGCGCGACCTCCAGGTTGACGTCGAAGAGCACCTGGTTGGTGCCGTAGTAGAAGTCGAGGTTGTGCACCTGCAGCGCGGGGATGGCACCGCCGCTCTGGCGCCGCTTCCCCTCGGCGTAGCGTTCCAGGACGTCCTCGATCACGAGGGTGATGTCCCGGCGCACGCTGCGAGAACCCAGGAACAGCAGGAAGCCCCCGATGGCGCAGACGGGTGCGATCAGGGTGAGCGACACGATGATCCCGTGCAGGCCGCCGATCGAGTCTGAGATCGCGCCCAGCACGACGGATCCGGCGAAGCCGCCGAAGACCAGCGAGTACACGCCGAACATCGCGAAGCAGATCGTGCGCATCTCTGCCGGCGCGGTCGCCGCCAGTGTCAGGAAGATGCAGATGGCGAGCGGCGACACGGCGGCGTTGGCCAGGAACTGCAGCGTCACGACCATCCAGAGCTGGGGCATGTAGAGCGACAGGACGTAGAGCCCGCCGTACGCGGTGATGCAGATGCCGGCGATGACGAGCGGCCGCTGCGGGGCCTTCCGGAAGAAGCGGTCGCCGAAGACGTAGGCCAGCGGCAGCCCCAGGAACGCCGCCAGGCCGATGATGGCGTACACCTCACTGCGCGACGCCGTGTCGAGGTGGAACTTGTCGATGAAGAACAGGTTGCCGAAGAGCGGCGCGCCGGTGCCGGCGAAGCCCAGGATCGCGACGGCGACGAGTTCGTAGTAGAGCGAGCGGACGCGCAGCAGCCGGGTCACGGCCGAGCCGAGCAGCACGCGGGGCGCCTTCTCCTGCTGGGTGTGGAGGTCCATGCCCGACGCCTTGAGGATGTGGCTGGACTCGTTGGCCCCCTTCTCGGGCTCGCGCAGGGTGAACAGCGCGAACCCGAGCGGGATACCCACCAGGGCCACGAGGAGGCCGAAGCGCCAGTTGTGCGCAATGGTCACGACGTAGCCGAAGATCAGGATCCCCACGGTCTGCGACAGCGGATCCGACAAGTTGTGCCAGCTGAAGATCCGGCCTCGTCCCTCTGTCGGGTAGGCGTCGGACAGATACGAGTTGTGCACCGTGTTGTTCACGCCCGTGCCCACCGACGCCGCGAGATACAGGAAGGCGAACGCCCACACGTTCGGCGAGATGGCCATCAGCGCCCCGAACCCGGCGAAGATCAGCAACGCGACGCCCGCCACCACCTTGCGGCTGCCGCGATCGGCCCAGACGGCCAGCGGGACCGCCCACAGGAGCTGCGACACCTGGGCGATGAACGCCACCGCGCCGAGCGACGCATTCGACATGTGGAACGACGTCTGGAGGTTGTGCCCGATCAGGGTGATCCCGTTGCCGAACGTCCCGGGCACCAGCGCCGCCGCCGTCATCACGACGAGGGGCGCGTACCCCGACGAATTCATGATGCCCACCAGGGGCGGCGGCTTCCCTTCCCCCGTTCCCGGCATCACCCCGACATCCGCCACGACGCCGGGGTCCTTGACCTGGGTGACCGCCTCGCGCAAGAGGTCGTCCGGGACCGCGAAGTCAAACAATGGCTCGCTCGGCACTGGGGCAGGACTCTAACCTGACACCTGCGTCAGGGATCGTTCAACGGCGCACGCTGGCAACCGTGAGCGGGCCCTCGGGCAGCACGGCGACGCGGGCCGACGGGCCGAGTGCGGCCAGCGTGTCGCCCACCGCCTCGTCGAGGGACGGGGCCGGCACGAGCTGTGCCCCGCGGATGACGCCCGCAGCCAGCCCGTCGCTGTGGAGGCGCACGACGCCGCGAGCCAGCACCCGCCCCAGCACCTGCGCCTGCCACCGGTCCAGCTCCGGGCCCGCCGTGGACGCAATGAGGTCCTCGGGCGTCCGGGACTCCGCCAGCAGGCGGGCGAACGCGCCGTCCTCGGGGACCCCGTCGGCGCAGGCCGCGGCCATCACCACCGTCCCACCGGCTCGGCGCACCCGGTCCGCCGCCGCCATGCCCTTCACGGCCTGGTACAGGTTGCGGTCCAGCGGGTGCCCACCGTTGGTCGAAACCACGACGTCGTAGGGTGCGTCCACCTCGCGACGCGCCGCCGCGCCGACGTGCGCGCAGGCCGCGTCATGGGTCGCCGCCAGCGACCCTGCGAAGACCGCGGTGACGCGGCGGGCGCCGTTGATGGCGACGTCGAGCGACAGCTGGGGCGCGGCCAGTGCCGTTGCCGCCCGCACGAAGTCGTGCACAGGGTTGCCCCGCCGCAACAGGAAGGTGGCCCGTTCGTCCGCGATCCGGCGGGGGTGATGGGCCTCGAGGATCGTCTCGGTCGCGGCCAGCCCGGGGCACACCGCCTTCGGGCCGCCGCTGAACCCGGCGAAGAAGTGCGGCTCGACGAAGCCCGTCACGATGCGCACGTCGGCGTCGACGTACTCGCGCTGCAGCCGCACCGCGACACCGTCCACCTCGCCCACCAGGACGTGCTCGTCGCTCCCGGCATCGTGGTCGACGACCCGGTACCGCGCCACCAGCTCGGGGCCAATCAGCTCTGCCATCTCCGCCGCGGTGGCCTGGCGGTGGGTCCCGGTCGCGCACAGCAGCGTCACGCGCTCATCGGGCACGCCCGCCCGCGCCAGTTCGTCGAGGAGCGGCGGCAGGACGGTGCGGTTGGGCATGGGCCGGGTGAGGTCGGGGAAGACGACCGCCACGCGCGACGCCCCAGCGACCAACGTGGCCAACGGCGGGCCGGCGACCGGCGCGCGCAGCGCCGAGCGGATCGTTTCGTCCTCGTCGGCGAGCGCGGGCGCGTCGACGGGGAGTATCACGTCGGCCGAGTCCGGCACCTCCACCGACGTGCCGTGGCGGCCGTAGGCGAGGTCGACGCGCACCGCGGCGTCAGATGTCCGTGCGGGTCGCGCCCGGCAGCGAGGCGGTGGCCGCCAGGACCGACATCGCGACGTGGTCGACCTGGGGCCGCAGACTCAGGTACACGTCCACCGCGTCCGCATCGGGCTCGATCACGCCCGACACCGGGTCGATCTTGTCGAGCGCCAGGCCCATGCCGAGCGCCTTGCCGGCCAGCAGCGCGGCGCCCGCCGAAGCCGCCTCGCCCGAACGGCGGCGTGTCGCCGGCACGCCCAGGACCGAGGTGAGCACGCCGACCCAGACCGGCAGCCCCGTCCCAGCGCCGCCGAGCGTCACTCCGGCCGCGGCCGAGCCACCGAGCCGCCCGACCGTGACCACCTCCATGACGCGCAACACGTCCCACGCCACCGACTCCATCGCCGCGCGGGCGAGGTCCTTGGGCTCGTGGGCGGCACTCAGCCCCATGAAGCCCGCCCGGGCGTCGTCGCGCCACCATGGGGCGCGCGCGCCGTCGAGCCACGGCACCGCCAGCACGCCGTTGGCGCCCGGAGGGCTCTCGCCCGCCATGCGCGCCAGTTCGACCGGCGTCTTGTCGAGGAGCCGTCCGAGCCAGGCGAGGAACGAGCCGGCCGACGAGAGCCCGCCTTCGAGGAGCCAGCCGCCGTCCGCCCCGCGGGTGACGACGGCGCCGGCGGGCGACGGGACGGGCCGCTCCTGGACGGGCACCGAGATGTTGGCCGTCGTGCCCCAGCTGACCATCGGCCGGTCCTCCGAGGCGCCCGAGCCGAGGACTTCGCACTGGCGGTCGCCGGCGCCGATCACGACCGGGATGCCGGGCCGCAGACCCAGCTCGGCGCCCGGCACAGACTTGAGCTGCCCGACGACGGTGTCGGACGCCACGACGCTCGGCAGCTTGCCGAGCGCAGGTCCCGCCAGCTCCCGCACGGCATTGCCGTCGAAGTCGTACAACCCGCTCCGCGACGCGAAGGTGGCGTCGGTCACGACCTGGTCCGTCATCCGGAACACGACGAGGTCGCGGGGCGAGAGGATCAGGTCGGCCGCCTCCAGCCGCTCCGGCTCGTGCTCGGCGAGCCATGCGAGCTTCGCGGCCACGGCGCCGGCGTCGAGCGGGATGCCCGTGCGGGCCCGGTTGATGTCGTCGCCGCCCATGCGGCGCGCCAGCTCCTGCGCCGAGGCCGCCGCCCTGTGGTCGGACCACAGCAGGCCCTTGCCGATCGGCTCACCCTTCGCCGTCAGCGGCACGAACGTCTGGCGCGCACCCGAACAGGAGACGACGTCGACCTCGCCGAATTCGCGCGGCGCCTGCGCCCGCGCCTCGGCGCACGCGATCACCGCCGTCGTCCACCAGCGCAACGGGTCCTGCTCGGCCCATCCGGGTTGCGGGTGTGTCGTCGTGAGCTCGGTCCGGGCGAGCGTGACCAGGCCGTCCTCACCCCACAGGCCGACCTTCGTGACCGTGGTGCCGAAGTCGATGGTCAGGATCATCATGTCGGGTGTACCAGCGCAGCCACCAGGCCCGCCATTTCGGCCGGGTCGGGATCCTGGTAGATCGTCCGGCCCATCGCCATCCCCGCGCCGCCGCCCTCCATGACGTCACGGACCTCGTCGAGCACGGCGTCGCGCCCCGACTCCGTCCGCGGCCCGCCCAGGAACATAACGGGCGCGCCCACGCTGGCCACGACGCGTGCCACCGCGCGCTGGCGCGAGGAGCCCGGCGCCTCCGCCGGGACGGGGACCTTGATCACGGGAGCGCCAATGTCGTGAGCCACGACCGTCGCCATGACAACCGCGTCGGTGTCGCGGCGGATCCGCCCCTCGCTCCACACCAGCGGCTCGACGAGTGCCTCGAGCCCGGCGTCGCGCGCCTGCTCGAGCACCTGCCCGAGCAGCTCCAGCGCGGGCGCCGTCAAGGGGTCGTCGAAGTCGATGCGCGTCATGTGCTTGATCCCGGTCCAGCCGTCGGACGCGGCCCGGCCGACGCTGGCGACGAGTCGGTCGTCGAGCTCGAAGACCGAACCCGCGAGGCCGGTGCGGTTCAACGACAGATACGTCCGGTGCCGCGCCGTGATGTGGCCCGCGGCCGCCAGACCCTCGAGGGGCTGGGCCGTCGCCAAGATCCCGTCGCACGCCGGCAGCGACTTGGCCAGTGACTCAAAGAACTCCGCCCAATTCTCCGTGGTCAGCACCGCCCGCGCGCGGTGGTCGGCCGCCAGGATCAGTGCCGGGGTGGGCAACGTCCCACCGCGCGTCATGTGGCCGCGCCGGACAGGGCGAGGACGACCTTCGCCACCGCGGAGAAGTCCTCGCGCCCGTAACCCGCCGTGCTCGCCGCCGTCAGCAGCTGGCGCGCCGCTGCGGTCGTCGCCACCGGCACGCCCGATCGCGCCGCGTAGGCCAGCGCCAGATCGATGTCCTTGGCCATGAGGTCGGTCATGAAACCGGGCTTCCAGCCGTTGGAGGCCGGGCTCTCCGGTACGACACCGGGGACGGGCAGCCGGGTCCGCACCGCCACACAGTCGCCCGTGGCGTGCGTCAGGACCTCGTAGAGCTTGGCCATGTCGACCCCGGACTTCACCGCCAACGCGGTGGCCTCCGCCGTCGCCGTCATCTGCGCCGCGTAGATCAGGTTGTTGCACAGCTTCACGACCTGTCCCATCCCCGGGCCGCCCACGTGCACGATCAACCCCGCGAACGGGTCCAGCGCCGGCTCGGTCGCGGCCAACACGGCGGCGTCGCCGCCCACCATGAGCGTCAGTGCCCCCTTCTGGGCGCCGGCCGTGCCGCCCGACAAGGGCGCGTCCAGGTACTGCGCCCCGGTCCCGCCCACCCGTGCGTGCTGGGCCCGCTCGACCTCGGGATCGATGGTCGAGCAGTCGACCACGGTCTTGCCTTCGCTCAGAACGGGCAGCATCCCGTCGACTACCTCGATCACCTCCGGCGAGTTCGGGACGCAAAGGATGATCACCTCGGACGCCTCTGCCACCCCACGTGGGGAGACGCCGTCGGCCGCACCGGACGCCATGGCGGCCTCGATCGGTCCCCGGCTCCGCGACGCGACCGTGACGTCGTGGCCCGCCCCGACGAGATGCCCCGCCATCGGCAGCCCCATGGCGCCGAGCCCGATGAACCCGATCCGCATGCGTGCTCCTCCCCGAACGAAACCCGTAGCGACGATTACGCGAACTGCGGCAGCCACTCCGCCGTACCGGCGAGCAGCTCGTCGACCATGGTCTCCATCGTGCCGAGGTCACCCCGGCCGGCCAGCGGGTCCAGAGCGAACGCCTCGCCCGCCAGGCGGCGGTCGCCCCGTAGTGCGGCCTCGACGGTGAGTTCCTGCGTGGCAACGTGGCGCCGGACGATCTCGTCGTAGGGCGCAGGCAGCGCCGAACGGTCCCGGCCGCGGATGCCGTCACCGTCGATCACGCAGATCGACTCGAGCACCACATCGGGCGGGAGGCCTACGCCCTGCCCCGTGTTGGGGATGTTCACCGGCGCCTCGTACGGTTCGCCACTCAGCATTGCCTGGATCATCGGTGAGGGCAGCTCGCCCGACTGCCAGGTCTGCAGATCCTTCGTGCCTGCGAGCCACGCGTCGACGTCCGCCACGTACTCGGCTTGATGCTTCTCCCGGCGGCTGATCGGGCTGAGCCCGATGTTGTACGTCGCACCCCACTCCGACTCCGGCGTCAACGCGAACGAGACGAACTCGGCGATATGGCGGTCGCCGGCTGCGGGAAAGGTGCCCCAGCGATCCAACAGCGTCAACTTGAACTGGTGCCGCTCCGCGAAGTCACGCTTCGAGAACGTCTCGGCCTCGGGCCGGCCCGGCACCGGGCGCAGCGACTCGAGCCCTCCCACCTCGTCGACGAGCTTGCGCAGCAGGTCGAACCCGTCTGCCCCGTCGACCTCGAGCGACGTGAGCACCGGGAAATGGTTGACGCCGGTGACCGAGCACGTGACCGCCTCGAACGGGCGGCCGCACGCGATGGCCAGGTCCATGCAGAAGTTGCCGACCTCATGGCACAGCCCGACGGTCTTGATGTCCGTCTCCCGGCACACCGCCCGCGTCAGGCATGTCATGGGGTTCGTGATGTTGAACAGCCATGCGTCGGGGCAGTGCTGCTCCATCGCCTTGCCGATACCGACCAGGACGGGGACGTTGCGCAGCGACCGGTTGATGCCGCCGGGTCCGACCGTGTCACCCACGGTTTGCGTGATGCCGTGCCGAGCCGGAACGTCGAGATCCACCGCCATGGAGCGGAAGCCCCCGGTCGAGATGCACACGATGACGAAGTCCGCGCCATCGAGCGCGGCACCGAGGTCGCTCGTCGTCGCCACGGTGGCCTTCGCGTCCATGGCGTCGTTGAGCTTGCGGGCCAACGCCTCCATCTTGGGCAGCGGCGCCGGATCGATGTCCTCGAGCACGAGGTGCATGCCGGCCAGCGCCGGGGTGCCGAAAAGATCGGCCATGAGTTCGGGCGCCCATTGATAGCTGCCGCCCCCGACGATCGTCACTTGGGTGCCCATGGCGCCACAGTACAGTCCCCGTCGTGAGTCCCCTCCGGCTTCGTGCCGGTGGGACACCTCCCGTTGAGGCGGTGGCGTCGCACGTGCGCCGCCGAGCCGCGCCCGACCGAGCGATACCAGGGCCCTCCGCGCCGGTGATCATCGACTCGTCGCGGCGGCCTCCCGTCCGATCGACGGACCACCACACCCTCGGCAGCGGCCGTGCCGCACGCGCCACCTACGAGACGACGGTCTGTGCGCCCCGGACGTACCGGGTGGAGCCGGATTCGATCGCGATCTCGACAACAGCCGCGAATGGCGGCCCGCTCAGGACAAGGCCTTCTCGCCCCAAAAACAGGCGAAGGGGTTGTCGTTGTAGGGCGGCACGTCGACATAGCCGGCTGAGCGGTAGAGAGCGAGCCCATGGACCTGCTTCGGACCGGTGTCCAGTCGCACCCTCTCGTAGCCGAGCTCCCTGGCCGTTCGCTCGAGTGCCCCGAGGAGCTCCCTCGCGACGCCGCGCGAGCGGGCAGCCGGGCGGACGTACATCCGCTTGATCTCAGCCACACCCTCGTCGAGTCGCCTGAGACCCCCGCCCGCAACTGCCTCGGCGTCGTCGTATCCCACGAGGTAGGCGCCGTCGGGACTGCGGAGCTCGTCGGCTTCGAGCGGTGGATTATCGAGCCGACTGAAGGTCTCGTAGACGTCGTTGAGCTCGATCCGCATCTCGGACAGGAGTTCCGATGCCGGCCGCTCCTCCGGATCCGATCGCACGAAACGCAGCCCGCTCACGCCACCTTGTCCGGATGCAACGTGCGGACCATGCGGAGCATCCCGTCGCGCCAGGGCACTGTCGTGGTTCCTGCCACCTCGTGCATGCGAGTCGTGTCGATCTGGACGCTGTCGATGGTCTGTTCGGTCGGATCGAATCGAGGCTCGACCCCCACCAGTCCCCCGAGATACGTGCACCACTCCTCGATGCTCACCGGCTCGCTCCCGCCCCAGTTCACGGTCAGGGCCGGTACCGAGGCCGCGGCCAACAACCGAGGCACCATGGCGAGAATGTCGTCCGCGTGCAGAGGGTGATACACGCTCGGCGCATCGACGTACACGGGGATCGCATTTCCCGACAGCATCATGTGGAGATGGATGGCCGGCCATCCACCGTTGTCGCCGTAGGGAACCGATAGCCGAGCGATGGTTGTCGGCAAGCCGAAGCGCTGGGCCGCCCATCGGGCCGTGCCCTCCGCAGCGATCTTGCAAATGCTGTAGGTCTGCAGGAAGGACCACACGCCGTGGTTGTCTCCCAGCGGGGCCGTCTCCTTCAGGGCTTGGTGTCCTGCGGGCTTGTAGACCGCCGTCGACGAGCAATGCAGGAACGCGGTCGCCTCCCGATGGTGCTCCATGAGGGCGGCGAGTCCCCCGCTGTTGGCGGCAAGGTCGCGCTCCCAATCGTTCGTCTTGGCCACCGCGAAGTTGAGTACGTAGTCGGCGTCAGCCGGCAGACCGTCGACGTCGCCGGCAACAAGATCGACGGGTACGCACTCGATGCCCATCGATTCGAGTTCGGCCCGCGCCGCCGTGTCGGTGAAGCGTGCAGCGCCCACCACTCGGTTTTCCCGGGCCAGAGCCTGGGCGAGGGGTCGGGCCACCTGGCCGGTGACTCCCGTAACGACGATGGTCTTGCCCTGGAACTTTTCTGTACTCATGGCACCCTTTCGTACTCGCTACGCTGCCCCGCGTGCACCTCTATGCCGCCTTCCTGGGTGGCGAGCTCACGGACGGTCGGATGGGCGAAGACCACGAGGTGGTGTTCGTCGTGGCCGACGACATGATCTCGGCGCGCCGGGCGGCCATGGCGAAATGGGGT
>DATHPK010000300.1:0-6205 GCA_035483935.1 Acidimicrobiales bacterium
GCGCCCGCATACACCTCCCCCGCGCAAAACGTCAACGGCGACGGGCAGTATGCCTCGCCCGCGTTCACGCCGGCTCAGGAAGGCACCTATTACTGGCAGGCGCTCTACAGCGGCGATGTCAACAACGCTCCCGTTACCACCGCATGCGGAGATCCGGCGGAGACGGTGACGGTCGGCGCGTTTGCGCCCAACGGGTACCGGCTCGTGGCGAACGAGGGTGGGATCTTCGATTTCGGCCTGAACTTCAGCGGCTCGTTGGCCGGCATCAAGCTCAACGCCGCAATCGTGGGACTGGCCAACTCGCCAGGCCCGAACGGGTATCTCATGGTGGGCGGCGACGGCGGGGTCTTCGCCGAGGGCGGGGCCAACTTCTACGGCTCCCTCGGCGGGCAGGCCATCCCGTCGCCCATCGCAGCCATCGCGGCACCGCCGTCTGAGAACGGGTACTGGCTCGCGGCGAAGAACGGCCAGATCTACAACTTCGGCTCGGTCCCGGCGCTCTCGCCCGTGCAGTTACCCGCCGGGGCCAGGATCGTTGGCATGGCTTCGACGACGGACGGTCAAGGGGCCTGGCTGACCGACCAGCTCGGCGATGTCTACGCGTTGGGCGACGCCCTCTTCGAAGGAGGCTTGGGCGGCAAGGCGATTGCGGCACCGATCGTGGGCATCGCGGGTGCCGCATCGGGCCAGGGCTACGTGCTCGTGGGAGCCGACGGCGGGGTCTACACCTTTGGGACCCAGGGGTTCTTCGGATCGATCCCGGGTTCGCTGACGGCAGGGCAGAAGCTCATTGCGCCCATCGTGGGGATCGCGGTGACCCACACGGGTGACGGATACTGGGAGGTAGGAGCCGACGGGGGCGTATTCAATTATGGCGATGCTCCGTTCCTCGGCTCGAGGTACACCGCAATCGGGGACCACCCCCTGAACGGCCCCTTTGTAGGGATCCAGCACTTGGGAGAGGGTCTGGCGTAGCCGCCTAGTGGGGCAGGACCGAAGTCGTATCCTGCCTCCGGTCCCGACGCGTCACGCGTCGCGGCGGACCATTAGCCATCCGCCGACGAGCAACGCTGCCGCGGCGTAGGCGCACATCACCCCAAATCCGACCCAGGGGCTGAAGGTCGGGCCGAGGTCGAAGGAACGGCCGGTCGACGCCATGGCGTTGATGATGACGAACGGCATGAATTTCAGGACGGGGTGGCTGAGTGACGACGGCAGGGCCTCGATGATGAGCGGCAGCACGAGGAACGCGCCCACGTACGCGGTGATCGCTCCGGCTGTGTGGCGGATGATGGCACCGAGCCCCAAGGCGAACAGCCCGAAGACCGGAACGAGGAGGCCGCCGCCGACGACGGCGCGCAGGACCCCGGGCTGGCTGAGCGTCGCATGCGGAGCCGGGCTGGAAAGGAGCGCTTGACAGAGGAAGAAGGCGCCGAAGGAGAGGATCTCGCCGACGATCAGGGCGAGCGTTGCGAACACCGCGGCCTTGGCGGCGAGCACCAGGGGCCGGTGCGGAACGGCGCTGAGGGTGGCGCGGATGGTGACGGTGCCGTACTCGGCGCTGATGACGAGGACCCCGAGCACACCGATGACGAGCTCGCTGAAGAGGAGGCCCCGCAGGCTGAGACCGGTCGGGTCGAACGTCAGCTTGTCCGGCAGTGAAAACGTGTTCCACTGGTGCGTGACGGTGATGCCCGCGATCACGGCGACGCCGATCGTGATGAGCGTCATCGCGAAGATGCTCCAGCCGGTGGAGCGGACGGAGCGCATCTTGATCCATTCCGATGCGAGCACGCTGGGGACGCGGATATGACGACCCTCCACGGGCGGCAGGGCGGGTCGGGTCGGGACGGCGACGGTCACGCTTCCTCCACGGGGACAGGAGCGGCGGCAAGAACGGGCTCGTGCATCGGGAATGACTCGGCGTGGAATTCCACGCTGTCGCGGGTCAGCTCCATGAACGCCTCCTCGAGCGAGGCCGACTGCGTCGCCAGCTCATGCAAGAAGATGCCGTTGGAACCGGCCAGGTCGCCGATCTCGGCGGCGGACAACGCGGACACCGCGAGCGCGCCGTCGGCTTCTCGTCGTACGACGGCGCCCCTTGCCCGCAAGAGCACCTCGAGGTCGCCGGCCCTGGGCGAGCGGACCCGGACGAACTGGCCCGAGCTCTCGGCGATGAACTCCGCTGTCGACCCGGCTGAGATGAGCCTGCCCCTGCCGATCACCACGATCTGATCGGCCGTGAGCGCCATTTCGCTCATCAGGTGGCTCGAGACGAACACGGTCCGACCCTCGGAGGCCAGACCCTTGAGCAGGTTGCGGACCCAGAGGATCCCCTCCGGGTCGAGACCGTTCACGGGCTCGTCGAACAGGAGGACGCCGGGGTCACCGAGGAGCGCGGCTGCGATGCCGAGGCGCTGGCCCATGCCGAGCGAGAACTTGCCGGCGCGCTTGCGTGCGACCTTCTCGAGCCCGACCAGCTCGAGGACTTCGGACACGCGGGAGCTCGGAATATCGTTGGACCGGGCGAGGTACCACAGGTGGTTGTAGGCGCTCCGGCCGGGATGGATGGCGCGAGCCTCCAGGAGCGCTCCGACCTCGCGCAAGGGAAGGGGCAGGTTGTGGAAGTTGCGCCCGTTGACGGTCGCAGTGCCAGCGTCCGGTGCGTCGAGACCCATGATGATCCGCATGGTCGTGGACTTTCCCGAGCCGTTCGGGCCGAGGAACCCCGTCACCTGACCGGGTTTGACCTCGAAGGAGAGGTCGTCGACGGCAAGGGTGTCCCTGAAGCGCTTGCTGACGCCATGGACTTCGATCACGTGTGGCGCTCCGTGTTCACGGTTCCACCATCATCGCCTGCCACGGACGGTCGAGGAATCAGTCAAAGGTCGGATTCGCCCCTGACCCGCCTCGGGGTATTCCCTAAGGGACATCCCTGGGCGATCTTTCGGGGGGTACGTCATCTCGATGCCGGATCACACGAAAATGTCTGATCCGTGGGGACAGGAGGAGGAACGGTCAGATGAACGCCCAACGATTTTCCGGTCAGGTTGCCATCGTCACCGGATCGACGGCCGACCCCAGCATCGGCAGGTCGTGCGCGTTCCGCCTGGCGCAGGAGGGCGCCTCCGTGGTTGTCAACGGTCGTGATGCAGACCGCGTGGCGTCGACAGAGGCGGCGTTGCGGTCGGGCGGGTTTGCCACCGTCGGCGTCGTCGGCTCCATGGACACCGAGGAAGCCGTGGCGATTCTCACCGAGCGGGCCGTGCAGGCCTTCGGCCGGATAGATCTGGTTGTCAGCACGCTCGGCGGCGCACCGTATCCCCGATCGTTCGACACCATCAGCGAGGCTCAGCTTCTCGAGACGTTGCGCATGAACACATGGCCCACCGTCGCGCTCATCCGAGCTGCGCTCGACCGGGGGCTCGGAGAGCACGGCGGTGCGGTCGTGACCATTTCGAGTGGTTCGCCGCACAAGACCACCTCGGCGATGGTCTCGTACGCGTCGGCCAAGGCTGCGCTCAACGCGATGACTCGAACGATCGCGTCGGATCTGGCGGGAAAAGTTCGCGTCAACGCGGTGAGTCCCGGACTTGTGCGGACTACCGCGACCCGGCCGATCTGGGAACGTGACGGCGGTGCGGCGGCCGGCGCCAACCTCCCGGTAGGTCGTTTGACGGAGGCCGACGACGTCGCCGCGGCAGCGTGCTTCCTCCTGTCCGACGAGGCTCGTCAGATCACCGGGATCACGCTGGACGTCGATGGTGGCAACCACCTCCGGAGCGGCTGGACGCCGATCCGATAGGCCACATCACCCTCATTGGGCCCGCGGCCAGGATTCGCGCAAGGGTCCGAGGACCGATGTTCCGATGGCGTTGATCTGCTCCCGCACTTCCTCGTTCGCCATCCCTGGAAGCTGCACGCGTAGATTGAGGGCGTCCGCGCCGGCCTCCTCGACGGCAGCGGCGAGACGTTCCGAGAGATCGATGGGGTCATCGGACGCAATCGTCTGGTCCTCACCGAATGCATTTCCGGGCGCGGCGTAGCTCTCATAGACGGCCCGCTGCCTCGTCACGAGCCGGTCGGAGACGCGGCCAAGCCAGATCCGGCGGATCAGGACCTTGGAGCCTGTTCCGCCTGCCTCGTCGAACGCGCGGGTCAATCGGGCCAGCCGTCCGGGGGTCGACATCCCCTCCATGAGAATTCCCGCTCCGCACCGGGCGGCGCGAACGGCGGCGGCGACCGAAACGGCCGCGCTGAGCACAGGCACGGGTTCGCCTCGGCATGCGATGAGAGCCGGGTCACCATCGAGCACGCCCAACTCCTCGCCCCGCAGCATCGCGACCAGCCGGGGGAGCTCGGACTTGAAGCGATCGACCGAGTCTTCCTGACGAATGCCCGTGGCCTCGAAGTCGAGGGGGAGGGCGCCGATTGCCACTCCGAGCCCGACGCGCCCGGGATGCCGAGCCCGCAGCCATGCGACCTCTTCGGCGACGAGTGCGGTCGGCCGAAGCGGGAGCAGCAGAGGGGCCGCCGCGGCCCATCCGCTCGAGTGGCCGTCCAAGACGAAGGAAGCCATCTGCAGGGGCTGGGCCATGTACCCCGCGAAGCCCCCGTGGTGCTCGCTGGTCATGATGCCGTCGAAGCCACGGTCCAGACCGAGCCCTGCTTGCAAGCAGAGCTCGCGGACGATCGACGTCGCGGGAAGTTCGTTGTGCGGGTAGAGCCTGAGCGAGATCGAACCGGACCCGAAGGGGGCGGAGGACAATCGACTGACAACGCCCACGTCGTCGTGCGTCACGGCATGCGTTTCCCGTGGGCGCGATGACACGCGGGGAGCCTACGAGAAGGCACTACGGGGCCGAACGACCTTCGAAGTTCCGCGAGATGTGGCGCGGGTCGTCAGCGTCCGACGTGCTGATGCCATAGGCGTTTCGGCCCATTTTTGCGGGATCTACCTGGGGAAGTGTCCATTCTCGCCGCGATCGAAATAGTCCAAAAGCCTCTTGTTGCACCGCAACCGGGGGTTCATATTTTGATTGTCGATTGGGGCAAAGCGTCCGCGACATCGATAAGGGCAAACCTCCCGCGAGGGGGGGACGCAAAGCTACGGGACTCGCCGAGTCAGCCGGGCCGCCGAACACGCAGTGAGCGCTGCGCACTTCGCTTGGTGGCTCGACCCTGGTGGGTCGAGGGGGGAAGATGCGCAGCAGGTGGGAACGGCGTCGTGCTACGCCTCTTGTCGCCGGTTTCGGAGCAGCGCTCTTGTCGTTGACCGGACTGCTCGGCGTGAGCGTGCTGAACGGAAACCCGGCCGAGGCACTGACACCTCCACCCACGGCGGAGTACAGCGGGGGCCAGATGTTGGCCGCCGACCCCAACGGCGGCTACTGGACAGTTGACGCGCAGGGTGCCGTGACGCCGTACGACGGGGCGCCGAACCTCGGTTCGCCGGCGGCCTCGAACATCACGTTGAGCAAGCCCATCGTCGGCATGGCGGCCACCCCGGACGGCGGCTACTGGCTCGTCGCCTCTGACGGCGGCATCTTCAGCTACGGCGGCGCCGCGTTCTACGGCTCGACCGGTGCCATCCACCTCAACAAGCCCATCGTCGGCATGGCGACCACCCCCGACGGTGGCGGCTACTGGCTCGTCGCCTCCGACGGCGGCATCTTCAGCTACGGCGACGCCCAGTTCTTCGGCTCGACGGGAGCGATCCAGCTCAACAAGGCCATCGTCGGCATGGCGGCCACTCCCGACGGCGGTGGCTACTGGCTGGTGGCCTCCGACGGCGGCATCTTCAGCTACGGCGACGCTTCCTTCTACGGCTCCACCGGTTCGATCCGCTTGGACCGGCCCATCGTCGGCATGGCGGCCACTCCTGACGGCGGTGGCTACTGGCTCGTGGCCTCCGACGGCGGCCTCTTCAGTTACGGCGACGCCACCTTCTCCGGGTCCACCGCCGGGACCGGTTCCAGTGCCCTCGGGATGGTGGTCGACCCGCCCGAATACAGCTATGGCCTCGTGTCGACGAACGGCACCGCGAACTACTTCGGGCACAGGCACTGGTGGGGCGACGGCAACGGCTCGACGGGCACGACGACGACCACGACCGCTCCGGCTCCGACGACCACCACGACGACGTCGGATCCGACGACCACCACGACATCGACCCCGGCGACCACCACGACGACGTCGACCTCGA
>DATHPK010000301.1:0-9935 GCA_035483935.1 Acidimicrobiales bacterium
ACGTGGAGATCCTTGATCTCGAGCAGCGGGGGAGTCGCCGGCATGCTTAAAAGCTTACCTTTTTGGTCAGGTTTTGATTCCCGGCCGGCCGGGCCCCGTCCGCCGGACCCGTTCCGGCGGCACCCGCCCGGTCGCCTACCAACCTCTGTCGACCCATTCCTGCAGGTGAGGGGACTCATCTCCCACGGTGGTGGCCGTCCCGTGGCCCGGGAGCACCCGGGTGCCGGCATCGAACTTGGCGAAGATGCGCCGCTCGATCGACTCGATGATGGTCGGGAAGTCCCCGCCCTCGAACGAGGTGTTGCCGGGGCCACCGGGGAACAGGGTGTCGCCGGTGAAGAGGAGGTCCGTGCCCTCCACGGCGAAGCAGATCGAGCCGGGCGTGTGGCCCGGGGTGGCCAGGGTCTTGATGCGCAGGTCGCCGATGCTGAGCGTCTCGTCGTCGTCGATGATCAGGTCGTAGCTCGGCAGCATCGCGGAGTCGGCGCTGGTCACGGCCACCGAGATGCCGGCCTCGCGCACCGCCGGCACGGCCTGGATGTGGTCCCAGTGGCCGTGCGTCTCGACGACCTGGTTGACCCCGAGATCGCGGCAGATCGGCAGCAGCGCCTCGTGCTCGTTGGCGGCGTCGATCAGCATCGCATCGCCCGTGTGGCGGCAACGCAAGATGTAGACGTTGTTGTCCATCGGGCCGACCACGATCTGATGCACCTCGGCCGTCGCGTCGCTCCAGATTTTCTCCAGCTGTCCCATGGTTTCCAGCGTAAGAGATGCCGGGGGCCTTCTGGTCGCCGTAGGTCCTGGTCTGGTAGAACCCGGGTAACCAAGGGACATACCGCCGGCGGGGCTGCCGGGGGGAGAGGCAAGAGGAGCCCAGGCATGAATTTCGCCTTCAGTGACGAGCAGGAGGAGCTGCGCGCCGCAGTCCGCCGCTTCCTGTCCGAGAAGTCGCCCGAGACCGAGGTCCGCCGCCTGATGGACACGACCGAGGGCTACGACCCTGCGGTGTGGAGCCAGATGGCCGACCAGCTCGGCCTGCAGTCGCTGACGATCCCCGAGGAGTTCGGGGGCTCGGGCTTCACCTACGTCGAGTTGCTCGTCGTGCTCGAGGAGATGGGGTCCGCCCTCCTCTGCGCGCCGTTCTTCTCCTCCGTCGCCCTCGGCGCGAACGCGCTCATGACTTCTGGCGACGACGAGGCGAAGAAGAGCTACCTGCCGGGCATCGCGTCGGGCGAGACGATCGCCACGCTCGCCATCACCGAGGACAACGGCAAGTGGGACTTCAGCGGCATCGAGTGCAAGGCCTCGAAGAAGGGTGACGGCTGGGCACTCGACGGCCACAAGATGTTCGTGATCGACGGCCATGTGGCGAACCTCATCATCGTGGCGGCCCGCACGGCGGCGGGCGTGTCGCTCTTCGCGGTGCAGGGCGACGCCGCCGGCCTGACCCGGACACCACTTCCGACGATGGACCAGACGCGCAAGCAGGCGCGCCTCGAGTTCTCCGGCACGCCGGCCACGCTCATCGGCACCGATGGCGGCGCCGAGCCCGGCCTGACCAAGACGCTCGACCTCGCCGCGGTGGCGCTGGCCGCCGAGCAGGTCGGGGGCGCGCAGCACGTGCTCGACGCGTCGGTCGAGTACGCCAAGACCCGGATCCAGTTCGGCCGGCCCATCGGCAGCTTCCAGGCCATCAAGCACAAGTGCGCCGACATGCTGCTCGAGGTCGAGTCGGCCAAGTCCGCCGCCTACTACGCCGCCTGGGCCGCCGCCGAGGACTCCGACGAGCTCCCGGTCGTGGCCAGCCTGGCCAAGTCGTACTGCTCCGAGGCCTACTTCCACGCCGCCGCCGAGAACATCCAGATCCACGGCGGGATCGGCTTCACGTGGGAGCACCCGGCGCACCTCTACTTCAAGCGGGCGAAGTCATCCGAGCTGTTCCTCGGCGATCCCTCGTACCACCGGGAGCTGCTGGCGCAACGCATCGGGATCTGAGGTGCCGGGGCCATTCCGGCTCCGGCCCGGCCCCGCGGGCGACCTGTGGACCTACGCGAGCGCGACCAGTCCCGGCGCGCCCGTCCGCGGCCACGCCATCCTCTGCCACGACCTGCCCCGGCCGCAGGCGGACGCCGCCGACGTCGCCCTGACGTATCCCGCGCTGGCCGACCGCCTGGCCCGCGAGACCGGCTGGCAGGTCGTCACCGCCTCGCTGCGCGGCGCCGGCAAGTCGGCCGGCGACTTCTCCGCGCTGGGCTGGCTGGACGACCTGCGGTTCCTCGCCGAGAGCGAGGTGCCCGACGCATCGACCCGCGTCGTCGTGGGCTTCGGCTTCGGCGGCGTGCTCGCGTTGCATCTCGCCGCGGGCGACGACCGCTTCGTCGGCGTCGCCTGCCTGGGCACGCCGGCCGAGGTCGCCGAGCTGACGGGCGGGACCGAGGAATTCCTGGTGCGCTGCCGGCGCACCCGTGTGATCAGGACGCCCGGGTTCCCCGCTTCGTTGGAGGCGTGGGCCAAGGAGCTCTCCGTGCTGCAACCGGCCGAGGACGCCGCGCTGCTGAAGGGGCGCCCACTGCTGATGGTGCACGGCTCGGACGATCCCGACGTCCCTCTCTCGAGCGCGCGGGCGCTCGCCGACGCCGCCACCGGGCCCTCCGAACTGCACGTGGTGCTCGGGGGCGGTCACTGGCTCCGGGCCGACCCCCGGGTCCTCGCCCTGCTGGTCGGCTGGCTGGAACGGCTGCACTGACCGTCGCGAGCACGACCGCACCGACGCTGCAGCTGCCGTGATGGTGTCGGTGCACGAGGGGGCGGAAGACCAGGGTCTACGCTGGGAATCCCGCCGTTCGCCCAGGGGCGGGCGACACGATCCATCGACCAGGTGATCGTCTGACCTATCCCGAGCGCACCAAGAACGAAGGCGAGGAGCCCGAGCGGGGCTGGTCGCTGCACTTCGGCGACCCTTCGGCGCGCTGGCGCCACAGCACCGCGTGGCTCCTCGTGCGCGCGATGCGACCGCGCCAGTGGTCGAAGAACGTCCTCGTCTTCGCGGCGCCCGCCGCCGCCAGCGTCCTCGGCCACTGGTCGGTGCTCTGGCGCGTCGTCGTGGCGTTCTTCCTCTTCTGCGCCGCCGCCTCGGGGCACTACCTCATCAACGACGTGCTCGACGCCGAGCAGGATCGGCACCACCCCGTCAAGCGCATGCGCCCCGTGGCGAGCGGCGAGCTCCCGGCCTCCGTCGCCGTCGGTGCCGGCATTGCGTTGATCGCGATCAGCCTCGCGGGCGCCGCCCTGCTCGGCCCGTGGGGCTTCGTGCTGGTGGTCGCGTCCTACCTGGCGCTGACCTCCGCCTACAGCCTGTGGCTCAAGCGACAACCCGTCATGGAATTGGCCGTGGTCGCGTCGGGGTTCGTGTTGCGGGCGGTCGCGGGAGGCCTCGTCGCCCACGTCTACCTCTCCAACTGGTTCCTCGTGTTCACCTCGTTCGCCGCGCTGTTCCTCGTGACCGGTAAGCGCTACGCGGAGCACGCGCGCCTCGGCGAGACGAGGGGCGTCCACCGCAGCGTCCTCGACGAGTACACCGAGTCCTTCCTCCGTTCGACGCTGACCATCTGTGCCAGCGTGACCGTCGCCACCTACTGCCTCTGGGCCTTCGATCGCAGCGGCCTCCTCGCGTCCCACGACGGGCACCAGGCCGTGTGGATCGAGCTGACGGTTGTCCCCATGGTCCTCGCGGTGCTGCACATCTTCCGGCTCCTCGACGCCGGGAAGGGCGGTGAGCCCGAGCGGCTGGCCCTGCACGACCACGTGCTGCAGGTGTACGGACTGCTGTGGGTGGCCTTGATGGCCATCGGCGTCTACTCATGACCGCCGTCGAGGACCGGATCCGGACGGACGTCGCCACCACCCCGCTGGAGCTGAGCGGCTGGGGCCGGACGGCGCCCTCGCGTGCGGGCGTGGCCAGCCCGGCGGACGAGGAGTCGATCACCGGGCTGCTCGGGAGCGCACGTCGTCCGCTCATCGCCCGCGGTCTGGGCCGCAGCTACGGAGACGCGGCCCAGAGCAGCGGGGGCGTCGTCGTCGAGACGGCGCAGCTGACCGGGATCGGGCCGCTCGACGAGGCGACGGGCTGCATCGAAGTGGGCGGTGGCGTAAGCCTCCACCGGCTCATGCAGGAGGTGATCCCGCGGGGTTGGTTCGTCGCGGTGACGCCCGGGACCCGCTACGTGAGCGTGGGCGGCGCGATCGCCTCGGACATCCACGGCAAGAACCACCACTGCGACGGCAGCTTCGCCCGTCACGTCGAGAGCATGGTGCTGGCGACGCCGACCGGCACCAGGGTCGTCACCCCCGACGACGACGCCGAGTTGTTCTGGGCGACCGCAGGGGGGATGGGTCTCACCGGCATCGTGGTGCGCGCCACGCTTCGGCTGCTCCCGATCGAGTCGTCGTGGATGCAGCTGCAGAACCGGCGCTTCACGACGCTCGACGGGCTCATGTCGGTGATGGAGCAATCAGACGACGGGCACCGCTACAGCGTCGCCTGGCTCGACTGCCTCGCGAGCCGGGCGGGTCGGCGGCGGTCCATCCTCACCCTCGGCGACCACGCCGCGGCGTCGGCGCTGCCGGCGCGCCTCGCGTCGCGCGTCCTCGAAGCCCCGGCGGAGCCCCGGCTCCGGGTGCCCGTGGCGCCACCGCTGCGGCTGGCCAACCGGCTGTCGGTCCGCGTGCTGAACGAGGGCTGGTTCCGCGTGTCGTCGCACGCAACCCTGGCTCCGCTTGCGACCTATTTCCACCCGCTCGACGGGATTGGCGGATGGAACGTCCTCTACGGACCCTCCGGCTTCGTGCAGTACCAGTTCGCCGTCCCTCCCGATCGTGGCGACGTCGTCGGGGACGCCGTGGGGTCGATCGCGGCGTCGGGCGTTCCTGCCTTCCTCGCGGTGCTCAAGCTCTTCGGTCCCGGCACCCCCGGCCCGCTCTCGTTCGCACAGAGCGGCTGGACGCTCGCGCTGGATTTCCCGGTCGGCCCCCCGGGTCTGTCGGCCCTGCTCGACTCGCTCGACGAGAAGGTGGCCGACGCCGGTGGCCGGATCTACCTGGCCAAGGACGCGCGGCTCCGGCCGGACCTCGTGCAGACCATGTACCCGCGCCTGGCCGAGATGGCGGAGGTCAGGCGCCGCGTCGATCCCGAGGCCGTCCTCGCCTCCGACCTTTCGCTACGGCTCGGGCTCTGAGCGGCGGCGGCGCTCAGGCCGCAGGGGCGAGCGCCGTCTCGATCGCATCCCGCAGTGCGCGCGCCGCGGCCGCCGGGTCGGGTGCCTCGGTGAGGAAGCGCACCACGACGAAGTGGCGGACGCCCGCCGCCGCCAGTTCGGGGATGCGTCCGGGGGTGACGCCGCCGGTGACGAAGACCGGCACCGCAGACCGCCCGGTGGCCAACGTGGCGTAGCCCAACCCGGTGCCCGGCCGTCCCGGTTTCGTCGGCGTCGGCTCCACCGGCCCGGCGGAGATGTAGGTGACGTCCTCCGAGGCGGCCGCGGCCAGGTCGTCCGGTCCGTGGGTGGACAGGCCCACGATCGCGTCGGGTCCGAGGATGTGCCGGGCCAGAGAGACCGGCGCGTCGTCCTGTCCGACGTGGACGCCGTCCGCGCCGGCCTCGAGCGCCAGATCGGGCCGGTCGTTCAGCACGAAGGGGACGTCATGGGCGCGGCAGACGTCGCCGGCCAGCCGCGCGCGGGTGAGGAGTGCGCGCGCCTCGAGCTGCTTGTCGCGCAGCTGGACGACGTCCACGCCACCCGCGATGCACGCGGCCACGAAGTCAGGCAGGTCCGGCCGGTCCGGCGTGCAGAGGTAGAGGCGGCGGCCCGAAAGGTCGCGCCGGGCGCTCACCCCTTGGCGCGCGCCTTGGCCTTCATGGCCCGTTTGTTGGTCCGCACCTTGTCGAGCGTCTCGGGGCTCGTGATGTCCGCCACCGACAAGAAGGCGTCGGCATCCCCGTAGGGAGCAGTGGCCTCGACCCAACCGTCCGGGTGCACGCCGAGCTGTTTCCCCAGCAGCGCGGCGAAGATCTTCGACTTCTGGATGCCGAACCCGGGCAGGGCGTTGAGCCGGCCCACCAATTCGTCGCCTGTGCTCACGCCTTTCCAGATGTTCTCAACCTTGTCCGCGTAGTCGGTCGCGACCACGCGACAGACGTCCTGGACGCGCTTCGCCATCGACCCCGGGTACCGGTGCAGCGCCGGGCGTTCCCGGAACAGCTCGCTGAGGTCCTCGAGCGGCATGGCCGCGATCGCCGAGGCACTGAGCGGGGTGCCCAGCCGGCGAGACAGCTCGGCCGGAGAGGAGAACGCCTTCTCGATGGTGACCTGCTGGTCGAGCACCATCCCGATGAGGAGCGCCAGCCAGTTCCCGGTCAGGAACTTGTCGGCGTCGTCATCCTGGGAGAGATGGAGCACATCGCCAGCCTACCGCCGTGGCCCTCACTCGCCCGAGGGGAACGAGACGCCGGTCGAGTGTTCTCGCAGGAGCTCGATGAGCTCCGACTGGGTGGCCACGCCGAACCGCTCGAAGATCGCAGAGAGGTGGTTGCGGACGGTGCTCGGGCTGACGGAGAGGTCGAGCGCGATGGCGTCCACCCGATGTCCCTCCAGTAGCCGCTTCACGATCTCGCGTTGGCGGATCGTGAGGCCGGTCCGGTCCATCAGGCGGTCGATACCTTCGCCATCCGACGCCTGCACCACTTGCCGTATTCGCGCGAGTTGGTCCTCGAGTCGAGCCACGCGCTCTGAGTCCGAGGCACGCGGCTCCTCCGCGCGCACCGGCTCTGCGACCAGTCCGTACTCGGTATCGGCCGGGCCACGCAGCGGGCTCACCGTGACCGACGCCGACAGCCATTTCCGGTCGGGATCGCGCAGGCGCACGGTGAAGGCCCCCGGTGCCTGCACCGGGGAGCGGCGAGCGAAGAATCCGTCGAGCGTGGCGAGGTCGTCGGGATGAACCAGCTCGAGCAGCCGGGGCATCACCGTCGTCGCGCCCGGTTCCGGCAATCCGAGCCGGGCGGCCGATCCCGGCGCTACGTGGATGATCCGCCAGTCGTCGTCCAAGGTCGCCAGCACGTAGCGAAGGGGGTCGAACTTTGCCGGCTGGGACCGTTCCGAGGGCTTCATTTCGGAGGAGCGGGTACCCGCCGCCGGGAGGACGCCTGCAATCGCCATTGAATGGGGGCGATCAGTGCCCAGGCCGAGGATCCAGCAATGGACGCGGAAGGACCCCCCGGTGCTCTCCAGCCCGACGTTGCCGTCGACCGATCCGATGAAGCCGGCACGAATGCCCTCGATCACGGCCTTGGCAACCGACTTCACGTCCTCGTCGAGGAACTCGGCGATCAGGCACCCCTGCAGGTCACGGACCGGTCGGCCGACCGTTGCCGCGAACGCGTCGTTGCACGAAATGATCGCCTCGGATCGGGTGTCGATCGTCAAAACTCCGACGGACGAGGTGTCGATCGCGGTCCGGGTCCTCAAATCAGCTGGTGGGGAGGTCACTCAGTTAGGGGGGGTCAGCAAGGGATGGTACAGACAGGTCTGTATACCTTACTTTGCAACAAAATAGACAGACCGTCCTGTCATAGGTAAATTCTGTGACATATCACCCGGGTTGGCGCCTGGGTTGTGTAGGCGGAGGAAATGGTTTCGACGCATCGACCCGACGAGCGGTTACTCGAGACCGCGTACGAGCTCTTTTCGGTCCGGGGGGTGCGCGACGTCGGTGTCGACGAGCTCGTCGAGCGAGCGGGGGTGGCCAAGGCGACGCTCTATCGCCACTTCGCATCGAAGGACGAGCTGATCCTGGCGTTCCTCCAGCTCCGCGAGGAGCGCTGGACGCTGGGCTGGCTCGAAGCGAAGGTGCAGGAGCGCGGCGGCACGGCCGAGGAGCGGATCCTCTCCATCTTCGACCTGTTCGACGAATGGTTCCGCGAGCCCCAATATGCGGGCTGCCCGTTCATCAAGGTGTTGTTGGAGATGGGTCCCGGGCATCCGGCCGGTGCTGCGTGCGTCGAACACCTCGGGACGCTCTGTGACTATCTGACCCAGCTGGCGACCGAGGCCGGCTTTCGCGACCCCGCCGACTTGGCCAAGTCTCTCCTCATCTTGGTCTACGGCAGCGTCATCCAAGCGGCCGCCGGCGACGCCGGTGCCGCCGGTCGGGCCCGCCCCATGGCGCTGGCGGTGATGCGGGCGTACCGCCAGGCGCCGGCTCAGTCCTGAGAGGGGGCTGCTGAGCCGTTTGCACCCGAGGGTGCGCGGCGCGGCAGACTCTCGCCATGCACATCCCGGCGAAGGTTGACTACGGCATCCGCGCCCTCCTGGCGCTGGCCGCGGCCGGGACCCCGCAGACCGCCGAGTTCCTGGCCGGCGAGCAGGGGCTGCCGCCACGGTTCCTGGGCGCCATCCTGGCCGACCTCCGTCGTGCCGGCATCGTGGCCAGTCAGCGCGGAGCCGAGGGTGGCTACCGGCTCGCCCGCGAGCCGGATTCGATCACCATCGCGGACGTGATCCGCGCCCTCGACGGCCCTCTGGCCGAGGTGCGTGGTTTCCGGCCCGAGGCAACGAACTACGACGGTGCCGCAGAGCATCTCCAACAGGTATGGGTCGCCGTACGGGCCAGCCTGCGGTCGGTGTTGGAAAAGGTCACGTTGACCGACGTGATCTCGGGGCGTCTGCCGACGCACGTGGCGAAACTGGTCACCGACCCCGATGCCTGGGTCGCCCACTGAGTCGGAGGGCTGGCGCGCCCATCCGGTCGCGGTGGCACGGGCGGATTATCTCTGGTTTGCCGGCCTCGCCCTTCGTGACATGACCCGCATCGTCGCGGACCTCGGTGACGAGCTCGCCAACCGCCGCCCCCCGTTCCCCGGGGCCAATTCGCCCTACGCCATCCTGACCCATTGCCTCGGCGTCATGGAGTACTGGGGCGGCGCCACGATCGCCGACCGCCCGATCGAACGCGACCGCGCCGCCGAATTCACGGCGAGCGGCCCGGTCGCGCCCTTACTGGCGCGGGCGGAGAAGGCCCGGGAGCGATTGGCCGAGGACCTGGCCGGGCTCGACGCGTGGGACACGCCGCGGAACGTCCACCGCGACCCTGCTGATCCGGTGCCCTACAGCGAGACGAAGGGTGCCGTCCTGCTCCATGTCCTCGAAGAGCTGTTCCAGCACCTCGGACAGATGGAGATCACGCGTGACTCGCTCATGGGACAGCAATGACCGCTGAGACGGGTCCCGGCACGCCGATCGCCTGCAGTCTCGACGCCGGGTCGCTGGCGGACCGCGTCGACGAGTGGCGCACGCTGGTGGCGACGTCGGTCGTCGCCGTCGACGCCGAGGCCACCGCGGTGCACCTGGCCCTCGAGTCCTCCGACGCGGCCCTCGTGGCCGCAGTGGAGCTGGCGCAGCGCGAGAAGCAGTGCTGCCCCTTCTTCGATGTCTCGATCGACATCGGGCCGCGACGCCGAACGCTGTCGCTCCGTGTGCCCGATGGTGCCGAAGAGGCCCTGGCCACGTTCGTGGCCCTGCTCACACCGTGAAGGGAGCCTCGCGTTCGGGATCGATCCCCGACTCGGCGATTGCGTCGGCGACGACCGAGGGCTTCACGCGTCCGTCGATCGAGAGCTGCTGCAGGACGGCCACCACGAGGTGTGCCGCATCGACCTCGAAGAATCCGCGCAAGGCGCTGCGGGCGTCGGAACGGCCGAACCCGTCGGTGCCGAGCGAAACATAGGGCCGGTCGACGAACCGCGAGACCTGATCGGGCACCGCGCGCATGTAGTCCGTGATGGCGACAACCGGGTCGCGTCCGTTGCCCAGCGCCGCGGTGATGCGGGGGACCCTCGGCTCGGATTCGGGGTGCAGCCGGTTCCAGCGCTCCACCTCGAG
>DATHPK010000302.1:0-1858 GCA_035483935.1 Acidimicrobiales bacterium
ACCGGCGTGACCTGACGGCATTCGGCGCTGCGCTCGAAGAGGGTGGCCGGCACGAGATCGACACAGCTTCGTCGGCCGACGTGGCGGCGTATCTCGCGTCGCTGCGTGCGTCTCACAGCAAGGCGTCGGTGGCGCGCGCCCATTCCAGCATCCGCGGCTTCTACCGGTTCCTCGTCGAGGAGGGACGGCGCGACGACGACCCGGCCGCAGACCTGCCGTCGGTCTCGGTCTCCGACCTGTTGCCCAAGGCGCTCAGCGAGGAGGAGACCGAGCGGCTCCTCGGCGCGGTCGTTGGCACCGGTCCGGCCGTGCTGCGAAACCGCGCCCTCCTCGAGGTGCTCTACGGCACGGGGGCGCGCGTGAGCGAGGTCGTCGGGCTCAATCTCGGCGACGTGGCGGATGCCGTCGACGCGCGCGGCATGCCCCTCGTGCGCGTGCTCGGAAAAGGGGACAAGGAACGCGTCGTTCCGCTGGGCCAGCTGGCGCGGCTCGCCCTAGCCGACTGGCTGTCGGGAGAGGGGCGGCCGCTCTTCGTGCCGAAGAAGTGGAGGCGGCGCAGCGACGCCGAGGCCGTCTTCCTCAACGCCCGAGGGGGCCGCCTGACCCGGGTGGGTGCCTTCGGGGTGGTGAAGAAGTACGCGGCCCGGGTCGGGCTGGAGGAGAAGGTCAGCCCCCACGTGCTGCGCCACTCCTGCGCCACCCACATGCTGGGGCGCGGGGCGGACGTGCGGGTCGTGCAGGAACTCCTGGGCCACGCCTCGATCGCCACGACCCAGCGCTACACCAAGGTTTCCCCAGAACACCTGCGTCGCGCCTACGAAGGCGCCCACCCCCGTGCGGGAACCAAGGGGGGGAGGGACCGCGTAGCATGACCCCATGCCGAACGAGGCCCCCACGGCAGAGACCGCCAACGTCGATTTCACCGAGCTCCTCCTCAATGAGCAGGCCCATTTGCAAGCCCAGTTGACGGAACTGGGCTTCGCGGACCAGGGCAGTGGCCTCAACTACGACTCCAACTTTGCGGACTCCAGCCAGGTGACGGCGGAGCGGGGCGAGGCGGAGCGGCTGGCGACGGAGCTGCGGGAGAGCCTCGACGAGGTGGAGGCTGCGCTGCAGCGCCTGACGGACGGGACGTACGGCCTCTGTGAGGTGTGCGGCAAGCCGATCGGCGCGCCGCGCCTCGAGGCGATGCCGGCGGCCCGTCTCTGCATCGTCGACGCCGCCAAGCACTAGGCCATCGGTGCGTTCGCCCGGAGCCTCCTCGGGGAGGCGACCGATGGATCAGCGGACCAAAGCGACGCTGTGGACAGTCGCGATCGCCGTCCTTGTGGTCGCCCTGGTCGTCCATCACAACATCAAGAAGCAGGAGATCATCATCTTCTGCGTCGTCGTGCCCTCGATCATCCTCCACGAGGTCATGCACGGCTTCGTGGCCAACGCGTTCGGTGACGACACCGCGAAACGCGCCGGCCGGCTCAGTCTGAACCCGGTCGTGCACGTCGACCCGGTCGGGACCTTGATCGTCCCGGCCCTGCTCTCGCTCAGCGGGATCGGCGTGTTCGGATGGGCCAAGCCGGTGCCGGTGAACGTCGGTCGGTTGCGCAGCCCGCGCAACGAGGGCGTTGTGGTGTCGCTGGCCGGGCCCCTCGTCAACGCGGTGCTGGCAGCGTTGTTCGCGCTGTTGTTCATCCATTTCGCGCGGCCGGACCTCCCGCCCAACTGGGTCACCCTCACGCAGTGGTCGACGTCGGCCCAGATCTTGTTCTACGCGGGCGTCGTCAACGTCGGCCTGTTCGTGTTCAACATGATCCCGGTGCCACCGCTCGACGGCTCGGTCCTCTTCGAGCGGCTGCTGCCG
>DATHPK010000303.1:0-7570 GCA_035483935.1 Acidimicrobiales bacterium
GCCGCTGCGATGAAGCGCCGCGAGGGCGGAGAGGCGGAACCGTATATGGACACTGGCCCGCCTTGTGCCGCCCGATGTGTGTATATGTGTGTGTATATGAGCGGCACAGAGCCGGTGCGCCGGGGTGCGATTCCGTGCTGAGCGACGGGCAACGGGAGTCGTGGGAGGAGCGGGGCTTCTTCCGGGTCGACGGGTTCGCCTCGGCCGCGACATGCTCGGCGATGCTCGAGCGGGTCACCGAGATCTGCCGGGACCCCGGTCTGGCAACGTCGGTGGGCGTCAAGGTCATGGCCGAGGCCAACAAGGCGGGGGTGGAGGTGGCGCATCCCGAGGATGCGGTGTCCAAGATCTTCCGGCTGCATCGAGATCCGGTGTTCGCCGCGTTCGCCCATTCGGCCGGGGTGGTCGACCTGGTGTCGCCGTTGATCGCCCCGGACATCGACGTCTTCTTGTCGCAGTTCATCTTCAAGACGGCGGGTGCCTGGGGCCAGCCGTGGCACCAGGACTCGCTGTACTTCCCGTTCGAACCGCGTCGGCCCGTGGTCGGGGTGTGGCTGGCCGTCACCGAGGCGACGCTGCACAACGGCTGCCTGCACGTGCTGCCCGGGTCACAGAACGGGCCGGTGCATCAGCACGTGCCGGATCGACGGCCCGGGGCGAACTACGGCTACTTCGAGATCGTCGACCACGACATGTCGGCGTCCGAGCCGGTGCTGATGTCGCCGGGTGACCTGCTGGTGTTCGACAGCCACCTCATGCACCGATCTACGGACAACGAGTCGGCGGGCATTCGGGCGGCGATGGTCTACCACTACGCGAGTGCGGGGACGATCGACCACAGCGAGGAGTACTGGCCCTCGACCAACGACTGGGTGCCGGTGCGCCGGGGCGGGCGCGCGGTGCCGCCGACGCCGTCCTCACACGCGGCGTGACGTCCGAGCGGGGTCCCTCGGGCGCGTTGAAGTTCGACGCCATGCTGCCGGCGCAGCCGTTGCGGCGAGCGGGCGCGCTCGGGAAACGGGCGGCCGAGGTGGGACTGTCGGGCCTCGTCGTGACCGAGGCCGGGCGGACGGCGTACCTGACGATCGGCCAGCTGGCGACGGCGGCCGCGGGCGAGCTCGACCTGATGACCGGCATCGCGGTGGCGTTCCCCCGCAGCCCGATGGTCACCGCGTCGGTGGCATGGGAGCTGGCCGAGGCGAGCGAGGGCCGGTTCCGCCTGGGGCTCGGGGCACAGGTGCGGGCGCATATCGAGCGGCGCTACGGAGCCGAGTTCTCACCGCCCGGTCCCCGGCTCCGCGACTACGTGCTGGCGGTGAAGCAGATCTTCAAGTCGTTCCGCACCGGCGAGCCGCTGGCGGTCGAGAGCGACTTCTACAACCTGTCGTTGCTGCCGCCGACGTGGTCCCCCGGGCCGATCGACGTGTCGGACCCGCCGATCGACGTCGCAGCCGTCAATCCCTGGATGCTTCGGATGGCCGGGCAGGTGGCCGACGGCATCCATGTGCACCCGTTGAACACGCCGATCTACCTGCGCGAGACGGTGCTGCCCGAGCTGGCGGCGGGCGCGGCGCGTTCGGGCCGCCGCGTGGACGACCTGCAGGTGATCGTGCCGGCGTTCCTGTGCGTGGGCGATACCGACGAGGAGGTGTCGCGGTGGCGGGAGACGGCGCGGGTGCAGGTGGCCTTCTACGGGTCGACGCCCAACTACGGCTTCATCTTCGAGCAGTTGGACCGCGAGGGAACCACCGAACGGATCCGCGAGCGGCAGCGGGCCGGCGACATCCCGGGCATGGCCCAGGTGATCGACGACGACATCTTGAAGGAGTTCACCACCGTCGGGACGTGGGACTCGATCGCGGACGAGATCGTCGCCAAGTACGGCGGCATGGCGACCCGGGTCGTGAGCTATTTCACCGGTGGCGACGTGGTGCGCGACCCGGGCGCGTTCGAACGCTGGGGCGCGGTGGCCAAGGCGGTGCGGGCGGGGTCGGGTGCGGAGGCGGCTGCTCCGTCCTGATTGCGGCGGACGTACTTCCTGAGCGCCTCAACACGTCATTCGGGTCGTGGGTAGGACACGGTCGCGTACACGGTCGTCGCAAAGACGACGAGCGTCAGCACGTGCACCGCGGTGCACCACAGGCAGATTGCGTCGATGACGAAGAGCTCGGCCGACAGCAGGTAGAGCACCGTACCCAGACCGACCACTGACCAGGCGACCCGGGCCACGCGGAGCCAGCGTTCGGGCCGCCGCCACATCGGCGGGAGTTGCAGTACGAGCATGATCACGAAGAACACCAGACCGAGGACCGCGACCGGCACACCCGCGACCGCCGAGTACGAGCTCGTGGTCACCTTCAGGCAATTGACCACCCCGTTGTCCGAGCAGGCCAGCGAGGTCGACGATGTGTAGTGCTCGAAGGTGAGGTACCCGGCCACCCCGAGGCCGAGTATGCAGACAAGCGTCCCCACCGGCCCCGGCCACCGCGGCACCGATCCTTCGGCGACGTCGGGCCTTTCCGTCACGGGCGACGTCACGCGCCCGCCGAGCACACGGACGCGGGCTTGCTCGACGAGAGCGAGCTACAGATCGTCCTCACCAGTTGATAGGCCCCGGCGTCGATATTGGCGCCGAGCTGAGTGGAATTGTTCCCGACCTGGGCGGCAACGTCCGAAAAGGCGAGGTTCTGCATAGGCACATAGGAGTACTGCGCACCCACCATGTCTGCCTTCCCGGCAAAGTCGAGGAAGGGGAAGCTTCCGCCGCCGACGCTCTGCCAGATGTTGTACTGCTCCTTGGTCGGCGTCTGCAACGCGGTGTACCCGTTTGCGGTGGGCTTGTTGGTGTAGACCTCGACCGGGGTGAAGACAAAGTACGGACTGGTGTACGTGGTGCCGTAGAAGGTCAGGGTCGGAACGTTGCCGTCCTGCGTCGCAGAGTGGATGCGGCCCGGATTCGGACTGAACGTGCCGAACTTCGACAGCGCCACGTAGAGCGCCCAGCGTTCCGCGGCACAGTGGGGACAGAACTCCGCACCGATGAACAGAAGCTCGGGCTTGCCGTTCGACGTGACGGCGTTGGCCCCGGTTGTGGACTGGATCTGGTTGATGAGCCCCCCTGACGGCGCCGCGGCCAGGGTGGACATGGGAACCGAGGCGAGCTTGGACAGCGTGGCGGCCGGGATGGGGCTGCCCGCCGGCGGCGAGACCTGGTCGGCGGCCGAGTTGCCGCCGCCGCTGCCGGCCACCTTCACGACCACCAGCACAACGACCAGCACGACGACGAGGCCGATGCTGGCCAATCCCCACCGTCGGTTGCGTGCACGACGCGCCTCGAGAGCGGCTTGGTGCCTTCTCTCCTCGCGCTCCTGTTGGCGACGGTTGCCACCGGTCTGCTTCTTCGGTGAAACGTTCGTTCGGTTTGCGCTCCCGGCGGCCTTTTGCGTCGGCCCACGGGACGTCTTGCGGTTGTCAGGCATTCGATCTCTCCGTTCTCGGCGTGAGGCATCGCTGGGTCTGGTATGACCTCATGACGAAGCGCTGGCTGGATACCAGCAGCTGCGCCTCACAAGTTGTGTATTTGTTGACGGTGCGTTGGCACCCGAGATTTACGCGAAGAGACCGAGCTGGGGCGGTCGGAGCAGCCGGAGCGGATTCCCCGTCGGCAACGCGGCGCAAGGCCGACGCCTGCGTCGCACGGCGGTCGCGACCAACACGAGGAATAGACCGGAGAGCAGAGCGACGGCCACGGACACGGCCGGAACCAGGCCCGGCGCCGACGGTGTGCCCCGGTTGCAGATCACCGCGGCGCAGTTGACGCTGCCGACGGCGGGTACCGCCAACTCAATGGCGGCGACGCGGCCGGCCGGCGGCGCCGATGTAAGCAACGACCCCGGCAACAGGCAGCTCACGGTGAGTGCCGCGAGGCCAATGACCAGGCCGAGCCACTTGCGTGCCACTTTCCCCAACGCTACGCCTTCACGTCCGCTCGGGGTGATCGGCCCCGAATGACGTGTGCGCCAGGGCGTCCGGCACCCGAGGCTCAGATGCTCGAGCCGCTCCCCGTGCTGCCCGTGCTCCCCGAACTCCCCGAACTCCCCGAACTACCGGTGTTTCCTGTCGACCCGCTGTTGCCCAGCCCGCCGCCGAGTTGCGAGAGGGGCTCGACCTGGTCAGCCGGCGGCGGCGTCACGTTCACTGGGGTGCCGTAGTTCGAGAGCACCATCGTCATGTTCATCGACATCGACTGGCCGCCGATCGAGACCGAATAGGACGGCAGGGACACGGCCTTCAGCAGGTTGTCCTGCGTGACGTAGATGTTCATGTGCATGTCGGGCAGGTTCAGCCCGGAGACACCTTGCTGCAGCGACGACGGGAGCTTTCCGATGTCTCCCATGATCGCGGAGGACGGCAGTGTCGCCGAGTACTCCGTGACCGAGGTCCCGTCGTAGGTGGTCGGCCCGAGCGAGGTGACGGTCCCCCCGGCCGACTGGAGCTGACGCAGCATGGACGTCGGGTCCAAGGTGCCGAGGCCATTGCTCGAGTTACTGAGCTGACTGATGTTCTCGGAGACCCACGGCTTGCTCAGTGCCAGTCCACTGGTCAGTCCCCCGAGGTTCACGTACACGGTCGATCCGTCCAGGATCTCCTGCTCGGTGTACTGCTGCCCGTTGACGGGGATCGTCATCGTCATGGTGCCGGTCTTGTGGGCGAAGTCGAAGGCGCCGTTGGCGGTGACGTTCTCGTGGACACTGAGGACGTTGACGCCGATCGTCAACGACATGTCGGCCGATTGCGAGTTGATCGTCTGTGCCGCGGCGTTGGCGACGGCCTCCTGGGCCGAGGCATCGCCCGAACCACCCAGGAGCACCGCCGTGCTCACACCGCCGGCGACCAGCACCAGGGCGGCCGCGGCCACGCCGAACATGACATTGCGTGTGCGCTTGTTTCGTCTCGCGTGTTGCGGCGCCGCCCCGCCCGGGCTCGGCGGTGCCCATGCGCCCGGAGAGCCTGCCGCCCGGTCCGCAGCGTGCGGGGCAGCAACGGGTTGGACCGGTGCGCCGATCGGAGCGAAGGCCGGTACGTTGGTCGACGGACCGATACCTGACGGCATCGGCGTCGGCGGCGCGGGAGGCCCCGCGCCTACGACCCCGTCAGTGCCCCCGTCCCCGGCTTCGACCTCGGCCGGACCACTGGCTACCTCGTCCCGGGTGCCCTGCGTCCACACCTTCCCGTCCCAGTAGCGCTCTTGGCCGCGATGGAACGGATCTTGATACCAGCCCGGTGCCTGGCTCACTCGTGCTCCTCCCACGCTCGGGCGCGCACACCGCCGTGCACGCACCCACTCTCTCTCATTTCGGCACGAACCGGCGCCGGGTCAACCCAATTCCGGATCAGGAACGACGCCGGAAGAAGCTCCGCTTCACCTTTTCGGGCTCCTCGCTGGCCAGGGCCTCGTCGAGGTCGGCCAGGGCGTCGTCGTCGGCACCTGCGACGACATGGTCGCCGGCCTCCGCCTCGGCGTCGGCGTCGGCCCACACGGAGTCGTCGTCATCACCATCGGCGTGCTCGACGGCGTCGGAGAGCGTCCTTCCCTCTCCGGCCCGTCCGCCTGACCCCGCAGCGGCCTGCTTACGCGCCCGCCCGTCCCGCTCGCCCACCTGCTGCGCTCGATCGAAGAGCGTCCCCAGCCGGTCCTCCACGTCGTCGATGTCGTCGGTTGCCGCCGCCAGGGCGCGCTGGAGCTCGCCGGCGTGATCAGGTAGGTGGTGCAAGGGCGCATCGGCGTCAGCGGAGCGGGTCTCCGAGGTCCATTCGGACCCGTCGAAGTAGCGCTCCTGGCCCTCGACGTCGGGGTCGGCGAACCACCCGGCGCCCTCCGAGCCCTCCGAGTCCCAGGCGTCCGCGTCGGAGCCTTCCGCGTCCTCGGGACCCTCCGCACCCACAGAGCCCTCGAGGCCCTCCGAGCTTTCCTCTTCCATCAAGCCCTCCGTTGCTACCACCCGAGCACCCCCTCGACCCCCTCGACCCCCCGATTCACATTCTCGCACGCTCTGTGTACACCCAGGATGCGGCCCACGGTCCGGCGGCAGTAGAAAGGGAGGCCGCCGCCCCGACGAGGGCGGTACGGGGCGGCGAATATCCTGGACCCCCTCCACCTAAAGGTTTGGCCGGAAGGTCGGGGGCCGGACGCCGAGAGCAGTCGAAAGTGAGGACGACAGCGGTGGGGATCGAACTGAAGGCAGGAACGAGGCTGCGAAGCGCCACCGACGCCTGCGAGGTGGTTGTGGTCAAGGCGCCCGGCGAGGCGGTCGACCTGCGCTGCGGGGGCCAGCCGTTCGTGGCGATCGACGCCGAGGTGACGGCGCAGGCCCCGGCGGCCGGCTTCGACGGCGGCACGCAGCTCGGGAAGCGCTACGCCGACGAGGCGCTCGGCCTCGAGATCCTGTGCACGAAGGCCGGCGAAGGGTCTATCTCGGTCGGCGAGACCGTCCTCGAGATCAAGGGCGCAAAGCCGCTGCCCGCGTCGGACTGAGCGACTCCCGCTCCGGTTCGGATCCGTCGGATTCAGGGGAGTCGTCCTTGCCGTGAACATCGCCATGTTGTTGGAGATGGTGGCGGAGGGCGACCCCGACCGGGTCTGCGTCGGGCCTTCGTCGGGGGGACTCACCTCTTCCGCCCTTCTCTCCGCAGCCCGCCGTGCGGCGGTGTTGTTCGAGAAGGAGGGCGCGGAGTCGGTCGCTTATTTTGGGCTGAACTCCGACGTCTTGCCGGTTGCGCTCTTCGGGGCGGCGCTGGCGGGCGCGGCGTTTGCGCCTCTGAACTATCGAGCGCCGGACGAGCAATTGGCGTCGATCCTGCCGCGGGTGCCGCCCGGACCGATCCTCGCCGATGCTTCTGAGGTCGCTCGGTTAGGGGCTGCCGGGGTCGAGGCGGGGCGTCTCGTCACGGTCGACGCGTTCGCCGACTCGGTGGTGGGTGGCGACGGCGACGGCGACGGCGGCGGCGGCGATGGTGCAGACCATCCGTTCGTCGACCCCGAATCTGTGGCGGTGTTCCTCTTCACCAGCGGCACGACCTCGGAGCCCAAGGCCGCGGTGCTGCGTCACCGGCACCTGGTGTCCTACATCATCTCGTCGGTCGAATTTCTCGGGTGCAGCGCCGACGAGGCGCAACTCGTCTGCGTCCCGCCGTACCACATCGCGGGCATCGCAGCCGTGCTGTCCTCGCTCTACTCGGGCCGGCGGATCATGTACCTGCCGACGTTCGACGCGGCCGAGTGGGTCCGCGTCGCCACCGAGGAGCACATCACGCACGCCATGGTCGTGCCGACGATGCTCGGGCGGATCCTCGAGGCGGTCGAAGCGGTCGGTGCGGCGCCGCCGGCGTTGCGCCACCTCTCCTATGGCGGCGGGCGCATGCCGTTGGAGCTCGTCGAGCGCACCCTGCGGGACCTGCCGGCGGTCGACCTGGTCAACGCGTACGGGCTGACCGAGACCTCCTCGACCATCGCCATGCTCACGCCCGAAGATCACCGCGAGGCGTTCGCCTCGTCGGATGCGGCGGTGCG
>DATHPK010000304.1:0-2250 GCA_035483935.1 Acidimicrobiales bacterium
AACCCCGGCGAGGCGTTCTTCGCCTGGCAGAAGTTCTCCCAGGAGGTCGAGGAGTTCCCGACGGGTGGCATCGTGCAGGGCGGCTGCGCCAAGGGGATCACCGCCGAGGTGCGGGCGGCCTACGACACCCCGTTCCCCGACGAGTCCTACAAGGCCGGCGCACGCGCGTTCCCCATGCTCGTCCCGTCGCGGCCCGACGATCCCGCCCACGACGCCAACGTGGCCGCCTGGGTGGGCCTGGCGGCCTTCGACCGGCCGTTCCTGTGCGCCTTCAGCGACAGCGACCCCATCACCGGCGGGGCCGACCGCAACCTGAAGGAGCGCATCGCCGGCGCCAAGGGCCAACCACACACGACGATCGTCGGAGGAGGGCACTTCCTCCAGGAGGACTGCGGGGAGGAGCTGGCGCAGGTCGTCGCCGACTTCGTGCGCGCCACTCCGTGACCTCCGCACACCGCGTCGTCGTCGTCGGCGCCGGGTTCTCCGGCATCGGCATGGCGGCCCGCCTGCGCTCGATGGGCATCGACGACTTCGTCGTGCTCGACCGCGGCCACGACCTCGGTGGCACCTGGCGCGACAACTCGTATCCCGGTGCGGCCTGCGACGTCCCCTCCAACCTCTACTCGTTCTCGTTCGCGCTCAATCCCGATTGGTCGCGCTCTTTCCCTTCCCAGTCCGAGATCTGGGACTACATGCGCACCTGCGTCGACCAGTTCGACGTCGGCGGGCAGCTGCGTTTCGACCATGCCGTCGACGAGGCCCGCTGGGACGAGGAGTCGGAGCGCTGGGTGGTGCGCGCGGCGGGGGAGGAGTACGTCGCCGAAGTGCTGGTCTGGGCGACCGGCTCGCTCAGTGAGCCGAAGGCCCCTGACTTCCCCGGCCTCGACGGCTTCCGCGGCAAGGTGTTCCACTCGGCCAAGTGGGACCACGCCTTCGACCTGCGCGGCAAACGCGTCTGCGTCGTCGGCACGGGCGCGTCCGCCATCCAGTTCGTGCCCCAGATCGCGCCGGCGGTCGAGCATCTGTACCTGCACCAGCGGACACCGCCGTGGATCGCGCCCCGCCGTGACCGGCCGGTGTCACGCCTGCGCAAGCTGGCTTACCGCAAGGTGCCCTCGCTCCAACGCCTCTCACGGCTGCGCATCTACGCCATCTTCGAGTCGCTGCTCGGGGTCTTCGTGGGACAGCACGAGCGCACGAAGGCGGTGGTGCGAAAGCGAGCGCTCGACCATCTGGCCAAGCAGGTGCCCGACGAGACGTTGCGCGCCAAGCTCACGCCGCACTACGAGCCCGGCTGCAAGCGCCTCCTGCTCTCCGACGACTACTACCCGTCGCTGAGCCTGCCCAACGTCGAGGTGGTGGAGGTACCGGTCGCCTCCTTCACCGCGCACGAGGTCGTCGGCCAGGACGGCATCGCGCGCCCGGTCGACGTCGTCATCATGGGCACCGGCTTCGAGGCCGCCGAGCCCCCGTACGCGGAGCACATCGTCGGCTGCGACGGCATCCGCCTTTCGGAGCTGTGGAAGGCCGACGGCGTCGAGGCGTACGCCGGCTCCACCGTGGCCGGATTCCCCAACCTCTTCCTCATGATCGGGCCCAACTCGACCCTGGCCCACAACTCGATGATCTACATGATCGAGTCACACATCAATTACATCGCCAGCGCCCTGGCCTTCATGGCGCGGCCCGGGGTGCGGACCGTCGAGGTCAAGAAAGGCGTGCAGCGGCGCTACAACGAGCGGCTGCAGGCCCGGCTCGAGCACTCGGTGTGGGTCGAGGGAGGCTGCGGCAGCTGGTACCTCGATCACCGCGGCCGCAACACCACCCTCTGGCCGGACCACACCTGGAAGTTCCGCCGGTTGACCCGGCGCTTTCACCCGGGCGAGTACACCGTCCGCGCGTAGGCGCGCAGCGCAAGCGCGCCCAGAAGGACGGCGAAGACCGCCAGGGCGCCGATCTCGGGCAACACCGCGGACAGGCCGGCGTGGCTGTCGATCAGCTTCACGAACGCGTCCATGGCCCAGGCCTGCGGCACGACGTGGCCGACGGCGCGGACGGCCGGCCCCACGACGTCCAGGGGGTACATGCACCCTCCGAGCAGTCCGCCCACGATGCCGAGGACGACGGCCGTCGAAATCGCCTGTTCCTCCGAGCGTGAGCGCAACGAGATCAGAGCGGCGGCGCCGGAGTAGGCGAGCGAGAGCATGGCCAGGACCAGGAAGACCCCGGCGGGGTTGCCCCAGTGCACGC
>DATHPK010000305.1:0-13511 GCA_035483935.1 Acidimicrobiales bacterium
CGTCGGCCAGCATGTGCTTGACCGCCTGGAACGAGCCGATCGGCTTCCCGAACTGGACGCGGTCCTTCGCATACCCCACCGACATCGACAAGACGTGGTCGGCGGCCCCCAACATCTCGGCCGAGACGAGGCTGGCGGCGCGGTCGAGCGCCCGCGCCGCGGCGTGCGCCCCCCCGAGACGCACGGCCGGCGTCCCGTCGAACTGCAGAACGCCGAGTTCGCGGGTGCGGTCCATGGCGGCGAGCGGTTCGGCCCGGGCCACGCTTCGAAGATCGACGGCGTAGGTGCCGTCCTCGCAGACGAGGACCGCCACGTCGGCCGACGGCGCGTACGGCGAGGGCGGCGTCGCTCCCTGGACACGCACCTCACCTTCGGTGGGGCCCTCGGTGATCGAAAGGCGACCCGGCGGTACGAAGACGGTGCAACCGACGGCCGATCCCTGGCTCAGCGCCTCCCGCCACTCCTTCGTCGCCGCGGTGGCGCGGGCGCCCGTGTCGCTCAACGCGCCGAGCGCCACGACTGACGGCAAGAACGGCGCTGCGACGAGCCGACGGCCCAACTCCTCGCAAAGGACCGCGACCTCCACGAGCCCGAGCCCGAGCCCGCCTTCGTCCTCGGGCAGCTCGATTGCCAGCCAGCCCTGTTCGGACATGGCGTCCCACGCCGCGAGGTCGTACCCGCGTGGTGCGTCGGTCGCGGCGGTGGATGCCTCCCCGGCACCGGGCAGCGTGCCGACGACCGCGCCGGCGCCGACGCGCGCCCGCAACGCGTCGTGTCCGGCCTTGCCCTCGAGCAGCGCAGCCGCCGCCTCGCGCAGCGCCTGCTGGTCGGCGGAAAGGTCGAAGTCCACGGCGGCGCAGTCTACGGTCATGGCTGACACGGGTGTCACCCTTCGAGGCCGCTGTGCCATGCTGCGGCTGATGGATCTCCGCTCCACCCCCGAACAGGAGGTGCTGCGCGATGCGTTCCGGGCCTGGCTCGAGGAACACCTCCCGTGGCCCTACGGCGTCGGGCTGCCGCCGCGGTTCGACGATCTGGCCGAGACGGTCGCGTTCGGCCGGCGCTGGCAGGCGTCGTTGGCCGGCGCGGGCTGGGTGGGTGTCACCTGGCCCGAGGAGTACGGCGGACGGGGGCTGGGTGCCCTCGAGAACTACGTCGTCATCGAGGAGCTCGCGCGTGCCCGCGCCCCGGAGCTCGTCGGCCGCATCGGCATCAACCTGGTCGGACCGACGCTCCTCGCCCACGGCACCGAGGAACAGAAGGAGCGGTTCCTGCCGCGCATCCTCTCCGCCGAGGAGATGTGGTGCCAACTCTTCAGCGAACCGGACGCGGGGAGCGACCTGGCGTCGCTCACCACGCGGGCGGTGCCGGTCGACGGCGGATACCGGGTGACCGGCCGCAAGGTCTGGACCTCCTACGCCCAGTTCGCCGACTGGGGCCTCTGCCTCACCCGCAGTGACCCCGACGCGCCGAAGCGCCAACTCGGCATCACTGCGCTGATCGTTGACATGCACGCCGACGGGGTGGGTGTGCACCCCCTCGTCCAGTCCACCGGTGAGGCCGAATTCAACGAGGTCGAGCTGGACGACGTGTTCATCCCCTCCGAGCGGCGCGTCGGCATCGAGGGCCAGGGCTGGACCGTCGCCGGTTCCACGCTCGCCCACGAACGCGGCATCAACCCACGGCAGCTGGTGATCCACACCCAGCTCATCGAAGAGCTGCTGCGGCTGGCGCAGGACAACGGAAGCTTCGACGACTGGCGCCTGCGCCAGGAACTGGCGCAGGCTGCGACGGAGGTGCGGCTCTTCCAGCTGCACAATTGGCGGTCGCTGACCCGCCTCTCCAAGGGCGAAGCACCCGGGCCCGAGGGCAGCGCCCTGAAGCTGTACTGGAGCGAGATGTCCAAGCGCCTGCACCGCACGGCGCTCGACGTGCTCGGGGAGGCCTCGCCGCTCTGGGAGGGGGCCGCGGACAACCCGGCCGGCGGCGCCTGGCAGCGCTCGTGGCTCTATTACCAGGCGTCGTCGATCTTCGCCGGCACGAACGAGATCCAGCGCACCCTCGTGGGTGAGCGGGTGCTCGGGCTGCCCCGGGGTTGAGCGGTCGCCCCGAGCCGTCGGCGCGACGCGACAGGATGGCAGCAGGAGGATGACGGAGATGGCACAGAGCTTTGAGAAGATCCGCTACGAGACCGATGGTGCCGTCGCGACGATCACCCTGAACCGGCCCGATCAGGCGAACGCCCAGGACTCGGCGATGATCGACGAGATCGACGCCGCCTTCGACCTGGCCGACGCGGACGACGACGTACGCGTCGTGATCCTCGCCGCCGCCGGCAAGCACTTCTCGTCCGGCCACGACCTCAAGGCGATCGTCGCCGACGACGGCTCGGACCCGTGGGTGGCTCTGCGCGAGACGCCCGAAGGGAAGTTCCATCACGAGAAGACGATGTACTTCGACCGCTGCCTGCGCATCCACGACTTCCGCAAGCCGACGATCGCGGCGGTGCAGGGCACCTGCATGGCGGCCGGGCTGATGCTGGCCGCGATGTGCGACCTCATCGTGGCGGCGGACGACGCGGTCTTCTCCAACCCCGTGCTCCGCCTCACCGGGGCCGGCGTCGAACTGCTCGTCGAGCCCTGGGAGCTCGGGATCCGGAAGGCGAAGGAGTTCCTCTTCACCGGGGACACGATCGACGCGCAGGAGGCCTGGCGCCTCGGCCTGGTCAACCGGGTCGTGCCGCGGGCGGACCTCGAGGCGAAGACGCGCGAGCTGGCGGACCGGGTGGCGCTGGTGCCACCCGTCACGGCACAAACGGTCAAGGACACGATCAACCAGACGGCCGACCTCATGGGCAAGCGCGACGCACTCAAGTACCACTTCATGGCGCACCATTGGGTCCACAACTCCGCCACTGCGCTCAACGCCCTGGCGGCGCGCCAGGCCAAGGGTTCCATGAAGGATGTGCGCGCCGAGATGGACGAGGGTCAGCCCCGATCCGGGTCATGAGCGACGACGGGGAGCCGGGCGGCCCGCTCCGCGGCATCAGGGTCATCGACGTCGGCACCCGCATCTCCGCGCCGTTCTGCGCCGGACTGCTCGGCGAGCTCGGTGCGGACGTGATCAAGGTCGAACTGCCCGGTGAGGGCGACTTCATGCGCAACATGGGCCCGTTCGTCCCGGTGGAGGACGGTCCGGACTACTCCTTGTCGTGGGCCGTCGAGGGCCGCGGGCGGCGGGGCGTCACCTGCGACCTGCGCGATCCGGAGGGGAAGGAGCTCTTCAAGCGCCTCGTCGCCACGGCCGATGTGCTCTGCGAGAACTTCCGGCCCGGCACCATGGAACGCTGGGGGCTCGGCCCCGAGGACCTGAGCCCGGATCTCGTCTACGTGCGGATCAGCGCCTTCGGCCAGACCGGCCCCAACGCGCCCCGACCCGGTCTCGACCGGCTGGGGATCGCCTTCGGCGGCCTTCTCAATCTGACGGGCGAACCCGACCGGCCGCCGGTGCGGTCCGGGGTGAACATCTCGGACTACCTCACCGGGACGTTCGCGGCGGTCGCCGCCGTCGCCGCGCTCTACGGCCGTGACGCGTCGGTCCCGGCCGCGTCACAACGGGCGGACCGGCACGGCGACGTGATCGATGCCGCCCTCTACGGGTCGGTGCTGCGCGTCCTCGAATGGACGCTCGCCGGCTACGACCGACTGGGCATCGTCCGCCAGCGCGAGGGCAACCGTCTCTCCACGTCGGCCCCGCTCGACAACTACCCCACCGCCGACGGCACCTACGTGTGCATCGTGGCCGGCTCCGATGCCAACTTCCGGCGCCTGTGCGCGGCCATGGGCCGCCCGGAACTGACGCAGGACCCGCGCTTCGACACGCTGGCGCACCGGGCCGATCACGGAGACGAGATCAACGGCATGGTCGAGGCATGGACGACCGCCCACTCGGCCGGGGAGATCACCGCGCGCTGCGTGGACCACGACGTGCCCGTCGGCACCGCCTACAGCGCGGCCGACATCTTCGCCGACCCCCACATGGCGGAGCGGGGCGACCTGGTCCCCATCGAGGATCCCGTCATCGGCGCCGTGCGCCAGCAGGCCCCCTTCCCTCGGCTCGCGAAGAACCCCGGCGGCCTGCCCGTCGGCGCGCCGCGGTTGGGCGAGCACAACAAAGAGGTCTGGTGCGGCCTGGTGGGGATGAGCGAAGCCGAGCTCGGGGATCTCTCCGCACGCGGCGTCGTCTGAGCGACCCGGCCCAGAGCGGCCTCCCCGGTGGCGTTCGGTCAGCCGGTTAGCCGGTTAGGCGACCAGGCGACCCATGTAGGAGGCGCCGCCGAAGGTGAAGATGCCCCCGTCTGCTGCCGCCAACCAGTACCCGTTCGTCGTGTTGTCGGCCGCGATGCCGACGACGGGGGCGGACAGCGGCAAGCCACCGGTCGAACCGTCGAACGGCGCTTGACCGTAGGTGAAGATGCCACCGTCACTCGCCACGAAGCGGTAGCCCTGGCCGTTGGGTGCCGCCTCCATGCCGACGATCGGCTGGTTCAGATGAATGGCGCCCGTGCTCCCGTAGAACGGGGCGTGGTAGGCGAAGATGCCGCCGTCACTGGCCACTGCCCAATAGCCGCCGGTCGCCGGGTCGGCGGCGATGCCGACGATGGGCGAGTTCAGGGGGTGGCCGCCCATGGAGCCGAAGAACTGCGCGTCGCCATAGCTGAAGATGCCGCCGTCGGAGGCGACGAGCCAATAACCGTTTCCGTCGGGCGTCGGGGCCATGCCCACGATGGGCTTGTTCAGCCGGAGCGCGCCGGTCGACCCGTAGAACTGAGCATTGCCGAAACTGAAGATGCCGCCGTCGGAACCGACGAGCCAGTAGCCGCCGCCGTTCGGCGTGGCCGCGATGCCGACGATCGGTGCGTTGATTCCACCGGGAACAGAGCCGAAGTTCTGGGCTGCGCCGAAGGCGGCGACCTTGCCGTTCGCCTCGGCCTCCCAGTAGCCGGTCCCGTTGGGCAGCGGCGCGATGCCGATCGTGTTCGACGAGGACTGCACGGCGGAAGCCACCGTGCCCCAGGTCAAGGTGATGTCGCTCGGAGCTCCACAGGAACTGACGAACTCGCCGGTGATCGAACCACCCGCGTAGCCGCTCGACGAGAAGGCCGCGCCCATCGACAGCACGGGCGGACCGCTCGGGCAATCGGGGAACTCGTGAAGGATGATGTCACGGTGTCCCCAGCACTCCGAGCCCGAGAGACCGCCACAGGCGACGTTCGTCGTCGACGACCCGCTCCACCCGTCGTCGTACATCCAGTAGTAGTCGGCCTCGAGCACCGACGTGATCCCGCCCGCCCAGACCGCGCCCCCGTACGTGATCGGCGCTCCGCCGGTGAGCGACGACGGGAACGAAGGGTCGTTGCCGATGTCTGCGCCGCCCTGCGCGTAACTGTCGAGCTGTGACGTCACGTAGTCGATCGGCGGAAGGCCACGGTCGACGCGCTCGTCGTTGACAACGGTGAGAATCTGCTCGTCCATCGGAAGGCTCGCCAGTTGAGACTCGGAGACGTTCATCGGGCCGAGGCCCTCTTGCGCGCGGGCGGCGTTGATCGAAGCGAGCCAGTCCGTGCCGCTCGGTGGGATGTTGGCCGGCGGGTTCGACGGCGGAAGGATGCCCGCTGCGCCCGCCGGCGCGCTGGACGCGACTGCGGCAAGCGTGCTCGCGATCATCATCCCAATCGGCAGCAAGAACGTCGCCACCCGCCAACGGCCCCGACCAAGCACTGAGCTCCCCCTCCGAATTCCGCTTCCGGAAGGTGAATATCGGGATTGCGCTTTCTTATATGAATGGGTCCTTTTGACTAAAACGTGTGAATCGAAGGCCGGGAATGCGCAACACAACGGACCTTTTGGCTAAACGTTGTGAATCACCGGGTTCGTATAGGTCCTTTGGACTACGCGGTGTCGTGACGGCTGCCTCGGTCACCTGCCGTCACAACGGACGGTCAACGAGCTCCTCGCGGGTTCAGATCACCCGCGCGGCAGTCCCAGCACCCGCTCCGCGATGATGTTGCGTTGGATCTCCGACGTCCCGCCGGCAATGGTGTGCGAGAACGAGCGCCAGTACTGGTCGGCCCATGCGCCGTCGTAGAACGCGCCCATGACCTCCGCCGGACCGACGTCGAAGTTCTCGACGTCCCAGTCGGTGAAGCGTCTTGGACCGGCGCCATCGAGGTCGAGCCCGTCCGCGCCGAGCGCGTCCCGAGCCACCTCGCAGGCATGCTGCTCCGCCTCACTGGAGAACAGCTTCAGCACCATGTGCTCGGGCGCCACCTCGCCGCGGACCGACTTGGCGAAGCCCCGATATCCCATGCAGCGGATCGCGACCGCGTCTGTGGCCGCCCGGCCGATGGCCTCGGCGAGGCGCGGGTCGTCGCCCAGTGTCCCGCCGCGGCCGTCGGGGCGCCGGGCCACGCGGACGAGACCGCGCATGGTGCGCTCCATCCTGGCCGCGTTCAGGATCCACAACATGCCGCGCTCGTGGCGCAGCGACCCCTGGCTGATCGTCCATCCGTTGTTGAGCTCACCCAAGAGATTCTCGACGGGCACCTCCACGTCCGTGAAGAAGACCTCGTTGAAGTCGGCATGGTCGGGGTCGGTCAACTCGGGCAGCGGCCGGCAACTGATGCCGGGCGTCTGCATGTCGATGATCAGGACGCTGATGCCTCGGTGTTTCGGCGCCTCGGGGTCCGTGCGCACGAAGCACAGGCAGAAGTCCGCGTCGTGGGCGCCGGACGTCCACACCTTCTGCCCGTTGACCACGAAGCAACCCTCGCGCCGCTCCCCCTTCGTCGTCAGGGACGCCAGGTCACTGCCGGCGTTGGGCTCGCTCATGCCGAGGCACCAGGTGATCTCCCCCTTGAGGGTCGGGACGACGAAGCGCTCCTTCTGCTCGTCCGTGCCGAACTCCACGATGGAGGCGGCGCAAATGGACAGTCCCTGCGGATTGAGCGACCGCGGCACCTGCCGCTCCGAGATCACCTCGAAGTAGATCATCTGCTCCTGCGGTGTCGCGTTCCGCCCGCCGAGCTCGGGCGGCCATCCCGGCACCAGGTACCCCGCCTCGAACAGTTGGCGTTGGAACGTGCGGGCCCAACCCGGGAGGTGGGCCGACGAGTTGCGGTGCTCCTGCTCGACGACGTCGGAAGCGGGCAGGTGCGCGTCCAGCCACGCTTCGAATTGGCGCCGGAACTCGATCAGGTTCTCGTCGGTGGCGAGCCGCATGCCCAACTATGTCACGCCGGTCAGCTGCCCGGTTCGGGGTCCTTGGGCTGGCCCAGCATGCGTTCCGCGATGACGTTGCGCTGCACCTCGCTCGTGCCGCCGGCGATGGTCAGGCAGCGCGTGGAGAGGAACCCCTCCTCCCATCGCTGCGCCTTCCCGTCCAGCACCGCGCCGTCGGCGGCATAGAGCGCCATACCCATCTCCTGCACGCGCTGTTCGTGTTCGACGCCGAGCAGCTTGCGCACGCTCGAGCCGCTGCCGGGGTCGACGCCCGAGAGCGTGCGCAGCGTCGAGCGGTGACCGAGCAGCGCCACCGACTGCGCCTCCGCGATCAGGTGGCCGAGCCGCTCCTCGAGGCTGGAGGGCAGCGGATCACCGCGCTCGGCCCGCCTCGCCATGGTGCGGATCAGCGACTCGACCCCGTTGCCGAAGGAGGCACCCGACGACATGGAGACGCGCTCGTTCGCCAACGTCGTGCGCCCGATCCGCCACCCGTCACCGGGCGTGCCGATGACGCAGTCGTCCGGGACGAAGACGTCGTTGAAGAAGACCTCGTTGAACATGGCCGCCCCGGTGAGCTCTCGGAGCGGCCTGATGTCGAGCCCCTCCGTCCGCATGTCGACGATGAAGTAGGTGATGCCCGCGTGCTTCGGTGCATCGGGGTCCGAGCGGGCGAGGCAGATGCCGAAGTCGGCGGTCTGGGCCAGCGACGTCCACACCTTCTGCCCGTTCAACACGTAGCCGCCCTCGACGCGGTCGGCCCTCGTGCTCAAGCCGGCCAGGTCGGAGCCCGCACCGGGCTCGCTGAAGAGCTGGCACCAGTTGAGCTGGCCGAGAAGGGTCGGCCGCACCCAGCGCTCCTGTTGCTCCTCGGTGCCGTAGGCGATGATCGTCGGCAACGCCCAGGCGCCGACCGCCAGGTGCGGCCGCATCACACCCGCCGCGGCCATCTCCTCGTCGATGACGAGCTGCTCGAGCGGCGACGCGCCCCGGCCCCACGGCGCCGGCCAGTGCGGCGAGATCAATCCCGCCTCGGCCATCGCGGCGCGCTGTGCCAGGCCGGACGGGTCGTCGGCGCCGGCCGCCGCAACGTCGTCGACCACCTTGCGGACGGCCGCTCGGAGGGATTCGGCCTCCTCCGGCAGATCGGCCGCCAGGTTGCGGCGGGCGCCGGCGACGGCCCGGGCCGCCACGTCGAACTCGATTGCACCGACGTCACCGCCGGTCACCAACTGCAGGTTTGCCATCGCCCGCTTCAGATAGAGGTGCGCGTCGTGCTCCCAGGTGAAGCCGATGCCGCCGAGGATCTGGATGCACTGCTTGGCGCAGTGAGCAGCGCCCGGGAGTGCGATCGCTCCCGCGATGCGCGCGCTGAGGTGACGGCTCTGGTCCTCGGCGGGCTCGTCCCACGCGGTGGCCGCGTCCCATGCGACGGCCGCGCACTGTTCGACCGCGACCAGCATGTCGGCCAGTGCGTGCTTCACCGCCTGGAACTGGCCGATGGGACGGCCGAATTGGACGCGCACCTTCGCGTAGTCCGACGCCGTCTCGAGGCACCAGCGCGCCAGCCCGGCGCTCTCCGCCGCAGCGAGCACGAGCGCAAGGCTGCGCACGTTCTCGTCCGGTACGAGGACCTGTGCCGCCGGAGGGAGCGTCAGTTCGCCGCCGGCGAATTCGAGCGCACCGACGGTCCGGGTCGGGTCGAGCGCAGGGAGCGCCTCCGGCACGAGGGCGTCGCCAAGGACGGAGCGGTCGAGCAGGCACCACTGGGCCGAGCCGGCGAGGGGCACGAGCACGAGCTCGGCCGGGGGCAGCCCGAGGACCGGACGGATCGCGCCGCGCAGGACGATGGAACCGTCGCCGGCCCGATCGGCGTCGGCGGGCGAACCGAGCGCCACCGCCGCCGTGAGGGAGCCGTCGGCCAGGCCCGGCAGCAGTCGCCGGCGCGTCTCGGCGTCGGCGTGGCGGGCGAGTGCCGCCGAGACGAGCAGCGTCGGCAGCACCGGGCCGGGGAAGAGCGAGGCGCCGAGCTCCTCGAGCACGACGGCCACCTCGGCCAGCGTGAAGCCCTGGCCGCCGTCTTCCTCCGCGAGGTGCAGGCCGAGCCAGCCCTGGGCGGCCATCTTCTCCCACACGGGCGGCAGCTCGGACGACCGCGGGGTGTCCGCCGGTGACGAGACCGCCTCGGCCAGTGCACGCGGCTCGGTCGGCGGGGAATGCGATTCGAGCCACCGCTGCGCCGTGCGGCGGAGCGACTCGTGCTCTTCCGTGACGGCGATGGGCATCAGTCGCCGTCCTCGAGGGGGAGCTGCGTCCCGCTGCGCCAGAGCGAGATCGCCCCCACCGGGCAGCCCTGGGCGGCGACGCGGATCTTCTCCTCGGGTGACGCGGTCGGGTCGGTCACGACCGCGTGCCCGTCCTCGCTGAGGTCGAAGGTGTCGGGCGCCCAGAACATGCAGTTGCCGGACCCCATGCACAGGTCCCAGTCGATCTTGATCTCCAGAGGGTCGCCCTCCGTCATCTCGGCCATGCGTCCGAACCTAGCTCCTGGATATTGGGGCCACGATCCCGGCGGCCGCGCCGATGTCAGCGGGCGTCGAAGACAACCGGCAGCGACAGCGGGGAGCGGAAGGCCATGCCCTCGATCCACGGGGCGTCCGCCTCCGGGTCGAGGGTGAACGCGCCGAGGCGGTCGAAGAGCGTGTTGATCGCGATGCGCGACTCCATGCGCGCAAGGTGCATGCCGAGGCACACGTGGACGCCGAAGCCGAACCCGACGTGCTGGCGCTGGCTGCGGAACATGTCGTAGCGGTCAGGCTCGGTGTACTTGCGCTCGTCACGGTTGGCGGCGCCGATCAAGAGCGCGACGTCGGCGCCTCTCTCGATCGCAACGCCGGCCAGTTCGGTGTCCTTGGCGGCGCGCCGCAGGATCACGGTCACCGGGGGCTCCCACCGCACGACCTCCTCGAACGCCTGCGGGAACAGTGCACGGTCGTTGTAGAGCGCGTCGAACTGGGGACGGTCGTTGAGAAGTGCGAAGAGCAGGCTGCCCGACGCCCGGTACGTCGTCTCCACCCCCGCCGGGAGCAGAAGTCGGAGGAACGAGTAGATGTCCTCGTCGGTGAGGCGCTCGCCGTCGACCTCCGCGCGCACCAGGTCGCTGATCAGGTCGTCGCCCGGGTGGGCCCGGCGCTCCTCCATCACGTCGGCGAAGTAATCCCGCAGGGCCTCCGATGCCGCGACGCCCCGGTCCCAGTCGCGCGCCACGCTCGTGAGTTCGAGCGCCCAGCGCTGGAACCGCGGGTAGTCCTCACGCGGCAACCCGAGGATGCGTGCGATGACCTGGGCGGGGAAGTTGAAGGTGACGGAGCGCACCAGGTCGGTGCGCCCCTTCTCGATGAACGTGTCGATCAGCTCGTTCACGACGACGGCCACGAGCTCCTCTTCCCAGCGGGCCAGCATCTTGGAACGGAAGCTCGAGGCGACGAGGTCACGCACCTTCTTGTGCTCGGGCTCGTCCATCTGGAGGATGGTCCGACCCATCACGATGCCCATGACGTCCGCGTACACGCCCGACGAGTACGTCTCGTTGTCGCGCAGCACCTGGACGACCTCGTCGAACCCGAACACGGTCACCGGCGCCGGCTTGGAGGGGTCCGGGGTGAGGTCCTCGCCGTCACCGAGGTCGATGGGCCCGGTGTGCACCGGGGACTGCCGCCGCAGCTCGTGGAACAGGGGTGACGGGTCGCGGAGCGTGCCGCCCACGGTGTCCTTCAGCTCATAGGGATCGAACGGCATGGCGGCAGAATCAGCCGCTGTGTCAACTCCTGGCATCTTTCCCCCTGACCCCCTAGCTTCGTGGCCCGAAGACTCGAGTGGCGATCTCTGACGCTCGTGTCATGTATATCAAACGGGCGTTGGGGCGTCCACCTACGGGCATCGGAGGTCGGAGCCTGCTGATCAGTGGCCCACACGCCGGAAATCCGGCATGCGCTGGGAGATCAGAGCTCAGCGATCGGAGGAGAGAGATGAACACGACGATTGATTCCCACTCGTCGGAGCCGAGACCGGCGGCCCCGTCGCCGTTAGGGAAGGCCCGGCCATCGGCCGCGGCGGGCGAGGGCTCCGCGACCCGTCGCAGGATCCTGGAGATCGCGCTCAGCCTCATGTCCCAGCGCGGTGTGGACGGGACGAGCATGCGCGACCTGGCGTCGGCCTGCGGCCTCAACGTCGCCTCGCTCTACCACTACTTCCCCTCGAAGCGCGACCTGCTCGAGTCCGTTCTCGTGGAAAACGGGTTCCTGCCGGTCAACACGACCAACCCCGATCCGCGCCTGTACGAGGGCATCGATTCTCCGCTGGGTCAGATGCTCGCCGGCATCCTCCTCTCCATGTTCCAGGTCGAGGACTTCGTCCGGCTGATGGTCGGTGAAGCCATCCGCGCCGAAACGACGGCCCGGTTGGTCGGCCTCGACCTGTTCACGACGTTCCAGTCCTCCATCGCGGAGTGGATCACCGAGCACCGCCCCGACCTCGCCGAGCGGGCGGGCGCGGAATCGGTCGCGCGGATGTTGAGCGCCATGGTGGTGGGCGTGTTCATCGAGCACGCCTCGGGTGCGATCGCCGAAGGGAGCGGGGACCTGCTCGCCCTCTCGCTCCAACGCGCCCGCGAGGCCGCGGAGGTGCTGGCTCCCCCGGGCTGAGCCCGCACACCCGCACCACTTGCGCGGGCCCTTCGTGACCCCGCACACTGACGCCGTGCCTATCTCGACGCCTGACCAAGATCCATCTGCCGTCGCCTCGGCGACGTTCTCGGTACCGGCGGAAGCCGTGTGGCAGTACCGGCTCGACTTCTCGAACCTTCCCCACTACAACCCCGACGTCACCAATCTCAGCCGAACGATGGAAGGCCAGTCGGTCCGAGCCGGCGGGACGAACGGTGCCGGGGCTCGATACTCCTTCACGATGGCCGACCCGAATCATCCCGAGGGCGGGCAACCCGTCGAGCTCTGGATCGTCGACGCCATCCACCCCACGCTCGTCGCCGCGGGCATGAAGGGCGGCACCGAGGCCTACGAGGAATTCGTCGTGCTCCCCCAGGGTGAGCATGCGTGCGAGGCGACCCTGATGCTCTGGATCATCCTGCCCGACGGACTGAGCGAGGACGTGCTCGCCGTTGCTTCGGCCAGCGGGCTCGCGCAGATAGAGAAGGAGATGCGCCTCATGAAGGAGGCGCTCGAGGGGCGCGGCTGAACGTCCTCGCGGGCCTGCCGACCGAGGCGACCACGCCGGACCCGGTCCGGCGGCACACGCCCGTCCGCTTACCCAATTGCACCCTCTCCTATGTCGCCGGAAAGCTCCGAGATGGGTTCGCCGGCAAGTCGTCCATGCACCCACATGAGAGGGCCTGCCTGTGACAGACCGGGCACTGCTCGAGATCGCACCCGTGGTGGTGCACCGCACCCTTCGGCACGTTGCAATCGCCACATCGCTCGGTCATGTCCTGAAAGGGGTAGCCCTTCTCCCCACCCCACCGGATCGGCTCGTAGTCGACGCCGCCGATGCGCAGACGCTCGTCCGAGCACGTCGTCCCCTGGATCATGTCGTTGCCACAGAAAATGCAGACGGTCATCACGTTGCTCCTCTCTTCAGTGCTCGTGTGTCGTCGGAGAACGGTCGGCGGCACGGCGTGCTTTTGCGGGATTTTCAGCGTGATTTCGAGCCCGTTCAGTGTCACAACCGAATGCTTCGATGTAGGCGATGCGCTCCACGGGTATCGACGAACTGACCGCAGCGATCGACGTCCTGTTCGCCGAGGGCGTCGATGCGCACCGCGACGGCTCCTCGCTCGAAGCGCTTCTCTGCCAACATGCGCGCCTCGAATCCGTACTCTCCGCGGCGGCCACTGCATACGACGAATCGAGCGATTGGGCAGTGGATGGGGCGAAGAACGCGACGGCCTGGCTGACGCGCAAGTGCCACCTTCCCCGTGGTGTCGCCACTCGGATGTTCCGGCGGGGCCGGCACCTTCGTCAACTTCCGGTCGTCGCCGAGGCGTTCTCCGAGGGCGAGATCAATGCGGGCCACGTGGACGCTCTTGTCGCGGTGAACGGGCCCTGGACGGACGAGGCACTGGCCCGCGACGAGAGAATTCTCGTCAGCAAGGCCAAGCGACTGCGCTTCGACCAGTTCGTCAAGGCCGTCGCCTACTGGGAGCAGCTGGCCGACCCC
>DATHPK010000306.1:0-4502 GCA_035483935.1 Acidimicrobiales bacterium
GGACCGCCTGCTCTCGCCGTTCATCAACGGCATCAAGCATCTCGACTGCAAGTTCACGCCGGCAAAGGCCGGCTGAGCGGATCCGTCGGGCGTCGCCCGGAGTCAGGGCGTCGGGTCGGTGTTCTCGGGCGGGCTCTGGGCGAACTCGTCGTAGGCGGCGAGCGCCCGCGGGCCCCACACGGTTGCCGGCCCGCCGTTCATGTTGATGGCGACGCCGATCGCCTCCGCAACCTCCTGCCGGGCCGCACCGCGCCGGGCGGCACCACGGGCGTGGGCGACGATGCAGCCATCGCACTCGCGGGTGATGGAGCACGCCAGTGCAATGAGCTCCTTGGTCACGGCGGACACCGCGCCATCGGTCATGACCGCGGTGCCGAGCGCGTGGTACGCCTCCATGACCTCGGGAATGGCCTCGCGCAGCGAGCGGTAGGGACCGCGCAGGTCCTCTTGGATCTGGTGGTAGGGCGCATGCTCCATGCGGGCATGCTGGCACGCCGGCTGTGTCAGCCGCCGCCCGCGGACTTCGGCCCCCGGTTCCGGACCTCCTCGACCGCCGTCATGGCGGCACGCAGTTCGTCGATCCACTCCCGCTCGTGCTGCTCGACGAGCCGGACGCACCACGCCAGCGCCTCGCTGCGGCTGCGCGCCACGCCGGCGTCGATCAAGGTGTCGAGCACGCGGCGGTCGCCCATCCGCAGGCGGGTCATCACCGGCACGCCGGTGGTGGTGAACAGGATCCTGGTGCCGCCGCACTCGGCGCCCCAGGACACGGCGCGGCGGAAGGCGGGCTGGGCCTCGTCCGCGATGCGCATGCGGGCCCCCCGGGTGTCCTCGCGGAAGCCGGCGATGCGAGCCTGCTCGGCCACCGTGACCTCGTCCTCGGGGGTCCCGGCTGGCAACGAGGGCGGCGCCAGGGCGCCCACGACGAGGATCTCGTCGCCGTCGATCTCGATGGTGGGGCTCCCCTCGTACCAGCCTTCGGGCACGCGCCCGGCGAACCAGGCCCCGATGAGGCGCTCCTGCTCCGGCCCCGACGGGGGCGCCGTCGTCGAGCGGCGCCGGCCGCGAGATGGTCCGCGCCGTCCTCCGTGTGTCTGCTCTTCGTCCATGGTTACGAGATTACATCATTACGTCCCTTGGGGCAAGCGTGGCCCGGGACGACCGGGGACGCGGCACCGGTACCACCGGGAGCGGCGGACAATAAAGAGGACAACGTCAGCAGAAGGCTGCGGCCGGAGGGGTCAGCCCCGAGCCTTGCGCTCGCGCAGGGTGATAGCCCGACGCGGGCAATCCCGGGCCGCACGGCGGGCGACCTCGACGAGCTCGGCCGGCAGCGGCGAGCCGTCAACGATGGGATAGCCCCACTCGTCGAGCGTGATTGCCTCTGGCAACAGCTCGGCGCAGAAACCGTAGGCGTCGCAGGCGACCGGGTCGATGACGACGCGGATCACGATCCACCCGTCCCGAGCAACGAGGGGAACCGGAGCACCGTCGGGCGATCCGCGTGGGCGCACGGCGCGCCGGCAGCGTGCTCCCGCACGTCGGCCGCAAAGACCTTCAGCGCGCTGCGCACCAGCTGCACCGCTCCGTCCGGATGCCGGCAGGCCCCGCGGCCGTTGACTTCGTGCAGGCGGCGGTCGAGCCGGGCCATGAGCGCGACGTCGACGCGGCCCCGCGCCAGGCGGGCCATGTCGTCTGCGATCGCCGGGAGACCGTAGACACATGGACCGCATTGCCCGGCGCTCTGCCCGGCGAGATAGTGCACGATGCGGGCCGACTCCATGAGGCCACAGCTGTCGGGACCGAGGACGATCACGACGCCGACACCGGCGCTCGAGCCGACGGCCCGCAGGGACAGCGACGCGTAGGGGGTCTCGAAGTCCTCCGGTCCGACCCAGGCACCGCCGTATCCGCCCACGAGCAGCGCCTTTGGAGCCAGGTGGGGCGTGGCGCGTTGCGCGATGGCCATGAGGGGGGTGCCCCGGTCGACCTCCACCACCCCGTGGTTCTCCACCGCGCCCGAGATCGTGACGAGGCAGGTGCCCGGGTCCTCGACCAGACCGTGGGCGCGGAACGCCTCCGGACCGGTCCGAGCGATCATCGCGACGTGGGCCAGTGTCTCGGCGTTGTGCACGAGCGCACCCTGGCGCCCGATCCGCAACGGCATCCCCTTGTCGGGTCGGAACGCCGGCAGTGAGGCGCCCGAATCGATCCAGCGCACCAGCGCCGACTCCTCCCCCGCGACGAAACGATCGGGCGGTCGGACGAGTGTCTCGTTTGCCGGCGCGTGGGTGGTGCCGGCGCGTTCGGACATGGCGTTGGCGACGGCCGCGGCGACGTGGTCGCGTCCCTCGGGCACGCAGACAGTCACGCGTCGGGCGCCGCACGCCGCGGCAAGGAGCTGCGCCCCGTCGAGCACGAGGTGGGGCGTGCGGAGCAGCAAAAGTTTGTCCTTGTCGCTCGCCGGTTCGCCTTCCATGCCGTTGACGACGACGGTGCCCCGGCCTCCGGCACCATGGGCGACGGCGAGCTTGATGGCAGCCGGAAAGCCGGCTCCACCGCGGCCCGGCAGGCCGGACGCCTCGAGGCGCGAGACGAAGGACTCGCGCCACGTCCGTGACGACCTCGTCGGAAGGGGCGCCGGGCCGAGCGCGGCGACGTGGCCGGCCAGGTCGGACGGGGTGCCGAGGATCCGATAGCGCTTCGTCTCGGGCAGCGTCTCGCTCGCGCTAACCATGACGTGACCAGACCTTGGTGCGCCCGTTCAGCTGGAGGTGTTTGGGCGGCGTGCCGGGCATCGAGGCGTGCACGGTGCGGGCGCTCGCCTGCCGCGACGCGGCGCGGACACGCCATCCGAGTGCCGCGGCAACCGAAAGTCCACACACGACACCGAGGGCGATCACCCAGCCCTCGTGCGAGTCGGTGCCCATGCCGAAGGTGTGTGCCATGGCGACAGGCCAGCTCAGATAGGCCAGCCAGTGCACGGCCTTCCAGGTCGCCGGCCGCATCCGCTCACGGAGGAGGCTGGTGACGAACACGGCGATCATCAGGTCGAGCGCAACGGTGCCGACGCCGACCCAGAAGGTCGAATACTTCGAGGTGAAGGGGATCACGACCGCGGCCCAGCTGATGTTCACGAACGTGTCCATCACGCTGGTGAGGACGTGGATGCCGAGGAACACGACCGAAAGGATCGAGATCCGCCGGTGCATTTCCTGCTGGGCGAAGCCGGGCCAGTTGCGTGCCCGCGCCCGGGTCGTCGTCGTGATCCCGAGCACCATGGTCAGGGTGAGCAGGACGAGCGCCATCAGGCCGGTGGCCCGGGTGGTGTACCAGAGTGCCGTCGAACTCATGCCGCCTGCTCCAGCGGCCATCCGTTGACGGAGTAGACCTCCCCGTCGGCCCTGACCAGCCGCACCGACTGATCGAATCGAGGCAGCTTGTCGAGTGCGTCGCGGCCCCACACCACGGCGGCCGTCGTGAGGACGTTGGCATCGACGCAGCTGGCGCCGGTGGCGGAGACGAGCACCCAGTAGGGCGCGGCACTGTCGCCGGTCCGCGGGTCGAGGATGTGATGGACCTCGCGGTCCCCCGCCCTCCACGCCCGTACCGCGGTGGCCGAACTGGCCAGGCCGCCGCGGGTGATCGCCACGACCTGGTCGACCGCGCCGGCGGGGACCGACGATTCCCGGGCGATGCCCACCGCCCAGCCTCCGGCGGGGGCCGCACCCGACACGGCGACATCACCGCCGAGGCTCACCAGCACGCCGCTGCCGACGGCGTGCGCAATGCGCTCCGCAGCGCGGTCGGCGGCGAGTGCCTTGGCCGTCGAACCGAGGTCGAGCCGGACACCGCGGGGAATGCGGACGGCGCGATGGTCGGGGTTGAGCTGCACGTGTGCGTAGCCCGCGACCGAGCCCAGGGCGCGCGGCGGGGTGGCGGGCCGCGCCAGCACCTCGTCGAGGTCGGCGTCGTAGCCGAGCGCGGCGATGGCATTGCCGATGGTGGGGTCGACCGCGCCACCCGTGCGTTCGGCGGCGTCGATCGCCACGCGGAGCGCCTCGAAGAGAAGCGGACCCACCGTCACCGTGGAGCCGGCGTGCTCGTGCACGAACTGGAGCTCGGAGTCCGGACGGAAACGGCTGCAGGCGAGGTCGATCTCGTCAAGATCGGCGGCCAACAGTCGGGCGGCCTCGTCAGCGACCGCCGCGTCCTGAACGACGACGGTAGCCGTCGTCCCGATGGACCGGAACGAACGCGTGACCAGCTGGGGCTCGCGGTGCCCATCCATCGGGCTCACCGGCCCGTTCCGCCTGACGTCACCGAGGGCGTCTGCGAGCTGATGCTGGGCGAGAACGACGAGCCGCTGTTGCCGGTGTTCCCGCTCGAGGAGCTCCCGGTGGTCCCCGTGCTGCCGGTCGTGCCGGATGAACCCGTCGTCCCGGTGGATCCTCCCGTTGACTGGCGGGTGTTCGTCGTGCTCGCGCCGCTCTTTCCGGGGT
>DATHPK010000307.1:0-22636 GCA_035483935.1 Acidimicrobiales bacterium
TCGTCGACGTCGAGGGGATGCGCTCGACCGTGTACTACGCGGCGTGGTGCACCGCGGCCGACGACCCCGAGAGGTCACTGGCGGCGAGCATGGCCAAGGCATGGTGCTCCGACGCCTCGAGCCGCGTGATGGGAACCGGGCTGCAGGTGCACGGAGGGATCGGCTTCACCTGGGAGCACGACATGCATCTCTACGTGAAGCGGGCCCAGCTGGACCAGGTCAGCTACGGCGACGCGTCGTTCCACCGGGATCGCATCGCCTCCATCCTGCGCACACGGTTGGAGTCCGGCCAGGTGTTGTCCTGACCGCCGCCTGACGCCTGCACGGAACCCGCCCTATTTGAGCGTCCGGACCGGGATGTCGCCGATCTTGACGAACACCAGGGTCTCGCCCTGGACTCCCTGTGCCGCCACGACGACCTGGGCGCGGGAGGCCACGAGGTAGTCGGAATGGATGACGGCCGTCTCGCGCACTTGCCCTTGCGTCGTGGTGCCCACCGGCGAGCAGCTCGTTCCCGAAGCGTGCGGCACCCGTGCGGCATAGTCGGCCAGGCTCTCCGTCCTCGTGAAGGTCTGCCCCGTCTGCTTCCACGACGCGTCGCCCTGGAGCATGGCCGAGTAGGTGCTCAACACGCAGGAGATCGCGGGCTGGTGCAACACCCCCGCGAGCTTCGCCGACGAACCGCTGACGTCGTAGACGACCATCCGGTCCGGGGCCGAGTAGTCGATGATGCGCTCTTCCGTCGTCCCGCTCCCGGTACCCGCTCCCACGCTCACGGAAGTGATCAGCTCCATGATCCACGAGTTGGCGCCCGTCGGCGCACCGAAGGTCTTCTCGGCCGCGTTCTGCACCTGGATCGTCGTGGCGGTGGGCGACGATCTGAAACCCAGCACGGCGAAGACCGCCGTCAGCACGGTCAGCACGGCGAGCAGCACCAGCGGAACGAGGTTGCGGCGAGGCATCCGTCCAACGTAGTTCCGGGCCTCGCCTTCGGGCGGAGACCCGGAGGTCAGCGCAGCTCTGCCACCTCAGGTCGCAGCGGCCCGGCGCCGCAACTCGGCGCGGTCCGCCTTGCCTGAGCCGAGCAACGGGAGGCGCTCGAGCCGGACCACCTTCTCCGGCGTCTTGAAGGTCGCGATGCCGCGGCTGGTGAACCAGCGGCGGCACTCCTCGAGGTCGAGCGGCGCCGTCGACTCCACGAACGCGGCAACGCGTTCGCCCATCAAAGGATCGGGGTAGCCGACGGCGACCGCGTGCCGCACGGAGGGGTGCGCCTCGAGCGCAGCCTCCACCTCCGAGGCCGAGATGTTCTCCCCGCCCCTGATGATCACGTCCTTGAGGCGGCCGACGATGCGCAACCACCCCTCGCCGTCGACGGTCGCAAGGTCGCCCGTTCGGAACCATCCCCCGGGTGCGATCACCTCCGACGTCTGCGCTGCGTTCGCGTAGCCGGCGAACATCTCGGGCCCGCGCACCCAGAGCTCACCGGGGGATCCCGTCGGGAGGCGGGCGCCCGTCTCGGGATCCGAGATGCGAAGGTCCACCTGCCCGATGGCACGGCCGTCGGTGTCGCGCGCGATCTCGAAGGGGTCGTCGTTGGTGCTCGTCGTGACGGTGGGCGCCTCGGTGGAGCCGTACGTGCGCTTGACGCGGCAGTCGAAGATCCGGGCCGTCTCCTCGATGAACGCCGGCGTGACGGACGCTCCGCCGCTCGAGATCAACCGGACGGACGACACGTTCGCTGCTGCGCCGAGCGCGCCTCCCATGGCGATGAAGAAGGTCGGCGGGCCCGCCATGAACGAGATCCGCTCGCTCGCCACCAGGCCCAGGGCCCGCTCTGCGTCGAACCGTCGCATCAGGACCGAGCGCATGCCAGAGGCACCGGGGACCAGGACGCCATTGAGCAGGCCCGAGATGTGGGCCATGGGCGCCGGCACCAGGACCGCGTCACCACCCCCGAGCCCGTGCACACGCGTCATCAGCGTCGCCTTCCAGCTCAGGCCGCGGTGTGTGTGCAGCACCGCCTTCGGGATCCCTGTGGACCCCGAGGTGAAGAGGGCAAGTGCGACGTCGAATGGGTGCACCGCGCCGTTCCCCCCGAGCGGCACGGGCTCCGCGCCGAGCGAGTCGGCCAGCGCAGCTGGGGACGAGAGCACGTCGGGTGCGAGCTCCAGGACGAGCGCGGGATCGATCTGGGCCAGCGCACCCTCCACGTCGGCCGTGCCGAACGTGTGGAGCAGCGGTGCGGCGACCGCTCCCACGCGCCAGCACGCCCGCACGAGGACGGCGAACGCCAGGCTGTTCGGCACCTGCCACGCCACGGCGGCGCCCCGTCTTGCCCCGCGCTCGCGCAAGCCGCCGGCGACCGTCGCAACCAGCGCCTCGACCTCGCCGGCGGACAGGCGCGTGTCGCCGTCGACGATCTCACCGCCGTGCGCAGTGATCAGAGCGTCGAGCGTCGGTACGTCCCACGGTCCACCGGGACGCCGGTACGCGCGGGCCTGGCTCGGCACCCAGGTGGGTCGGAGGCGGGCCGTCACGGCAGGGGACCATACCCGGGTCCCACTAACGTGACGCCGATGTCAGGGATGGCGACGACGCCGCGGACGGGACACGCGTGGATCTTGCGCTGAAGGAAGAGGACGAGGCGTTCGCCGCGTCGTTCCGCGCCTGGTTGGCGCGCCACGAGCACCGTCCACCCGCGTTCGTCGACCTGGCCGACGAGGTGGAGTGGGGCCGCAGCTGGCAGGCCATGCTCGCGACCGACCGCTGGGTCGGGGTGCACTGGCCCGAGGCCTATGGCGGACGGAGCGCCACGCCCGTGCAGGTCGCGCTGTACCAGAGCGAATATGCGCGTTCGCAGGCGCCGCAGCCGGTGAACCGCGTCGGCATCAATTTGGTCGGGCCCACCCTCCTCGCGCACGGTACCGAGGACCAGCGGTTGCGCTACCTCCCGAAGATCCTGTCGGCCGAGGAGATCTGGTGCCAGCTCTTCAGCGAGCCCGACGCCGGCAGCGACCTGGCCTCGCTCAGCACGAAGGCGACCCCCGTCGACGGCGGCTATGTCCTCACCGGCCGCAAGGTGTGGACGTCGTACGCGCAGTTCGCCACCTGGGGGCTCTGCCTCGCGCGCACGGACCCGGACGCGGCGCGGCCGCAGCAGGGGATCACGGCGATGATCGTCGACATGGCCGATCCCGGCGTCGACGTGCGCCCGCTCGTGCAGATGACGGGCGACGCCGAGTTCAACGAGGTCTTCCTCACCGACGTCTTCGTGCCGTCCGAGCACCTGATCGGTTCCGAGGGCCACGGGTGGACCGTCGCGGGCTCGACGCTGGCGCACGAACGCGGCACCAATTTCCCGTTCAAGGAGCAGGTCGTGCACGAGACGTACCTGGCCCGCCTCTACGAGGAGGCCCGGGCCAACGGCGCCCTCGACGACCCGATGATCGCCGATGCGCTGGCCCGCGCCTACACGGAGCTGGGCGTGCTGCGCCTGCACAACCTGCGCACGTTGACGCGCCTCGGCCGCGGCGAGGAGCCTGGGCCGGAGTCGAGCTGGATCAAGTTGACGTGGACGTCCATGTCCCAGAACATGGCCGAGGCTGCGTTGCTCGTCACCGGCCGCGACCCGGCGTCGTCGGCGTCGGGCCCGTGGGCCCGGCAGTGGCTCTGGAGCAAGGCCGCAGGGATCGCAGGCGGGACGTCGCAGGTGCAGCGCGACATCATCGCCGGGCGGATCCTCGGGCTCCCGCGCTGACGCCCGCTGACGCCCGCTCAGTCCCGCTCAGTCCCGCTCAGTCCCGCTCAGGTCCTGCGCACGCCTGGCGGCACCGCGGCGGCGGTGATGGCGGACGTACCAGAGCATCACGACGGTCCCCATGGCGAGTCCGACGACCAAGGTGACGATGTCGTGGAGCGACGTGTGGCCGGTGACGACGCGCCCGATGCCGAACGTGCTCGCCGCGACCGAGACCGAAAAGGCGAACGATGCGATCAGGTTCCACAGGACGAATTGGCCGTGGCGCATCTTGGCCGTCCCCGAGACCACGGCGGGCGTGAAGAACACGGCCAGGCGTCCCCACTTCTCATAGGCACGCTCTCCCTTCTCGACCATCTTGCGCCGGCCCTCCTGGTGCTTGCCGGGTCGCTCGAGGAGAAGCTGGCCCCAGCGGTCGCCGACCGCGTAACCGATGAGGCCGCCGACCTCGCCCGCGACGGTCGCCACCCCGACGACCACCGCCAGGTTGAGATGGCCCTGGCTGGCGGCGACGGCCGCCGCCCCCAGCGCCGTCGCGCCGATGAAGGGGACGCCCGCCCACGACGCCGCCACGGCGAGGAAGAGGAGCAGGTACTGCCACCAGGTGTCGACGGCGACGCCGGCGGCGGCGAGGACCATGGTGAGAGATCCGGGGCTAGGCGACGGCGCCACGGAGGCGGCGCGCGTTCATGTGGCCGGGGACGGGGAGGGGTCTGCCGAACCAGTCTGCGGCGCCTGCGAACCCGCCAGCAGCGCGATCCCGACGATGGCCACGAACAGGCCGAGGAAGGCGGAGCTCGAATGCCCCGTACCCCCCTTCGAGACCTGCTCTCCGTACACGGTGATGCCGAGCACCACGCTGGTGAACAACGTCACCGAGTTGGCCGAGGCCATGGCCGGCGCCAGCACGCCCGTCTTGAGGGCGGACTGCTGCAGCGCGAACCCGGTCAGAGCCGAGAGGATCAGCACCCACGCCGCCCAGCCCGAGAGCAGGGCCAGGACGCCGGCGCCGATCTCGGTCACGAACGTCTTCGTCACGGCGGCCTGGAGGCCGAAGCCGAGCCCGGACGCGGCGCCGAACGTCAGCGCCCGGGCGGCACCGCTGAAGCGGGCGCCGACGGCGACGAGGACGATCACCAGCACGCCGATGCTCACGCCGGCGATCCACCACGACGTTGCGCTGGGGTGGTTCGTGCCACCCTGTGGCTGGCCGGCGGCGATGAAGAAGATGATCCCCAGCGAGGTGAGCAGCGCCCCGCCGAGTTCCCGCCTGCCGATGTGCTGGTCGGTCAACAGTGCGCCGAGGGGGAGGGCGATGACGAGGCTCAGCGCCGTGAGCGACTGCACGACGACGAGCGAAGCCCGGTCGAGCGCCATTGCCTGGAGGACCCACCCCGAGGCCATGAGGACCGCTCCCGCGATCCACACCGGCCGCCGCAAGATCTGCAGCAGGAAGTGGGGATCGCCTTCGGATGCCTCGGTACTCAGCGTTCCCTTCTGCTGGAGCACCGTGCCCAGCGCGAAGAGCACCGCGGCCACGATCGCCAGGGTGGGGCCCACGGGCCAAGGTTAGGTTCCGCGCCCGCCGGCGCCACGTAATCTCGGGCCATGCGTGCCGACGAGCTCTGGGCCCGTCGTGCGTCGGAGAACTTCGCCGTGGCATGGCGGGACCTGGCGGCCACGCACCCCGAGCTCGAGGCGGACCGGGCCCGCTTGTTGCGGACGCTCCTCTGCTGCGAGGGCGACATCTTCCTCTACCGGCCCGAGCAGCAGCATTACGCGGTGGGCTTCGGCGAGTTCGGTGCTTCCAGGCACGTGGCGGTCGTCGTCCCCGGAGTCGGGGACGGCACCAACATGTGCTCGGACTGGATACCCGGCGCGCGCCATCTCTACGAAGCGGCCGAGTCGACCACCGTCGTGTTGTGGAAGGGGTACGACAACCCCGTGGACCTGCTGGCGGCGGCCGCGGCGTCCATCGAGTGCTCCGACGTGCTGGCGACGGCCGCCCTCGACCTCACCGAATTCGTGGGGTCGCTGCCCGTCGGTCCCGAGCATTCCGTGACGATCGTCGCCCACAGCTTCGGCACCGTGGTGACTGGCGCCGCGTTGGCCGACTGCGGCCTGCGCTGCACCGACGTGGTGGTGGCCGGCAGCCCCGGCATGACCGTCGACGATCTGCGCCAGCTGCACCTGGACCAGTCCCACTTCTTCGCGGAGCAGGCGCCGGGCGACGCCATCGCAGAGCTCGGCATCTTCGGCACGGCGCCGACGTCGCCGACCTTCGGGGGGAGGCGGCTGCGCACGAACGCGCCCGATCATCCCGAGGTGCACGCGCATTCCCACTACTTCGAACCGGGTTCGCAGGCCCTGGAGAACATCGTCGACGTGGTGACGGGCCGCTACGCCGACGTCCTCAGTCACCATTCGACCCCCGCCGAGATGGCCGGTGCGCTCGTCGCGTGGTGCCTGCGCCTGCCCGTAGTGCCAGCCCGCGCCGTGGGCCGGCACTATCGCGGCCCCGGGTTCCGCGTGCTGACGAACGCAACGCGCCTCGTGGAGTTCGGGGCGGCGCAGACGGGCAACGTCGTCGCCGACGCGCTCGATGAGGGCGGCCGTGCCGTGGCCTGGCTCGCGCACCGCGTCGCCACGGCCCCGAGGAGTGCCCTCGAGCCCGACTAGAACCTGACAGCCGTGTCAGCAACAGGCCGGGACCTCGGGCTACGTTTGCCCGGTGCCGGTCTGGCTGAGCGATCAGGAGTACGCGACCCTGCAGGCCGCCTGCCAGCAGATGATGCCCTCCGGCTTCGGCGGGCCGGGCGCCGACGAGGCCGGCGTCGCGGACTACATCGACTCGTTCCTCGGCGCCTTCACCTTCGACCCGCCCCGCATCTGGGCGGGGGGCCCGAGTTCCGGCCGGCACGGGGGCGAGGCGCGTTTCGGCGACTTCGTCCCACTCTCCAAGATCGACGAGCTGGCGTGGCGGATGCGCCTCGAGGGGTCGCAGGGGTTGGCCGAGCGCGAGTTCAACGGTCCGGTCGTGGGGCTCCAGCAGCGCTACCGCGAAGGGCTGGCCGCGTTGGGTGACGACTTCGCGGCGGCCGACGGCAAGGAGCAACGGCGCCGCCTGCGGGAGGACGACGCGTTCCGGGAGCTGCTCTGGGAGCACTGCTGCGAGGGCATGTACGGCGCCCCCGAGTACGGCGGCAACCGCAACGGCATCGGGTGGTCGTACATCGGCGTCGAGGGCGACGTGCAGCCGGCGGGCTACAGCGACGCCGAGGTGTCGGAACCGTGAGCGAGCAGTGAGCGGCGAGGCCGACGCCGTCATCATCGGCTCTGGCCCGGGCGGCGCCACCGTGGCCGAGGTGCTGACGCGGGCCGGCTGGTCCGTCGTGATCATCGAGAAGGGGCGCAACCACCTGCTCGACCCCGACGATCTCACGAAGCCGTCGGGTGACTACTCCAATGACGAGATCAAGTTCACGTCGCGCTACTTCCTCGGCCCGGACCCCCTGACCGAGCCGCGGGCCTTCCGGCGCAACGCCGGAGAGGGCGAGCACACCCACGTGGGCGAGGTGAACTCCATCCCGACGACGGTCGGCGGCGGCGGCACGCACGCCGACGGCAAGGTGCCACGCTTCCGTGAGGAGGACTTCCGCACCCACTCCCTGCTCGGGCCGCAGCCCGACGCGCACGTCGAGGACTGGCCGCTCGATTACCAGGAGCTCGAGCCGTACTACGCCGAGGTCGAGCGCGCCATCGGGGTCGCCGGCCGGGCCGGAGCGAACCCCTTCGCCGCGTGGCGTTCGGGCCCGTACCCGATGCCGCCGGGGGCACCGATGTACGGCGCAACCTTGTCCTCGAAGGCCGCCGAGAAGATCGGCCTCCACCCCTACGAGGCGCCGACCGCGGCCAACAGCGTCGCCTACGACGGGCGGCCCGCCTGCAACAACTGCGGCTTCTGCGCCTTCTTCGGCTGCCCCATTCACGCCAAGGGCGACCCCGTCGCGCTGCTCACCAAGGCGATGGCCACCGGGCGGGCGACGCTCATGGCGGAGACCTACGTGAGCCGGATCCTCACGAACGGCCGCCGGGCGACCGGCGTCGAGTACATCGACGCCGACGGCGCGACGCACACCATGGGCGCCAATCTCGTCGTGGTGGCGGGGGGCGCGATCGAGACGCCGCGCCTCCTCCTGCTCTCGGGCCTCGAGCACCCGTCCCTCGGGCGCCACCTCATGGTGCACTTCCAGACCATCGTGGTCGGGCACTTCCCCACGCTCGGCCTCCACCCGCAGAAGGGCCGCTCGGTCACCCACGTGCACGACGACGCCATGGTGCAGGATGACGGCGCGCGCGCCGCCGCCACGGAAGCGGGCGTGCCCTGGATACGCGGCGGCCTCGTCGAACACAGCGGCGGCGGACACACGATCATGGCGGCACGCCACACGCCGTGGGGACGGGCCCACGCGCAGGCGATGGCCGCCGGTGACCTGCGTGACCACATGTGGGCCTTCATCATGCAGGGAGAGGACCTCCCGTACGCGACGAACACGGTCGACCTCAGCCCGTCGATCCGCGACGCCCGCGGCTATCCGGTCGCCCGCGTCACCTACGAGCCGGGCCGCCACGAGCTCGCCGCGTCGAAGCACCACGGCAAGATCCTCCAGCGCGTCCTCGAGGAGATGGGCGCCGAGTACGTGATCCACACGTCCTCGCCCGGCGTCTCGTACCACGGGATCGGCGCGACGCCGATCCCCGAGAGCCGCCACGTCATCGGCACGGCGCGTATGGGGGACAACCCCGACACCGCGGTGTGCGACCGCTGGGGCCGGGTGCACGAGTGGGACAACGTGATCGTGGCGGACTCGTCCGTGTTCGTCACCGCGACGGGATACGGGCCCACCCTCACCCTGGTCGCGCTGGCGGCGCGTGCCGCGCACCACCTGGCGGACTCCAAGCCGATGGGACCCGAGCCCGGGGGCGCCGTGGCCGGCGAGCACGGCCCCGGCCCAGGTGCCACCCCCGCCGAACCTGCAGCCGCTCCCGCCGCCGACTGACTCCTCGACGAAGCTGGCGGCCGGCCCGACCGCCCCCTGACTGCAACCGGCCCGCGACCCGGTGGGCAACCGGGTCGGAGAAGGCTGGCGCCGAAATCAATGGACGCACCATTTGGCGATGTCGGGCACAGGGCGTCCACGATGAAGGGGGTCAGCATGCTTTTGGCGGAACGTGTCGACATAATCAGTTTGATCGAGGATCTGCCTCCGTTTCGGACGTGCACAGCGGAGGTGCTCGAGTCGTATCTCGCGCACGATGCCATGCGGGCGCACTGTGGACCGGGCGAAGTCCTCTGCGGGTTGGAGCAGGACCACAACCTTTACGTCATCATTTCGGGCAAGGCCGTGCTGCACGTCGGTCCCGACGTGACCATCATCCTCACGCCGGGCGACTACATCGGACAGCAGCTGCACCGTCAGGGTCGGCTGGCCGGCAATGTCATCGCCTCCACCGAGGTCGAGGTGCTCGTGGTCGGTCCCCAGGACCTGCTGCGTATGGAGCTCGAGTCGGGGGCCTCGCGGCACCCGTCGCGCTTCCCGGCCCCGCCGGACCTCTCGGTCATCGACGGCGGCCCGCAGCGCCGCCCCTTCCGCCGCAGCCACTGAACCGCAGGCTCCGGGTCGGCGCACAAATCCCGCCGCCTTTCCTGAGGACGCCTCGTCGTACCGCCGGGCCGGTCCCGGAGGCGTGCACCGCGCCCGCCGGGAGGGCAGGACGAGTCCGCTGAGCCCGTCTCAGACGGATTCTGTGCTCAAGTACACCGCCACTCCCGCCGACACTCTTGAGAGAGGCCGTGCGTCCACGGATGGACCCGGCGCGGTGTCTGGAGGATGTGAGCGTGGAGAACCGCCGGCGGGCAGAACGCCGATCAGGGGTCTGGATGGGAACCTGCCACGTCGCAGGCGATGCGCCGAACCTGGTCCGCGACTGCGGTATCTTCGACATCTCGACGCTCGGCGTCGGGATGGACTTCCACTACGCGGACCCGATGCGTCTCGAGGGCCGTCGCATCTCCGTGCGGCTCCCGCTGGGCGACTCCATTGAGGTGGCGTTCACCGGTGAGGTGCGCAACGTGCGACCCGGGCCCGGTGGCATCGTCCGGGCCGGACTCGAATTCGTCGACCTCGTGGACTCAGAGCGCTCGATCGTCGATCTGCTCGAGTACGACTCGGTGATGAGTCCAGAGGTCTGATACTCATTATCTCGCGGTGTCCCCCGCGAGGTAATGACCCTCGCGTAGGCGCGTGTCCGTCTGGACCGTGACACTTCGTCTAACCCGCCGTGGGACCCATTTTTGGCCGCGTCCGTGATCTCTCGTTCAGGTACCCTTTTGCGCGGTGTTGTGTGTTGAGGACACGGCGGAGTACCTCGCAGGGGCAAACATCGCGATGGGTGTCCTTGACACCCGCTCTCTGACGATCACCGCGGCTAACGGAGCCTTCGCAGAACTCCTCGGACGCGACCTCGACGCCACCATCGGGCTGCAATTGGACGACTATCTCGAGGGTGACCGGTTGTCGACCTCCAAGATTGTCGTCGACGCCCTGCGACGGGGCTGGATGGACTCGTGCGAGGGAGAGGCCGAGTTCCTTCTCGGCGACGGCACCCTGGCCTCGACCTTCACCTGGTCGATCCCGCTCGGAACAGTCCCACCGTACGACGCGCTGCTGATGGGTGCAGCGCCCGTTCGGACGGAGAGACCGACGGGCTTCGAGGCACATCGCGTCGATCCCACCATGGTCGTCCTCGGCGCGCTCGACCACGACTGGGCGTTCAGCGATCTCTCTGTGCATACGGCGGACAGGCTGGGATGGCCATCGGGCTCGGAGGACCGGGTTCGCGTGCACGACATCGTGCATCCCAGTGACGTCCCGGTCGTGCTCACCCTCCTGGGGCGCGCCGCGGTCGGCAAGGACGCGACCACGATCTACGTCAGGGTGAAGGGCCCAGACGACGAGTGGCTTCCCGCCTGCATCTCGGTCAGCGCCTTGAGCACCGGAGCGTCACCGCGTTTGGGGATAGCCATCACCTTCTTGGCCAAGGATCGGGGCAGGCATCTCGAGCGCGTCGACGTCTTGGAGGAGGAGCTCTGGCTCCTCGGTGCCGAGATGAGGGCTCGCCTCACGAACGTGCTGGGCGTCTCCGACACGCCTGTGATGTCCGGACTGACTGGGCGTCAGTACGAGATCGTCCGCCGGCTGCTCGACGGCCAGCGCGTCCAGGGGATCGCCCGCGACCTGTTCCTCAGCCCGAGCACGGTGCGCAACCATCTCTCTGCCTGTTACCAGAAGCTCGGGGTCAGCTCTCAGTGCGAGCTGATCGAGAAGTTGCGGCCAGGAAGAAACGGGGACAGGTAGGGCTTCCCTTTCCGCGCGGGGACGGCTCAGCGCACCCCGCGCGTCAGCAGCATCGAACCCGCGATCGGACCGCCGCCGTTCGCCACGGCGGCGACCTCCACCGCACGGCCACCCGGCCGCACGACCTGGCGCTCGCCGCCCTCGCCGCGCAGCTGGACACAGGCCTCGTGGATCAGCCCGAAGCCGTGCAGCCGGCCGCCGGAGAGCTGGCCGCCCGCGGTGTTCAGGGGCAGCACCCCGTCCCGGGCGATGTTGGCCCCGCCCTCGATGAACGGCCCGCTCTCGCCCCGCCCGCAGAACCCGAGGGCCTCGATCCACGTGATGGCCAGGATGGAGAAACCGTCGTAGAGCTGTGCGGTGTCCACGTCGGCGGGCTTGAGCTCGGTGCGCTCCCACATCGAGGCGCCGGCGTCCCTCGCCGCCATCGTCGTCATGTCGTCGAACTGGTCCCAGCTCGGTCGCCCGCGCAGCGCGGTGCCGACGGCGTTGATCTGCACCGCCGGGTGGTCCAGGTCCCCCGCAACGTCGCGGTGCGACACGATCACGGCGGTCGCGCCGTCGCACGGGGCGTCGCAATCGAACAGGCGCAGGGGCGTCGTGATCATGCGCGCCGCCAGATAGTCGTCCATCGTCATGGGCTCGCGGTAGATCGCCTTTGGGTTCAATCCCGCGTTGGCCCGGTTGTTGACGGCGATCGCACCGAGCTGCTCGTGGGTCAGCCCGAACTCGTACATGCGCCGCTGGGCCACCATGGCCAGCCAGTTGGCGGCCGACACGGCGCCGAACGGCAGGGACCACTGCATGAAGCCGCCGAAGCGCGGCACGCTGCCGCCCTTACCCGTGCCCCCGATGCCCTGGCGTCCCCCGGTGCCCTGCGCCGAGCCCTCGGTCACGGTCCGGTACACCAACACGTGCCGCGCCAAGCCTGCTGCTACGGCCAGCGACGCCGCAATGACGGCGCGCATCTGCCCCGCGCCCTCGCCACCGCCGTCGTGCCAGTTCAGCGACAACCCCATTGCCTCCTGGACCTCGGGCGACGTGGGGCCGGCGAAGCCCCCGGTGCCCGCACCCATGCCGGGATATGTCGACAGGCCGTCGATGTCGTCGCGCGTGAGTCCGGCGTCGGCGATCGCCGCCACCCCGGCCTCCACCGTCAGGTCGAGCTCGGACCGCCCGAGGCGCCGGCCGATCTCGGATTGGCCTATGCCCGAGATGACGGCCCGCCGCTCCAGCGGCTCCTCCGCCACTGCCGGGCTCACGACCCACCCCCCGCACCCTCGGTGTCGGGTGTGAACAGCGGGATCCACACGTCGTCGTTGTGCTCGAAGACGACGTGCACCGGCATGCCGACGCGCACATCCTCGGGCTCGACGTCGACGAGGTTCGTCGTCAGGCGCACGTCGGGCTGCTCGTCGATGGAGACCCAGGCGATGATGTACGGGTCGCTCGCGGGGATCCACTGCTGGTAGTTGACCGTGAACGTCTCGACGTGGCCCCGGCCGCTCACCGCTTCGGGACCGAGATTGCGCGACAGGCACCGCGGGCACACCGGGCCGGGGGGATGGACGAAGAATCCGCAGTCGTGACAGCGCTGCAACCTGAGCACGCCGTCCGCGCCGGCCGTCCAGAAGAAGGCGACGTCGTCGTCGAGGCGCGGCAGGAGACGCAGCATGGGACCGTTGGCGACCATGGCGGCATGTTGGCACACGCGTCGCGGGCACCGCCTTTCGGGAAGATCAAACGGCCAGGACGCCCGTCTCGACCAGGGCCCGGCGCGCCTCGCCGACGCCGCGCACGTGGCGGGCCGGAAAGCCGGACGCCGCCGCGGCATCCACGTTCACCGCGTTGTCGTCGAGGAACAGCACCCGATCGGGGGGTGCCGGCAGCCCGGCCGCGACGGCTTCGAAGATCGCAGGGTCCGGTTTCACCAGGCCCAGCTCGAAGGAGAGGAACTGGAACTCGAAGGCCTCGATGAGCGGAAGGTCCCCGAAGTGCGCGTCCCACTGGAACGCGTTCGTGTTGCTGAGGCACCCGATGCGCGCGGCGCCGCCGGTCTCCGCCACCAGTTCGGGCGCTCCCGGGAACGGCTGGTTGACCCAGGCGCCGAAGGTGGCCAGGAACTCCGCCGGCGTGACCGGCAGCTCCCAGTCGGTCACCACGCCCGCGGCGAAATCGTCGGCGGAGCACCGCCCAGCCTCGAGCCGTTGGACCCAGCGGCAACCCAGCCAGCGCGCCCAAAGCTCCTCGTCCGTGTCGATGCCGCTCAACTCGCGCATCGGCGTCACGCCGCCGACCTCGAGGAGGACGCCGCCCAGGTCGAACAGGACGATTTCTACGGAAGGCTCGATGCGGTGCCCGGCGGTCACCTCTGCGAAGCTAGTCGACATGAAAATCTCGATGACGCTGAACTACGCCGGCGGCCACGAGCAGTCGGCCAAGCAGGCCGTCGAGCTCGAGAAGGCGGGTCTCGACATCGTGTGGGTAGCCGAGGCCTACAGCTTCGACGCGCCCACGTTCATGGGCTACCTGGCCGCGAAGACCGAGCGCGTCGAGATCGGCAGCGCCATCCTCCCCATCTACAGTCGGACGCCGACGCTCATCGCCATGACGGCCGCCGGCCTCGATGCGATTTCGAACGGCCGCGCCGTCCTCGGGCTCGGCGCGTCGGGCCCCCAGGTCATCGAGGGCTTCCACGGTGTGCCGTACGATCGTCCGCTCACCCGCACCCGCGAGATCGTCGACGTCTGCCGCAAGGTGTGGGCGCGGGAGGCACCGCTCACCCATGACGGGCCGGCGTACCACATCCCGCTGCCCGAGGGTGAGGGCACGGGCCTCGGCAAGGCGCTCAAGATCATCAACCACCCCGTGCGGCCGCGCATCCCCATCTGGGTCGCCGCGCTCGGCGAGAAGAACGTCGCCATGACGGCGGAGGTCGCCGACGGCTGGCTGCCGATCTTCTTCGTGCCCGACAAGGCGAAGGAGGTCTTCGGGCCTTCGCTCGACGCCGGCGCCGCCAAGCGCGACCCCTCCCTCGATGCGCTGCAGATTGCGGCCGGCGGCATCTTCGCCATCGGCGAGGAGTCCGAGGTCTCTCGGATCCGGGAGCTCGGGCGGGCCGCCGCCGCCCTTTACATCGGCGGCATGGGCGCGAAGGGCAAGAACTTCTACAACGCACTGGCCCGCCGCTACGGCTACGAGAAGGAGGCGGAGGAGATCCAGGACCTCTACCTGTCGGGCAAGAAGGATGAGGCCGCTGCGCTCGTGCCCTCCGAACTCTTGGAGGCGACTTCGCTCTGCGGCCCGGAGCCGTACCTGAAGGACCGGATTGCCGCCCTCGCCGAGGTCGGTGTGACGCACCTCAACGTGACGCCGGTCGGGGCCGACCCGGTGGCGATGATCGAGAAGCTGCGGAGCTGGGTCTGACGCAAGGGGGCTGACACCGTGGGCGGGGAAGTGGACACATCGAGGCGGGTCGTCGTCGTGGGCGGGAGCGTCGCCGGCCTGGCGACGGCGCTGGCGCTGGGGCGCCAGGGTCACCGGGTCACGGTGATCGAGCGGGACCCGCTCACAGAGTTCGCCGACGCCGAGGCCGCGTTCGCTGCTGAGCGCCGCGGCGCACCCCAGGCGCACCAGACGCACGGGTTCCTGGCCCGGCTCACCGTGACGCTTCGCCGCGACTTCCCCGACATCTGGCAGGCGCTCCTCGACGCGGGCGCCGAGTCCATGACGCTGACTCGCGGGCTCGGGGCGCCCGAGGAAGGCGACGACGACCTCAACGTGCTCATCGTGCGGCGAACGACCTTCGAGTGGGCGCTGCGCGAGGCGGTGCGCCACGAGCCCTCCGTCGAGTACCGGCCGGCCACCGAGGTCACCGGCCTCACCGGCGATCCCACCGGGACCGCCACCGAGGCCGTGCCGCACGTCTCCGGTGTCCGCCTCGGCGACGGCACGGAACTCCGAGGCGACGTCGTCGTGTGTACCGGACGCCGCGGACCGCTGGTGTCGTGGCTCGCAGGAATGGGTGCAGAGATCACCGAGGAGGTTGCCGACACCCACATCTTGTATCTGACCCGGTGGTACCGCCTGCCGCAGGGGACGCCGCCCGACATCGACGCTCGCCTCGGTGGCAACTTCGGCTACTTGAAGTATCTCGCCGTCCCGTGCGACGGATCGACGTTCTCGGTGACGTTGGCCGTCCGTTCGAGCGACGACGAATTGCGCCGGACGTTGTCGGACCCCGACGCCTTTGACCGTGCCTGTCAGCTCCTGCCCGGTCCGGACCGCTTCATGGGACTCGGCCCCGTCGAACCACTCGGACCGGTGCGACCGATGGGCGGCCTGATCAACCGCCTGCGCCACTTCACCGACGCGGCGGGACGCCCACTGGTCACCGGTCTGCACGTCGTGGGCGACGCGCACACCTGCACGAACCCGATGTACGGCCGCGGCTGCGCCCTCGCGTTCGTGCAGGCGACGCTGCTGGCGCAGGCCTACGACGCGCACGGCGACCACGCCGCCGAACGAGCCGCCGCCTACGAAGCGCTCTCGGCCCGCGAGGTCGAGCCGTGGTTCCGCACCTCGGTCCTGATGGACTCCATCGGGGACAATGACGGCGTTCCCAAGGAGCCCGACCCGATGGCTCGCCGGTTCGGTGCGCTCGTGGCTGACGTCATGCTCGGAAACGCCGTGGACCCGGTGGTGGCCCGTGGTCTGCTCCGGATGATCAACACGCTCGTCCGGCCGGACGAGCTGATGGCCGATGCGGACTTCGTCGCCCGGGTAGCCTCGTACTTCGCCGGGCCGGAGACGGACACCTCCGAGCTTGACTCGCTGAGGGTGAGGCGGCGCGACCTGTTGCGCGCGCTCGCGGCCTGAGGAAAGGGGCAACGCCGATGCACGACCTGATCATCCGAGGCGGCACGATCGCCGACGGGTCGGGCAAGCCGGTGCGTACCGGTGACATCGCCGTCGATGGCAGCGTGATCTCCGCGGTGGGCGAAGTCGACGGGGGAGGGCAGCGTGTCATCGACGCCGACGGGCTGCTGGTAACCCCCGGTTGGGTGGACATCCACACCCACTACGACGGCCAGGCCACGTGGGACCCCGAGGTCTCGCCGTCGGGCTGGCACGGGGTGACCACGGTGGTGATGGGCAACTGCGGCGTCGGCTTCGCACCCGCACGCGACACCGACCGCGGCTGGCTGATCCAGCTGATGGAAGGGGTCGAGGACATTCCCGGGACTGCATTGGCCGAGGGGATGAGCTGGAACTGGGAGACCTTCGGCGAGTATCTCGACGAGGTCGAGCGCACGGCGCGCATCCTCGACGTCGCGAGCCTCGTCCCCCACGGCGCCCTGCGGGCGTACGTCCTCGGCGAGGGACGTGCGAACGACACCGCGACGGCGCAGGAGATCGCGGAGATGGCGGCCATCGTGCGCGAGGCCATCCAGGCCGGCGCCATCGGCGCGTCGACCACCCGCACCGTGTTGCACCGGGCCAAGGACGGTGAGCTCGCCGCCGGCACCACCGCCCCGGCTGAAGAACTGGTGGCCATCGGCGAGGCATTGGGCAAGGCCGGGCACCGCGTCTTCTCGGTGGCGAGTGACATGTGGGACCTCGACCACGAGTTCGCGTGGATGTCGGAGATCTCCTTGCGCGCCGGCGTACCCGTCACATACCAGGTGCTGCAGGCAGACTTCAATCCCAACCTGTGGCGCGAGTGGATCGACCGCGGCGTGGCCGCCAACCGGCGCGGCGCGTGGCTCGTGCCACAGGTGGCGGGGAAGCCGACATCACTGATGGTCGGATTCCAGTCGGTCACCCATCCGTTCGCGCACCACCGCGCCTATCAGGAGATCGCACACCTGCCGCTCGGCGAGCGGGTAGCGAAGCTCCGCACGCCCGAGGTGCGAGAGGCCATCCTCGGGGAAGAAGCGGCACCCGGCGGCTTCGTCGAGCTCCTGCGACGGAACCTGCACAAGCTGTTCCCGCTCGGCGACCCGCCCGACTATGAGCCCCCACCGGAACGGAGCGTCACCGCTCTGGCCGAGGCCCAGCGGCGACCCGTCGACGAGGTCCTCTACGACCTCATGCTCCAACGCGACGGACGCGAGCTGCTGTACCTGCCGCTGCTCGACTACTCGGCCTGCAACCTCGACGCCGTCCGCGAAATGCTCGTGCATCCCGCGACGGTCCTCGGGCTGGGCGACGGTGGCGCGCACTGCGGGGTGCTCTGCGACGCCAGCCTGCCGACGTTCATGCTGGCGCACTGGGCCCGCGACCGCAGCCGGGGCGAGAAGCTCCCGGTCGAAACGGTGGTCCACCTGCAGTCCCGCCGCACGGCGGAGCTCTACGGGTTCCGTGACCGCGGGCTCCTGGCGCCCGGGTACCTGGCGGACCTGAACATCGTCGACCACGACGGGCTGACGCTCGAGTCCCCCGAGATGGTCTACGACCTCCCCGCACAAGGCAAGCGTCTCGTGCAGCGGGCGCGCGGCTACGTGGCGACGATCAAGTCTGGAGTCGTGGTTCGCGAGCAGGACGAGGCCACGGGCGAATTGCCGGGGCGGCTCCTGCGCGGGCCACAGCCGCTCCCGGTCACCGCCGGCTGACCTCGACAGTCGGACAACGGAGCACGGAGGTATCTGCATGAGCGGTACGCGCACCGGATCGGTGGCGGAGCATGTCGACGGAGAGGTCAAGGTGAGCGTGCAAGGTCGCGTCGCCCGCGTGACCATCGACCGACCGTCGAAAAAGAACGCATTGACCCAGGCGATGTACAAGAGGATCGCGGACGCACTACTCGAAGCCGATTCCGATCCCGACATCGGGGCCGTCGTGATCACCGGTGTCGACGACGTGTTCACCGCGGGCAACGATCTCGCAGACTTCATGGCCGGGAACAGCCTCGACGAGACCCACCGCTTTTTGGACGCCATCGCTACGGTCCACGTACCAGTGATCGCGGCGGTCAACGGTCTGGCCATCGGTGTCGGCCTGACGCTCCTGCTCCACTGTGACCTCGTATTCGTCGAACCTTCGGCCGACCTCTCGGCGCCGTTCGTGGGACTGGGTCTCGTTCCGGAGGCGGCTTCGAGCCTCCTGTTGCCCCGCGTCGTCGGGGAGCGCCGCGCCTCGGAGATCTTCTTGACCGGACGCCACCTCAGTGGCTCGGAGGCGGCGGAGTGGGGACTCGCGAATGCCGCGGCCACTCCGGTTCTGCCTGCTGCCGTCGAAGCGGCCGAACGCGTCGCCGCACAACCTCATGCCGCTGCCCGCACATCGAAGTCCCTCCTGCGGTCTCATGAGCTGACGGTGGAGGGCCGGATGGCCGAGGAGATGGCCGCCTTCGCCGATGCCTTGAAGGGCTCGGAGTTCGCGGCCGTCATGGCGGCAAGAAGGGCGCGCTGAGTCGTACCCGCATGTCGAAGACCCCGGCGGGCGATGCTCAGCTTCGGCCGCGGACTTCTGACCTGAGAGCAGGGTCGTCCTCCGTTGCCGGCGGGGCTGTGTCACCGTCGGGACTGGCATCGGGCCCCCGGGGCACGTCCCGCTCGTAGAGCGCGCCGCCAGCGGTGACGACGCCAAGCGATAACAACACAGAACCCAGTGCGTCCAATGGCGTGTGCCAGTGAGCGTTCACGACGGCCACCGACATCAGAAGGACCCAGGCCGCGCCCAGCAGGAGCGTCACCGCTTGAGCCCACCGCGCGAGCAGCGGGTAGAGCGCCAGCCATATCGCGACCGTCGTCGCGCACGCGGCGGTCACGTTCCCGGACGGAAAGCTGAGAACGCCGGCGTACGTCTCGTGGACGAAAGGCTTGGAGACGTATTCGCTCGCGAGAAACGCGACGACACCAAAACCCGTGTAGACGGCCAAGCGCACGAGCGAGCGTCGCAAGATGCCGAAGGTGAAGGCGACCGCGAGGATGGCGACGACTGCGGGGGCGGCGATCAGTTCGGCGAGGTCGGCCCAGGCGCGGGTGGGAGACGGTGACCTTACCGGCCGAAGCAGGGGCGGTTCGAAGTGGTACACGGGCGGGAAGTGGTAGCGGACATGGTCATGCGCCACGAGGGAGGCCAGGAGTGCGAACGAGACCAAACTCAACAGAGAAACGACTGTGAGCGTCGACCGTCGCACGCGCACAAACCTAGGCGGCCGTGTCTCTCGCTCATCCTCGCCTGAGTGCGCCGGAGCCGGAGCGTCCTCGGCGCCGTATCCGCGGACAGGACTCAGGCTTCAGCCAGAGCTCTTCTGACCGCCGGCGGCCAGCGCGTCGGCGAAACCGCGCACGACCAGGGAACGAATACGCCCGTCCTCGAGTTCGAAGACATCGCGAACACGGTTCTCCGCGCCGCCGATGTGCACGTCGATGTCGACGGTGACGGTCGACCCGTTGACCGCTAAGGGCTGTGGCGTTGGGCGGAAGTCGTCGAACGTGAAGGTGCGCTCGGTGTAGTAGGCGAGGATCTGCTCGTGCCCGGTGCGGACGTCACCATCGACGTCGAACCGCGCGTCGGGCGCAAAAAGCGTGCGCAGTAGGCCGGCGTCGTGGGCCGTGACGGCCGCGAAGTAGTTGCCGATGATTCCCGCCGGACCTGCCTGCCGTGTCGGGAGGCGGTAGATGCTCTTGGCATTCAGGCCGAGCACCTTGGCCTGCGTTGCCGTCGGACACGGCGCGATGGTGTGACGCAGCGCATCGACCGCGCCGGGGAAGGTGGCGTCGTGGTGCGGATAGTCGCTGCCCCAGACGATGCGCTCGGCACCGACGAACGGAGCCAGTGCCGGCAGCGTTCGCTCGTCGACCTCGAAGCTGATGGCGCACTGGCGGGCGAAGTACTCCGACGGGCGCAGCTTGAGGTCGGGGCAGAAACCGCCGAACGAGTCCGCCTGCTCGTCCAGGCGTTCGAGCCAGAACGGGGCCCAGCCGCCCGAGGATTCGAGGAACACGAAGCGCAATGCGGGATGACGCTCGAGGACGCCGAATGCGATGAGCTGGGCGCAAGCCAGCATCTCTTCGAATGAGTGCGAGACCGCGTGGAGAATCATGGGGTTGAAGGGCCGGTCGGCGCCGAGCGTGGGAACGATGACCGAGCTGCCCTCGTGGATCCCGATCGGGACATCGAGCTCCTCCGCCGCGTCCCACACGCTGTCGTAGGCGTGGTCGGACAGGGAGCGCCCGAGGACGGGGTTGGGCCGGACGAAGCCAGCAACGAAGCCGAGCTCGCCGACCGCACGTCGGAGCTCGGCGGCTGCGGCAACGGGATCCTGCAAGGGGAGCATGGCCGCACCGAAGAGCCGGCGAGGGTCGGCCGAGCAGTAGTCGGCCAGCCAGTCGTTGTAGGCCGCCGCGAGTGCCACGGCTGTCGCCGGCTGAGGGACCGCGCAGAAATACAGCCCGAGGCTCGGGTAGAGCACGGCCTGGTCGATCCCTTCGGCGTCCATGTCGCCCAGCCGGAGCACGGCGTCCCATCCGCCCGGCAGCGCGTCGCTCAGCGGGCGGAAGGTGTCGGGGTCCTCGAAGGTGGACCCCGGTCGGGCCAGGTTTCCGAGCGGTACGGCCAGAATCTCGGTGTCGCCGACGACGACGTGCTCGTAGCCGTGCGCGTCCCGGGTGATCTGCGGCCGGACGCCGTCGGGGAGCCCGGCCCAAGCCGACTCCGGCTCGACGACGTGTCCGTCGGCGTCGACGACCGGTCCGGCACGCGGCGGGAGCGGCAGGGAGCCGGCGCCGCGCTCGGTCACTCGACCGTGGCGCGCCAGTCGTCCACCGGCGGCAGCGCGTGGCGGAACAGCCGCGCCGCATTGCCACCGGCCACGGCGCGCAGCTCGTCCTCGGGCAGCGAGCCCCAGTTCTCGACGAGGATGCGCTGGGTGTCGGGCCACGACGAGTCGGCGTGCGGGTAGTCGCTCTCCACCATGATGTGATCGACCCCGATCTTGTGGCGCTGGCCGACGGCGGAGGGGTCGTCGATGGAGCAGAACCAGAAGTTCCGGCGCAAGACCTCGCTCGGGAGCATGTCGGTGGGCCAGGAATGGCTCTCCGAACCCGACGCCGAGTGGGTCAGTACGTAGTCGGACCGGTCCATGAGCATGGTGACCCAGCCGATCCCGCCCTCGGACATCGCAATGTTGAGCTTCGGGAAGCGCAGGGCGACGCCGGACCACAGCCATTCGCCCGCCGTGAGCAGCGCGTTCACCGGGAAGAAGGTGGGCCACAGCTCGAAGGGCCCGTCGTTCGAGGGCAGCGGGGCCCAGCCGGCCGACCCGGTGTGGAGGCACACCACGGTGTCGGTGGCCTCGCAGGCTGCGAGGAAAGGATCCCATTTTCCGCTGAAGATCGACGGCAGGTTCATGCGGGACGGGAACTCGGGGAAACTCACCGCCTTGAAGCCGCGGGCGGCGTTCGTCTCGACCTCGGCGGCGGCGATCTCGACGTCGTTGAGCCACGGCAGCTGTAGCGGGATGATGCGCTCGGGCGCATGCGCCGCCCACACCTCGATGTGCCAGTCGTTGAATGCACGCAGGCACGCCAGGCCCAGATCCTTGTCCTGCGCACGCGAGTAGACGGCGCCGCAGAAGCCGGACACCAGCGAAGGAAAGCAGAGGGCGGCCCAGATGCCGGCCCGGTCCATGTCGTCGATGCGGGCGGCGATGTCGAAACAGCCCGGCCGCATCTGATCGAAGCGGGCGGGATCCATGCTCCACTCGTCCCTCGGGCGGCCGACCACCGCGTTCAGCCCGATGTTCGGGTAGAGATTGCCCTCGAAGACCCAGGTCTCGGCGCCACCTTCGAGCTCGACCACCTTCGGCGCCCCGTCCTGCAGGGCGGCCGGCAGCCGTCCCTCGAACAGGTCACGCGGCTCGATCAGGTGGTCGTCGACCGAGATCACGGGCACCCGGACGGCCCGTGGTTCGGGGTCGGGCAGGAGCGTGACCCGGTGCTCCTTCTCCTCGACTGGTCCCACGCAAAGGTGACACTATCGTCAGGGATCTTGCCGGGCACGGGGGTGCGCATGACCACACATGTCGAGGACATCACGACCCACGTCGGCCTGGTCATCGGTGGCGGCGTCGAGGCGGGCGCCGCAGGGTCCTACCCGGTCACGAACCCGGCCCGCCCGGCCGAGGTCGTGCTCGAAGGACCCTCGACCTCGCCCGAGCAGCTCGACCGCGCCGTGGCCGTGGCGCGACGGGCGCAACCCTCGTGGGCGGCACGCACCATGGAGGACCGTGCCGCCACGGTCCTGGCCGCGGCGGAGGCCGGGGTCGCGTTCGCCGAGGCCAACGACCTGGCGCGGCTGCTCACGCGCGAGCACGGGAAGACCCATCTCGAGGCAATCTTCGACACGGCGACGATGGCCGGAATGGCGGCCGCGTTCGCACCGGTCGTGGCCGAAGCGCTGGCGGGACGCGAGCTGAGCGGGGGGGCGACCCGGGTCGAGTGGGTGCCCCACG
>DATHPK010000308.1:0-6670 GCA_035483935.1 Acidimicrobiales bacterium
CCCGACTTCTCCGGGTGGAACTGGGCGCCCCACAGGAAGCCCCGGCAGGCCAAGGCCGCCACCGGACCGCCGTAGTCACAGACGGCCACCGTCTCGTCCCCGACCGGCGGCGCGAACGAGTGCACGAAGTAGACCCATGGCCGTGGGCCCAGCCCGCGCAACGGGACGGGCTCGAGGCCCTCGCTGCCAGGTGTCTCCAACCGGTTCCACTGCATCTGCGGGTGCTTCACGCCGGCCGGCAACGCGGCCACGTGACCGGCGAACACACCGAGACCCTCGGCGCCCGGCGACTCCACCGACCCCTCATAGAGGAGTTGAAAGCCGATGCACACGCCGAAGAAGGGCACGCCGTCGGCCAGGGCCGAGCGCGCCGGGCCTTCCAGTCCGCTTTCGCGCAACGCCCGCGCGCAGGCACCGAACGCTCCCACGCCCGGCAGCACCACCGCGTCCGCTGCCGCGACGTCGGCCGGGTCGGTCACGAGCCGCGCGGCCGCACCGACGTGCTGCAGCGCCTTCTCCGCCGAGCGCAGGTTGCCGATGCCGTAGTCGAGGACCGCGATGCGCGGCGACGCCGTCACAGGCTCCCCTTGGTCGACGGGACGCCACCTCCCTCGACGCGCACGGCGTCGCGCAGGCACCGCGCCACACCCTTGAAGCTCGCCTCCAGCATGTGGTGCGTGTTCTTCCCCTCGAGGCGCCGGATGTGCAGCGTCAGGTTGGCCGCCGTGACAAAGGCGCGCCAGAACTCCTCGGCCAGCTGCGGGTCGAAGGGTGGCGAGCCGAGCCCGGGCGTGTCCGGCGCGAAGTCGAGCCCGTAGGCGAGGTACGGACGGCCCGAGAGGTCGAGCGCCACCTCGATCAGTGCCTCGTCGAGCGGCAACAGGATGGACGCGAACCGCCGGATGCCCGCCTTGTCCCCGAGCGCCTCGGCCAGGCAGCCCCCGACCACGATGCCCACGTCCTCGACGGTGTGGTGCGCATCGATGTGGAGATCGCCCTGCGCCTTGACCGAGAGGTCGAACGCGGCGTGCTTGGCGAGCTGCTCGACCATGTGGTCGAAGAAGGGCAGGCCCGTCGAGACCTCGGCCCGGCCCGCGCCGTCGAGGTCCAGCGCCACGGCGATCGTCGTCTCCTTCGTGGCCCGGTCGCGGCGGGCGTGCCGGGGGGCGGGTGCTCCGGATGCGGCGGTCACAGGCTCTCCTTCAGTGCGCGCAGGAAGCGCTCATTCTCCTCGGTGGTGCCGATGGTGACGCGCAAGCAGCCCCTCAGGCCCTCCCAGCTGGCGCAATTGCGGATCAGGACCGAGTGGGCGAGGAGGGAGCTCCAGACCTCGTCGGCGTCGCGCTCGCGGGGGCGGAACAGGATGAAGTTGGCGTCGGAGGGCCAGCTGTCCACCGGCAGGTCGCCCAGGGCCGCCGCCACGCGGCCGCGCTCCTCGGTGATGCGGGCCACTCTTGCCTCCATCTCGGCCACGTGGCGGAGCGCAAGGAGCCCGGCCGCCTGGGTCTGCGCCGACAGGTGGTACGGCAGCACCACCGCCTCGCAGGCCGTCACCACGGCGGGGTCGGCGACGAGATAGCCGAGGCGCGCCCCGGCCAGGGCCCAGGTCTTCGAGAAGGTCCGGGTGACGACGAGGCCCCGGTTGGCGGGGCCCCGCAGGCTCAAGGCGGTCCACGGGGAGAACTGGCCGTACGCCTCGTCGACTACGACGAGACCCGGGGCCGCCGACGTCACCGCCGCCACCGTCTCCGGTGGCTCGGCCCTTCCGGTGGGGTTGTTGGGCGAGCAGAGGAACGTCACGTCGGGACGCTGCTCGCCGATCAGCGCCGTGGCGTCGGCCGGTTCGATGAGGAAGTCGTCGTCCCGCGACCCCTCCACCACCTCGGTGCCGGTGATGCGGGCGATGTGGGAGTGGAGCGCATAGGTCGGCTCGAACAGGACGGCCCGCCGGCCCGGCCCGCCGAAGGCCAGCAGCACGCTCTGCAGGACTTCGTTCGAGCCGTTCGCACAGAACACCTCGGCCGGCGTGACCCCGTGGAGGTCCGCGACGGCTTCACGCAGCTCGGTGGCGGGCCGGTCGGGATAACGGTGGAACGAGACCTCTTCGAGAGCGGCAAGGAGTTCCTTCCGCCACTCGTCGGGCGGCGCGAACGGCGACTCATTCGTGTTCAGGCGCACTTCGGCCTGCACCTGGGGCGAGTGATAGCCCTCGGAGAGCTGGAGATCCGGACGCACCGGCGGCACCGCGCTCACGACGCATCCTCTGCGCCGCCGTCCAGCACGGCCAGGCGGCGGCGCACCGACTCGGCGTGCGCCGGCAAGCCCTCCGTCTCCGCCAGGACGACGACCTTCGGGCCGAAAGCGCGCAGCGCCTCGGGGGACACGCGCACTGCGTGCACGTGCTTGCGGAAGTCGTCGGCACGGAGCGCTGACGCGAAGCGCGCGGTGCGGTTGGTCGGGAGGACGTGGTTCGGCCCGGCGATGTAGTCACCCATGCTGGCCGGAGACCAGTCGCCGATGAAGACGGCGCCGGCGCTCTGCACCTGCTCCAACAATTCGTCCGCATCGGGCTCGGCCACCATCAGCTGGAGGTGCTCGGGGGCCACCGTGTTGGCCACGGCCAGCGCCTCCGCCGGGCCGTCGACGAGGACCGCGATCCCGGCGGCGGCGAGCGTCGCCTCGAGGTCGCTGCGGCGCGGTGACGCAGCCACGATGTGATCGACCTCCGCCGACACGGCGTCGAGCAGAGCGGCGTCCCACGTCACCAGCCAGGCCAGCCCGTCGGGGCCGTGTTCGGCCTGGACGACGAGGTCGATGGCGGCGAATTCCGCGCGGGCGCCCGGGCCGGCGACAACGACGATCTCCGACGGCCCGGCGAATGCCGAGGCCACGCCCACGACGCCGGACACCTGGCGCTTCGCCTCCGCCACGTAGGCGTTGCCGGGCCCGGCCACAACGTCGACCGCGGGCACGCTCTCGGTGCCGTAGGCCAGCGCGCCGATGGCCTGCGCGCCGCCGATGCGGTAGACCTCGTCCACCCCGGCGACAGCGGCGGCACAGAGCGTGGCGTCGTCGACTCTGCCGTCGCCCCCGGGTGGTACACAGAGCGCGATGCTGCCAACGCCGGCGACGCGGGCCGGTGCGGCGCACATGAGGACGGTCGACGGATAGCGCGCCCGGCCCCCGGGGGCATAGATGCCGGCCCGCGCCACGGCGCGCGTCAGGTTGCTGACGGTGATCCCGTCGTGTTCGTGCTCACCCGGAGGAGTGCCTTCGTGCGCGTGGTACGCGACGATCCGCTCGAAGGCGACCTCGAGGGCGTCGCGCAGGTCCGCGTCGACCCGTTCCGAAGCCTCCTTTATCTCCGCAGCGAGGACCCGGAGTCCCGAGGAGATGTCCACCCCGTCGAAACTCGCCGTGCTCCGCACGACCGCCGCGTCACCCTCGGCGCGCACCTCGGCCAGGATGCCGGCGACCGCGTCGTGCACGTCGGCGCCGGGCACGTCGGGACGCGGCAGGGCCGCGTCGTACGGCGGTGACATGCCGCGGAGGTCCAGCACACGGAGGGACATAAGGTCACAAGGCTACCGGGGTGCCCTGGGCGCACCGCCCGAACGGAGGGACGCGCATGCGATCATCGAGGCATGTCGACCGCCGCCGAGATCTCGTCCCTGTCCTCCACGCTCCAGGAGCTGCACGAGCGCGTGACCGCCATGGCCGAGGGCGCCTTGGCCCGAGGCGACGAGGACATGGCGCACGAGCTCATTGCTGTGGAGCGTTCGCTCGGCGGCGCGCTCCGACGGCTCCGACGGTTCGGGCAGGGGTCCGGTCGGCGCTCGCCGAGTTAGACCGCGTACAGGACCAGCTCGTGACCGAGCCGGTTCGAAGCCGTGCGCAGCACCGGCTGGCGTTGGGCCACCACGGCGCAGTTGCGGCGCTCGGCCAACTCGACCACGGCCACGGTGCTGAGGTCCGACGTGTCACAGCGTGCCGCCAGCTCACCGGAGCGCCGGGCGGCCTCCCCGGAGAAGGACTCGACCTCGGTCCCGGCCAGGAGCTCTGCGATGCGGTCGTTGCGGGCCTCCGTGCGATAGCCCTCGGCCACGGTCACCGCGGGAACGAGCGGCACAATCCCGTTGGCCAGTGCCGCCCGATGCAGCGCCCACATCATCCGGTCGCCACGGGCCGCGGCGTGGAGGGCGCCCAGCCCGTAAACCAGTCCCTCTCGGCGCTTGTCGCTCACCGTCGACGGACGCGCGACGCCACGCCCGACACTCCCGAACGGAGCCGGGCGAGCAGTGCCTCACCGGCGGCCAGCTCCTCCGCGCTCAAGGAGCCCGTCTCCCCTTCCCATGCCGCCACGCCGCGCAGACCTTGACGCACGCGCAGTTGGCGCTCGGCCGCGGTGGACAGCCAAGCGCTGAAGGACACCCCGTCCTGCTTGGCCGCCTCTTCGACGGACGCGGCCACCTCGTCGTCCAGTGACACCGAACGTTTGGTGACCATGCAACCGATGGTAGCACCTGGAGTAATACCAAATACGGGTCCGTCTCTGGATGCACCAATGCCGGCCCGAAGGCCGGCATTGGTGGAACCGGCCAGGAGGCGGATCCCAGCAACGGTTCATTTTGGAACCAGGTGGCGGGAACCGGTTCCAGCCGTCATGGTAGCGCTACATGTTTGACTTTTCAGCACCCGACACAGCAATTGCCGGAAAAGGGGCCAAAAGGCCCACCTGGTGACGGTTAACGCACATACGGACAGAAATCATTCATCGCGCAGGTCGCGCAACGCGGTTTTCTGGCAACGCAGGTCTCGCGCCCGTGAAGAATCATGCGCAAGCTGAACGAGCCGCGGTCGGCGGCCGGAATGAACGAGTTGAGCTGGTGCTCGACCTTGACGGCATCGCGCCGTTCGTTGGGGGTGAGTTGTTCGGTGAGACCGAGCCGCTCCGAGCAACGGAGCACGTGTGTGTCCACCGGCAGCCCGGGTAGACCGAAGTCAACGCTGCGGATCACGTTGGCGGTCTTGCGACCGACGCCGGGCAGCGTGACCAGGTCCTCGAGTGAGCTCGGCACCTCGCCGCCGTAGCGCTCGACCAGCGCGGACGCCATCCCGATCAGGTTCTTTGTCTTGGACCGGAAGAAGCCCGTCGTGCGGATGATCTCCTCGACGTCGTCGGGGTTGGCCGCCGCCAGTGCCGCGGGCTCCGGGTACTTCCCGAAGAGGACCGGCGTCACCATGTTGACCCGTTCGTCAGTGCACTGCGCCGAGAGGATCGTCGCTTCGAGGAGTTCGAAGGCGTTCTCGTGATCGAGGGCGCAGAGCTCCTTGGCTGTGCCTGGATACAGCTCGGCCAGTCGTTCCATCACCAGCCGCGCCCGACCCTTCGGTGTCCTCGGTCGCGCCACCAGCTCAAGGTACCGGGTTACGTTGGCCGCCATGGACGTCGTGGCGCTGAGCGAGCTCGACGCACCGCGCCGAGACGCCGTGACCACGTTGTTGCGTCGGGCCGACGCCGCCGACGAGCACCCTCCGCTGCCAGAGCCCCAGTACCACGCGCTCGCCGACGGCGGCGGCACGAACCACGAAGGGCGCCTCGTCCTCGACCGCAGCGACAGCACCAGCGGCGCGACGCTGAACGGATTCGCGCTTCTCACGCCCGCCCGCGACGGGTCGACGGCGATCCACGTCGTCACCGACCCCCACCTCGAAGACCGCAACGGTCGCGCGTCCGAGCTCGTCGGCGCCGCCGTCGCCCTCGCCGACCAGGACGGCACCGGACCGCTCCACCTGTGGGCGATGCAGGCCGGCCCGGCCGACGACGAGCGGGCCGAGCGATATGGCTTCACCCCCGAACGCGACGTGATCCAGATGCGCGTGCCCCTCCCCCTGGCGGACGACGTGCTCGATGCCACCCGGCCCCTCGTGACGCGCCCGTTCGTGCCGGGAGAGGACGACGAGGCGTGGCTACGGGTGAACAATCGCGCCTTCGCCGGGCACCCCGAACAGGGGTCGTGGACCCCGGCCCAACTCCACGAGCGGCTGGGCGCGGACTGGGTCGACCTCGAGGGCTTCCTCGTGGCGGACGACCCCGACGGCGAGGGCCTGATCGGCTTCTGCTGGACCAAGATCCACCGCACCCGCTCCCCGGTCCTCGGCGAGATCTACGTGATCGGCGTCGACCCCGCCCATCACGGGGGCGGGCTCGGCAGGGCATTGACCGTCGCCGGCCTCAACTCCATGGCCGATCGGGGCGTCCACGTCGGCATGCTCTACACGGACGACTCCAACGAGGCCGCCGTGGCCCTCTATGGCCGCCTCGGCTTCAAGGTCGACCACGTCGACCGCTCCTACCGCCGCACGACCACCGCCACCGCCGCCCCCGAAGCCGTCAGCTGATCCCCGTCCCGATCGCCTTGCCCACGCCGTAGGTCACGCCGGCCGCCACCGCCGTCACCGCCAGCTGCCGCAGCGCCGAGGCCAGCTTCGAGCGCTCGGTGAAGGACGCCAGGACGATGCCCACCACCACGGCCGCCAACGCCGCCAGCACCACGGACCCGATGATCGCCGCGGTCCCCGAGCCGATCAGCCACGGGAACAACGGGATGAACGCCCCGAGCGCGAACGTGACGAACGACGCGGCGGCCGCCTGCCACGGCGACCCCAG
>DATHPK010000309.1:0-14557 GCA_035483935.1 Acidimicrobiales bacterium
ACCCGGGTCCCGGCGGCCAGGCCGGCGACGCCGAACGCAGAGAGCTGTAAGAATTCGCGACGATTCAGAAGGCGCTGCGTGGGGGATAGAGGCGGGTCGGAGCCGCCGTCCGGAGGGAGCGGCTGCACGAATGGAGTGTACCCACGGCCCTTACCCAGCAGAGTTCGCCGCCCGCTCGGGGTGTGTGGCGACACCCCCTACCATTCCGGCGTGACCTGGGTCCGTACGATCCCCGGACCGCTGCGCCGGCCGCTGTCGCGCCTGGTGCGCGCCACCTGGGACGCCGCCGGCCAGTTGGGGGCCATCGGCCCCGACGACGAGCGGGGGCGCCGGTTCGGGAAGATGGGTCGCGGTGCCTGCCTGATCTTCCCCCAGGGCGCCATCTACAACGAGCACCTGATCCAGGTCGGCGAGGAGACCATCGTCGGGCCGGGGGTCTGCCTCACCGCGGGTATGGCTCCGGGTCAGGTCATGCCGACCGACCCCGTCGTGTCGATCGGGAGCCGGTGTCTGATCGGACGCGGCTCGCACATCGTGGGTCACTGGGAGATCGTCATCGGCGACGACATCCAGACGGGTCCGTACGTGTACATCACCGATCAGAACCACACCTACCTCGATCCCGTGGAGCCGATCGGCCGGCAGTGGCCGACGGAGGCGGCCGTGCGCATCGGCTCGGGCAGCTGGCTCGGTGCCAACGCGGTGATCCTGCCGGGCACGCAGATCGGGGAGCATGTGGTCGTCGCGGCGGGAGCGGTCGTGCGCGGCGAGGTGCCGGACCGTTGTGTCGTCGCCGGAGTGCCCGCCCGGATCGTCCGGCGGTGGGTCGAAGGCAGGGGGTGGGTCGACGAGAAGGACCTGACACTGTCGTGAGCGCGCCTGACGTTCGCGCTCCCCACCTCGTCACGGTGAGCGGGCAGGACGGGCCGGGCATCGCCGCCCGCTTGTTCGCGACGCTGGCGACCGAGGCTGTCGTCGTCGAGGATGTCGAACAGGTCCGCGTCCACGGCCGCCTTCTTCTGTGCGTGGAGGTCACCGTGGTGCCCACGGCCGCCGCGGCCCTCCGCACCTCACTGAGGCGCGGGTTGGAAGACACGGGCGTCGACGTGCAAGTCGAGCCACTGGTCGAAGCCGAAATGGACGCAGCGTCCGACCGACACCTGGTGACGGTCCTCGCCCCGGACATCGGTGCCGGCACCCTCGAGAGCGTTGCCGGGTCGGTGGCGGCGTGTGACGGCAACATCGAGCGCATCGTGCGCCTTGCCCTGTACCCCGTGCACAGCTACGAGCTGACGGTCGTGGGTGCCGACCTCGACGAACTCCGGCGGCGCCTGGCGGCCGAGGCGGCCCGCCACGAGGTCGATATCGCCGTGCAGGGCGCCGGTCTGCACCGCCGGGCCAAACATCTGATCGTGATGGACGCAGACTCCACACTCCTGCAGGGAGAGGTCATCGACCTGCTCGCCGAGCGGTGCGGGTGCGGGGCCGAGGTGGCCGCCGTGACCGAGGCGGCGATGGCGGGCGACGTCGATTTCGAGGAAGCGCTCCGCCGCCGGGTGCGCCTCCTCGCCGGCCTGAAGGAGTCCGACCTCGAGGCGGTGCGCGCCGCCATGCTGCTCACGCCGGGCGCGCGGACGCTCGTGCGCACGCTGAAGCGGCTCGGCTACGAGATCGCAGTCGTGAGCGGTGGGTTCACCCAGGTGATCGAGGAGCTGGTCAACGACCTCGGCATCGATCACCTGGCCGCCAACGAGCTCGTGCTCGACGGCGGCATCCTGACGGGTGAGCTGCGCGGGCCGATCGTGGACCGGGCCGGCAAGGCGGCGGCGCTGATCCGTTTCGCCGCTGCGGCCGGGGTGCCGGTGGCGCGGACCATCGCGGTCGGCGACGGCGCCAACGACATCGACATGCTGGCCGCCGCCGGTCTCGGCATTGCGTTCAACGCGAAGCCGGTGGTGCGCCGCGCCGCCGACACCGCACTGAGCGTGCCGTACCTCGACGCGATCCTCTTCCTGCTCGGCATCTCGCGGCGCGAGGTCGAAGAGGCGGATCGGCTGGGAGAATCGCTGCCGTGACGGTGATGGCGCAGGGCGAGCAGGGTAAGCAAGCCGACAATCGCGGCCAGCGGCCCCTCTTGCGCGGTTGGCTGCACGTCGTCGCGTTCGTCGGTTGGCTGATCGGTGGGCCTTTCCTCATTGCCGCCGGCCCCGACGCGGGAACGAAGGCGGCGCTCTCCATCTACGTCGCGGGCATGCTGACGATGTTCGGCGTCAGTGCGGCGTTCCACCGGATCCGCTGGTCGGCCTCGGCCTGGCGCCGCATGCGGCGGGCGGACCACAGCGCCATCTTCGTCGGCATCGCCGGCACGAGCACCGCCGTCGCCAGCCTCGCGCTCAGCGGCTGGGCGAAGGTGTTCCTGCTCACGTTCGCGTGGGCGGGTGCGGCGGCAGGGATCGCACTGCGCCAGATCTGGCTCGACGCGCCGCAGTGGGTCGTCGCCATCCCGTACGTGGTCGTGGGGTGGTGTCCCGTCGTCGTTGCGCCCCAGCTGGTCCGCAGCCTGGGGTGGGCCGGGTTCTGGCTGATGCTCTCGGCCGGCTTGGCGTACACGGTCGGCGCGCTGGTGTATGCGCGCAAGCGGCCCAACCCGTGGCCCCGCGTCTTCGGCTTCCACGAGGTCTTCCACGCGTGCACCCTGGTGGGAGCGGCGCTGTTCGCCTACGTCATCGCCTTCGTCGCGCTGCCCCGTTACTGACGGCGGCTCAGCCGATCACGCCCTTGGCGCGCAGGGTGGCCAGCTCGTCGCCGCTGAGCCCCAACTCGGTTGCGAGCACGGCGTCGGTGTGCTCACCGAGCCAGGGCACGCGCGACTCGGGACCCTCGGTGACGTCACCGAACTTCACGGGAAGCCCGGGGATGAGGACGGGCTGGTCCACCCCGTCGGTCCTCGGGTGCTCGACGAGCATGTGGCGCGCGACCAGGTGTGGGTCGTGCACGACCTCGTCGTCGGTGGCGACGGGACCGGCCACGAGGCCGGCGGCGTTCAGCGCTTCGCTGGCGGCCCGCTTGGTCTTGTCGTGGGCCCAGGACTCGACGGCGGGGCGGATGTCGGACTCGAGGTGCTCGAGCCACCCCTCGGGAGTGGCGAACCGGGGGTCGTCCACCCACTCCGGCTTCCCGATGGCACGGGCCACGTCGGGCCACTGGTGCGGGCGCAGGACCTGGAGCATGAACCAGCCGTCCGTGGCGCGGAACCCGTGGAGGATGCCTGGCCAGGGTGTCCCGATCGGCGCGCCCATCGACCAGAAGTTGGGGACCACGTCGAGCACGGCCACCATGGCGTCGAGCATGGCCACATCCACCCGCTGGGCGCGCCCCGTCCGGTCGCGCTGGCGAAGCGCCGCGAGGGTGCCGATGACGGCGAAGAGGGCGGTCACGATGTCGCCGAGCCCGCCCATCGGCGCGCCGATCGGCGGTTGCCCCTCGGGGCGCTTGAACTCGTAGGCGCCGCTCATCGCCTCGACGATGGCGGCCAGCGCCGGCCAACCGTCGTATGGCGACGCGGCTGCGCCCGGATACACGGGACGCCCGAAGCCCGAGATCGACAGGTAGACGACGCGGTCGTGCACCGCCGCGATGTCGTCGTACGCCACACCGAGCCGTTCGGCCGCGCCGGACCGGAAGTTCTCCGCGACGACGTCGAAGCGCGGCGCGAGACGCAGTACGAGTTCGTGGCCCTCCGGCTGCTTGAGGTCGAGCACCATGGAGCGCTTGGAGAGGTTGTTGCGCATGAAGGTCGCGCCGTTGCTGCGGCCCTCGGGGTCGAGCATCCTGGGCATCGCACTGCGGCCCAGGTCACCCGTGCCCGGCGCCTCCACCTTGATGATGTCGGCGCCGAGCCGGCCGAGCAGCTGGGTGGCATAGGGCAGCGCCTGCATCTGCTCGAGGGCCAGGACCCGGACCCCGTCGAGCGGCTTGCCCCAGGGCGCCGCCCCGGGGTTGACGACGTCGCCCAGCTTCACGCGAGGTCGAGGCCGAGCATCTCGATGGCGTTGCCGCGCATGATGGCGTAGACGTCGTCGTCGCTCAGGTGCTGCACCATCTGCTCGGCCACGCTGCGCGTGTCGGGCCAGGTGGAGTCGGTGTGCGGGTAGTCCGTCTCGAACGTGATGCGGTCCGCGCCGATGACTCCCAGCGAGTCGAGACCGTGCTGGTCGCGGAAGAAGCAGCCGTAGACCTGCCGGTGGAAGTAGGTGGAGGGCGGCTCCGGCACGATGTCCTTCACGCCGCCCCACGCCCGGTGCTCGCGCCACACGTCGTCGGCCCGCTCGAGGATGTAGGGCAGCCAGCCGATCTGTCCCTCCGAGTACGCCAGGCGCAGGCGGGGGAAGCGCACGAGGACGCCGGAGAAGAGGAAATCCGTCAGCGACGCCATGGCATTGCCGAAGCTCAGCGTGGCCGCCACCGCGACCGGTGCATCGGCCGAGGTCGCCGGCATCCTCGACGACGACCCGATGTGCATGCAGACGACGGTGCCCGTCTCCTCACAGGAGGTGAAGAAGGGGTCCCAGTAGCCGCCGTGGATGCTCGGCAGTCCCAGGTGGGGAGGGATCTCGCTGAAACACACGGCGCGCACGCCGCGGGCGGCGTTGCGCCGGACCTCGGCCGCCGCCAGGCCGGCGTCCCAGAGCGGGATGATGCAGAGCGGGAGCAGCTTCCCGCCGCTGTCGCCGCACCACTCCTCGACCATGAAGTCGTTGTACGCGGTGACGCAGGCCTCGGCGAGCTCCCGGTCCTTCGCCTCCAGGAACGTCTGGCCGCAGAAACGCGGGAAGGTCGGGAAGCACAGGCTGGCCTCTACCCAGTTGGCCTCGTTGTCGGCGATGCGGGCCCTCGGCTCGTAACAGCCTGGGCGCATCTCGTCGTAGGTGATCGGCGACATGGTCATGTCGTCGCGGTCGAAGCCGACGGCGGCGACGTGGCGCTTGTTGATGTAGACGAGGTCCTCGTAGACCCAGCAGTCAGCCATGGGACCGTCGGGGTCGAACGTCTGGCGGTACGTACCGCCTCCGATGTGCTCCATCTCGCCGATGCCGCGCCTCTCAACCTTCGGTCCCCGGTCTTTGAAGCGCACCGGCAGCCAGGTCTGCCACAGGTGCGCCGGCTCCACGATGTGGTCGTCCACACTGACGATCCTTGGCAGCGGCGTCGTGCTGCCGCGACGCGGGGTCGTGTCTTCGATGAGGTCGGTCATGGTCGCTCCAGTGTGGCCGCGAAGGGGACGAGGGGGGCCAAGGTGTCCAGCTGGGTGAGGACGTCGTCCTCGGCGCCGGCCGTGACCCGCAGGACGACCTCGTCGATGCCCAGCCGGGCGTAGTGCTCGAGCTTGGCCTGGTCGGCGATGGTGCCGAAGGGGACGACGTCCAGCGCGGCCGGGTCGCGGCCCGCCTTCTCGGCCAGAGCCCGCAGGCGGGGCAGGGCCTCGGTGAGGCCGCCGCCGCCGATCGGGATCCAGCCGTCTGCGTACGTGACGATGGCGCTGAAGACGGACTCGCGGGCGCCGCCGCCGACCAGGGTGCGCACCCGCGGCTGCTGCACCGGCTTGGGCCAGGACCAGGAAGGCCCGAAGTCGACGAACTCGCCGTGGTACTCGGCCTGTTCCTGCGACCACAGGGCTTCCATGGCGGCGAGATGTTCCCGGACGACGTGCCAGCGCCGTCCGGGATCGACGCCATGGTCCCGGGCCTCGCTGACGTTCCATCCGAATCCGACGCCGAGCGTCACGCGGCCCTTGGAGAGGTGGTCGAGCGTGGCCACCTGCTTGGCCAGGACGATGGGGTCGTGCTGGGCCGCCAGGAGGATGCCGGTGCCGAGCCCGATGCTGCTGGTCACGGCGGCCGCTCCCGAGAGGGCCACGATCGGATCGAGACAACGCTTGTAGTCGTCGAGGCGCACCCCCTGCACCAGCGCGGGCGGCACGTCCTCGCCGACGGGGAGATGCGTGTGCTCGGGCACCCAGAACGAATCGAATCCGCGGGCCTCGGCGGCGGCGGCCATGCGGTCCGGCGCGACGTCCAGGTCGGTCAGGGCGGCGGTGATGCCGAGGCGCACGGTCAGTCGGACTTGAGGGCGAAGTCCGCGAGCGCCCCCTGCTGTGCGGCACCGCCGAGCAATTGGCCGAATGCCCCCTGCTCGCGGCGGTTGGCCTCGAGGACGGCGTCGCGGCGGGCGGCTCGCATGAGCGACGTGATGGCACGGGTGGCGCGGCGCGGGTGGGCCGCCACCCGGGCCGCCAGCTCGACCGTCTCGCCGAGGACCGCCCCGGGCTCGCACGTCCGCAGGGCGAGGCCGAGGGAGACCAGCTCGTCTGCGCCGACCCAGTCGGAGGTGAGGAGGATCCGTGCCGCGTGCTGCCAGCCCATGGTGGCCGGGAACAAGAGGCTGCTGGCCGCCTCGGCCGGGACTCCGAGCTCGGCAAAGGGCACACGCAGACGGGCGTCGGCCGCGACCAGGACGAGGTCGCAGTGGGCGAGAAGGGTGAAGCCGAGGCCGACCGCGACCCCGTTGACCGCGGCGAGGAGCGGCACGGACAGTTGCGTGAGGCAGTCGAGCAGCCCGATGAAGCCCTGCCCGGCGCCCTCAACGGCCGTTCCGGTGGCGATGGCGGCCATCTCCCCCAGGTCCTGCCCCGACGTGAAGGCGCTACCCCGTCCGGTCAGCACGACGGCCCCGACAGCGTCGTCGGCGTCGGCGGCGCGCAGGGCCGCGGTGAGCTCGAGGTACATGGCGGTGTCGAAGGCATTGCGCAGGTCCGGCCGGTCGAAGGCGATCACACGGACGCCGGGCGCGGCCTCTTCGACGGCGATCCGGTGGGCGCCGGACCTGGAGTCCTCGGCCATCAAGTTCGCGGGGCCCCTGCGACAGGGGCATCGGTGGGGTTCATCATCTGTCGCTCCACGTGCGCATCGGCCTCCAACAGGTGGCTCGACCCTAGCCAGGGTCAGGCCGAAGCCGTTTTGGGGGTGGCGGACCGGAAGGCGGCCGCCAACGTCACGGCGAGCCCTCAGAGGTCCGCGGCATCCAACGTCCCGGCTCAGAAGAGTGCTTGGCCGGCATGAGCGCCAGCCGGGAGAGACCCCGGTCGGTCTAAGGCGAAACGATGAGCTCGAAATCTTGGGTGGCGGTCCCGGCCTTGCTCGTGGCGGTGATCTTGACCGGGTAGGTCCTCCCCGCGGTCGCTTTGGGAGTTCCCTCGATGATGCCCGCATCGATCGATACCCCGGACGGGAGCCCCGACGCCCGAATCGTTGGAGCCGGGTAGCCGGCATCGGTCACGGCAAATGGCGTCATGGCCACACCACCGGTAACGGTGTCGCTGGCAACACTCGTGATCGCCGGTGCCTGATAGACGGTCAGGACGAAGGCCTGGTTGACGGGTGGCCCGACCCCGTTGGTGGCGGTGATCGTGATCGGGTAGGCGCCTCCGGCCGTGGGTCCTGGTTCCCCGGTGAGGGTGGCCGTGCCGTCTCCGTTGTCGGTGAAGTTCACCCCGCCCGGCAGGGTGGAGGTCGTGATCGTGGGCAGCGGGTTGCCGTACACGGTGAGGACGGGGAACGAGAAGGCGACCCCGGCCGTCGCCGTGTACTTCGCGCTGGACCTGAATGTCGGGGCTTGGTCCATGGTGAAGTGGAGTACCTGATTGCCCTTCGGCTGGCCTTTGACGATGACCCGGATGGTCGCCCAGTTCTGGGACAGGTCTTTGACCCAGGGAGTTCCCGAAATCGTCGCCGTTCCGTTGTGGTTGTCGACCAACCGGAGACCTTGTGGCAGCTCGAAACCCCTGATTCTCGGGACCGCAGTGCTGCAGGTCGTCACCGTGAAGTGGAACGGGCTCCCCACCACCGCGGTGACCGAAGGTTCGCTGGTCACGACCGGAGGATCGCAATCGGCGGCCACAACCGTGACCGAGGACGGTGCCGAGGTGACCACGACGTCCTGCGGGTTGGTCCCCGAGGCGGTGGCGACGTTGGTCACCGACCCGGCGACCATGTCCGCCAGGGTCACCGTGTAGGTCCCGCCGCAGGTCTCGGCCGCTCCGGGGGCCAAGGTGCCCGAAGTGCAGCTCACGGTGGGCACCAGGTCGTCGCTGACTCCAACGTCGACGAGCGTGGTGGTCCCGGTGTTGGCCACCAGGTAGCTGTAGGGGATGGTCTGACCCGCTGCGTTGTAGCCGGTCGAGGTGGTCGACTTGGTCAGGCTGATCGACGAGGTCGCCAAGCTGGCCAGCACCGTGACCGGGGACGGGGCCGAGGTGACCACGACGTCCTGCGGGTTGGTCCCCGACGCCGTCGCGGTGTTGGTCACCGACCCGGCGTCCACGTCCGTCTGGGTCACCGTGTACATCCCGGTGCAGGTCTCGGCTGCCCCGCCGGCGAGGGTGCTGAAGGGACACGTCACGGTCGGCACGAGAGCATCGCTGACGGCGACTCCGGTCATGGTCAGGGTCCCAGGGTTGGTCACCAGGTAGCTGTAGGGGATGGTCTGACCCGCTGCCCCGTAGCCGGACGAGGTGGTCGACATGGACAGCAGGAGCGGCGGCGACAACAAGGAGAAACCGTGTCCGAGGCAGGTGCCGCCGTCGAAGTTGCTGTTCGTGCCGTCGGGGCAGGTGGTGTCGAGCCAGGTGACGCCGGTCACATCGGTTGTCGAGACGCCGGTGGCCTCGAACAGCGTGGCGTTCTCCAGGTTGGCGTCGACGAAATTGGTCCCCGCAAGGTCGGCGCCGGTGAGGTTGGAGCCGTCGAGATTGTCACCGGAGAAGTCGGCGTCGGTCAGGTTGGCATTCTCGAAGCCCGTGTCGAAGAGGGAGGTGCCGGTGAAGAGGGCGCCGGTGAGGTCGTCACCGGTGAACTTCGCCTCGCTCACGTTGGCGCCCGAGAGATTGATCCCGGGCATGTTGCCACCGATCAGGTTCGCCCCCCGCAGGTTCGCTCCGGCTCCGACGAGGTACCCGTTGAAGAAGACCCAGCCGACGGGGATCGACGCGGGGGTCCCGGTCACCTGACCGTTTACACCCGCCAGGACCGCTCCGGACAGCTGCGCTCCGGCCAGATCCGCAGCCTGGATGATGGTCCCCGAGAACGTCGCACCCGAGAACGTGGCCCCTGAGAAGTTGGCACGGGTGAAGGTGTCGCCATCGAGGTCGGCGTCGGTGAAGTTGGCGTTGGAGAAATCGGCCCTCTGGCCGAAGGAATTGGCGAGGTCGGCACCGGTAAAGTCGGAACCGGCAAAGTTGGCGCCGGTCAGGATGGTGCCGGTGAGGGTCGCATCCTGCAGGTTTGCCCCCGTCACCGTGGCGCCCTGAAAGTCGGCTCCCGCGAGGTCGGCACCGGAGAAATCCGCACCCGCGAGATTGCAGTGGTAGTAGTCCACCCCTGGCTGCGGAGACGCATTGCAGGTAATTGCGGCCTCGGCGGGCGCCACCATCACCACGGTGACAGAACCGAAGCCCACAGTCGCTCCTAGAACCGCCGCCACGCCGACCGCGCGGACCTTCACGAAGATATTCATTTGGGGTACCCCTCAGAATCCGACAGGTACGCCCATTTTCTCAGGCGTTAACGCCCAAACGGGGGATGCTCGGTCAGGTGTTAACGGGCAGACGGGGATGCCGACAAACAGCTCGCGACGGGTCCACGGACGCGGCGCAGTCGAAGCCCGCTGAAGACGATGCTCACCGCCCACGCTCACTTCGGCGATCGCTGCCCGATGACCCTGTCGGCTGCCCCTGACACCGGCGACGGACGTGGGAACCTGGCCCGGTGAGGGCGCCCGTCCGTTTGGGCCTCGCCGCGGCGCTGCTCGGCGGTGTTATCACCGCAGCCGCGTGCTCCTCGATTCCGGGCGACCGCTCGGCGGCCGGCCATGCCCGGCACCCGCACGCGGCGACGGCGACCACCAGCACCACGAGGACGGTCACCGTGACCGAGCCGCCGATCACGCCGGTCGTCTGGACGCCGTGCAACGGCGGCCTCCAGTGCGGGACCCTCGTCGTGCCCCTCGACTACGCCGACCCCGGCAACGGCCAGACGATCTCCATGGCGGTGGCCCGCCACCCCGCGGAGGTCCCGGCGGACCGGATCGGGTCGCTGGTGATCGACCCGGGCGGTCCCGGCGTCTCCGGCGTCGACGACATGGCCAACGAACTGAGCGCGCTCACCCCGGGCCTGCTCGACGACTTCGACATCGTCATGTTCGACCCCAGGGGTGTCGGTCGCAGCGACCCTGTGACCTGTGGCGAGAGGGCCGGAGCAGCGCCCTCGGCCCTACCCGACCCCGTGCCGACCAGCCCCAGCGCACAGGCGACCACGTTCGCCGGCTACCGCCAGTACGCGGCGAGCTGCGAGAAGGCCAGCGGCGCGGTGCTGCCCTACATCGGATCGGTCGACGCCGCCCGCGACCTGGAGCGGCTGCGGATCGCACTCGGTGACAGCGGGCTCACGTACATGGGCCAGTCGTACGGATCGCTCCTCGGCCTCACGTACGCGTCCATGTTCCCGGCCCATGTGCGCGCCATGGTGCTCGACAGCGTGATCGACCCTGCGTTGAGCTTCGACCAGATCACCCAGGGCCAGGCCAACGGCTTCGAGGACTCGCTGCAGTCCTTCTTCTCCTGGTGCGCCGGCACGAACGCCTGCCCCTGGCATACGGGGACCGATCCGACGAGCACGCTCCTGGCGCAGATCGCCTCGAGTGCGGCGACCCCGGTCCCCGCCGGCAACGGTCGTACGGCCGGTGCCGGCGAGCTCTACGACGCGCTGTTGGCAGGCTTGTACTCACGGGTCGACTGGCCCGAGCTCGGCGACGCGCTCGCGGCCGACGCCGCCGGGGACGGCGCCCAGGTCGTCTCGATGGCGGACAACTACAACAAGAACGGGTCGTCCAACGGCGCCGATGCGGCTTTGGCCATCGACTGTCTCGATCACCCGGTGTCGAAGGACCTTGGCGCGTACGGCTATCTCGCCGGTCTCTTCGGGGTGTCGGCGCCTGTGTTCGGCCCCCTGCTCGCCTGGGGCGAAGCCTCGTGCGCGGTCTGGCCCGCTCCGCCCACACGACTCGTCGGTCCGGTCGCCGCGGTCGGTGCGCCGCCCATCATGGTGGTCGGCACGACGGCCGACCCGGCCACGCCGTATCAGTGGGCCGTCAACGTCTCCCACGAGCTGCAACACGGCGTCCTGCTGACACGCGACGGCGTCGACCATGTGTCGTATTTCTACAGTTCCTGCGTCAGGGGCTATGTGCAGACGTACTTCGTGAGCGGCGTGGCGCCGCCCTCAGGCACGACCTGCACCTCGTAGCGGGGGAGGTCAACTGCTTGTGAAGCGGTAGCTCCCGCTGCCGACCTCCAGCACCGCGACGCCGCCGGCGACCGAATAGACCGAGACGCCGGACGCCTTGCCGGCCGCGACGCCGCCCTCACGCACGCTGGACGCCGATGTGGCCGGAAGCTGTACGAGCGCGGTCAGGTTCGGTGGCATCGTCAGATCGAGCGCCGTGGCCCGGCCGCTCCGGTGCCAGTCGACCGAGACGGTGCCCGCAGTCGTGGGCACGGTCCCCGACGCCCGGGGCAGCCCCCGCAGTGGCGGCGCCACCGTGAGGCGCAGGGTCCCATCGGGGTTGGGCGCGCGAAAAGAGACGCCCAGCAGCGTCTCTTGCATCGCGACGAGCGCGGACGAGCCCCAGCCGTGCGACATGGAGTCGCCGATGAGGTCGCTCGGGGACCAGACCTCCCAGGTGAAGGTCCCACCGGCGGCGACGATCTGGGCCCATCCCGGGACAGATCTGTCGGTCAGCGTCCGCACCACCGCATCGGGCATGCCGGCTGCGGTCAGTCCGCGCAGGAGCTCGAGGCCGTGATTCGGCCCGAGATGTACGCCGAGTCCGGCGACGTACGCGCCGACCCGGGTGCTGTCCGCCGCGGGCACCACGCCGTAGGCGAGGGCGAGGGCGTTCGCCTCCTGCGAGGCGGAACTGCTCTGGGAACCGTTCGGCAGCAGGCCGTCGATGTACACGCCGTCCGCGCGCCGAAGTGTGGCATTGACGGCCGCCGCCAACTCCGCCGCCCGGCCCTGCCAGAGCGATGTCCCCGCCGTATCGCCTGCCACCGATGCCAATTGCGACACCCGGTCGAACGCATTGACCGCGAGGACGTTGCTCGCCGTGTCGGCGGCCACCGAGAGGTCGTATCCGTAGACGGGGTCGCCGTTGCTCTGGTCGGCCAGTCCGTAGAGGAGACCGTCACCCGCTTGGCGAGCCGACCAGAGCCAGTCGGCGACCTTGCTCACGGACGGATAGAAGAGGATGGCTGTCGCCCGGTCGCCGGTGGAGGCGTAGTAGCGCCACAGCCATTCGGGGTAACGGGCGGTGAATGTGCCGAAGAAGCGCGCCCCGTCGTCGTTCGGGTACACGGCATTCACGCGGCCGTCGGGCCAGTAACGCCGCTGCCCGCGCATGACGTCGCGCAACCCCTGCCAGGTGAGGTTCTGATCGCCGTAGGCGCGCATCACGCCTTCCGACTCGTTCGCGGCGTCCCAGACGAACTGTCCCTTCTCCCGGGTCGGGGTGTCGATGAACTGCTCCTGGCTGCAGTACAGACATGAGTGGGCGGTCAGCTTCCACACGGCATCGAGCATGCGATCACCCGACGAGAAGCTGGCCATGGGTATGTCGGGCATAGCCGCATGGCGGGCTATCGCCACGAACGGGTTCGTTGCGAGATTCGGCCCGGGGTTGTCGACCTGGAGGTACCGGAAGCCGAAGTAGGTGAATCCCTCGAAGGCCTGGGGGCCCGCTCCCAGGATGTAGGAGAAGGAGAGGTTCGTCCCCTGCGTCCCGTGCAGAGTCGAGACCTGACCATCGGGGTCGAGCAGGTAGCCCACGCGTCCCGTGACCGTGCGGCCGGGATCGCCTCCGCTGAACCGCACGAGCGGGCGCGCCGCGTACACGGCTCCGAAGTCGGCCACCACGGCACCGCTCGGCAGCATGTGCACGCGTACCGGAAACACGTGCTGCTCCTGTATCCGGGTGCGCTGCGCGTACAACGCAGTGAACGGTGCCGTGCCGGTCGGCCCGAGCGGCGTCGCCCTGGCCCAGGCGCTGTCGTCGAAACCGGGCTCGGACCAACCCTGGGGGTGTGCACGCCCGTCGACCCACTCGACGAAATCGCCGCCGTCGGAGTTGCGTTGCGGCGACGGGAGCCACTCGCCAGGCAGCTCGCGCCACGTGCCGTCGGTGCCGTACGTGACGTGGCGCCCGTCGCTGTACCACATCGTTACCTGGCACAAGAGGCCCGGTGCGGAGGTCGGGCGCCCCTGCCCACCGCCGTACCAACGATGCAGGATGCCCAGCGCGTTCGGTCCACCGGAACGAATGACCCGCGAGATGTCGACGGCCCGCGTGTACTGCTCGTCGGGGTAGGAAAAGCTCGGCCAGGCGTCGAGGGCCTCGCCGTTCACGTACAGCCGGTAGGTGTGTGCCGCCGACACGTACGCCGTCGCGCGGTGCACCGCACCGGCCGGTGGTGTCACTTCCGTGCGCAGATAGGTGACGCGGTCGGGTTGTGGCGATGTGCCGGCTGGTTCGAGCCATTGCGCCGTCCAGTTCGCCTCCCGCAGCGCCGTGGTGAACGGCATGGGTGCGGACACGGGACCCCATCGAGGCCCGTATCCCCGCGCCTGCACGGTCCACGCGTAGGCGGCATCGCCGTCGAGGGCCGGTCCGCCGTAGGGCACGAATGCCTGTTGGGCACTCAGTACGGTGCCGCTGTCCCAGACCGGGCCCACCCGTCCGGGGTCGGTCCTGCGGACCACGATCCGGTATCCGTTCTGCATGGCCCCGCGCCCGCCCGAGCGCAACGTCCAGGCGAACTGGCAATCGTCCGGATCGATCCCCACGGCGGTTTCGAGGCCGTTGACCGTGAGGGAACCGGCTTGCAACGTCCCGCGCGGGACTGCCGCAACACCGACCACGTCCTCGGCGCCGGTCCGCAGGACCGCACCGCTGACCGCGTCCCGGCCCGTTGCGCCCGGCGCGGTGGCGGCGGCCGCCCCCGCGGACAGGGCGACGCCCGAACCCAAGAAGGCGCGGCGGCCGAACGAGGGACGCCCGGCGCTCATCCGAGCCGCACCACGGCGCCGCTCGCGGCGTCGCAATAGACGACCGAGCCTGCCGGGTTGACCGTGACACCCGTGGGCGTGCCCATGTGTGTGGTCACCCAACGCGTCCCGTCTCCGGCTCCCTCGGCGGTCTCCACGGGCAGCGCACCCGCCACCGTGTACAGGTCGCCCGCTGTCATCATCCGGCCGAAGAGCGGACCGGACCGTGCGGGCACGACCCGGATGACGTGCATGAACCCGTCGCTCAGCACCAAAGCTCCGGTCGGCCCCAACGCGATGTCCTGCGGGTCGTTCAGTTCGGCCCCGACGCCCGTGGCCGAGAGCCCGTCGGCGAGGTAGGGCCCATAGCTCCCGGTCCCGCCCACGACGACACCGATGTCGCC
>DATHPK010000310.1:0-13206 GCA_035483935.1 Acidimicrobiales bacterium
GACGCGTTCACCGCGTTGGCGGCCCGCTGCGACGCAGTGGCCATCGTCGGGCTGTCGATGGGCGGCAGCCTGGCCGTCTGGCTGGCGGAGCACCACCCAGAGGTGGCGGCGTTGTCGGTGGTGAACCCGCTGGTGACCCCTCCCGACGCAGCAACGACCGGGTTCATCGAGGCGATGATCGAGGGCGGCGACGAGATCGCTCCGGGCATCGGCTCGGACATCGCCCTGGAAGGATCGGTCGAGTCTGCTTACCCCGATCTGCCGCTGCGGGCTTCGCTCTCCCTCTTCGAGGGCGTCGAGGAGGTCGAGGCCAAGCTCGGCTCGGTGACCTGCCCGGTGTTGCTGTTCACGAGCAGGCAGGACCACGTCGTCGACCCCAAGTCGAGTGACGTGCTCATGGAGCGGGTGAAAGGGCCTGTCGAGCAGGTCGTGCTCGAACGGAGCTACCACGTCGCGACGCTCGACTACGACAAGGACGAGATCGAGGCACGCACCGTCGAATTTCTCAGCGGCGTGCTGGTCGCTCCCCGTCCGTGAGCGACAACAAGGCCCCGAGCTCGCTCAGCCGGGACGACGTCGTCCACGTCGCGCACCTGGCCCGCCTGAACCTGACCGAGGAGGAGGTCGACCTCTTCACGGCCCAGCTGCGCACGGTGCTGGACCACGCGGCGGACGTTGCGTCGCTCGACCTCTCGCACCTGGCGCCTTCGTCGCATCCCATCGCGCTCGAGAACGTGCTGCGGGCGGACGAGCCGCGTCCGAGCCTCGACCGCGACGAGGTCCTGGCGGTCGCACCCGCTGTGGAGGACCATCGCTTCCGAGTGCCACGCATTGGCGGGGAAGCCCCGTGACGACGACGGCGGTCGCGCTGGCCGCTGCGGTGCGCTCCGGCGGACGCTCGGCCCGCGACGCCATCGACGAGGCTCTGGCCGCAGTCGCGGCGGACGACGATCGCTTCCATTCTTTTCTCGACGTGATGACGGAAGAGGCAAGGGCGCAGGCCGAGGCGATCGACGCGGCCATTGCCGCTGGTCGCGACCCGGGGCCGTTGGCCGGGGTGCCGGTAGCGCTGAAGGACAACCTGTGCACGCGCGGCTTCGCGACGACGTGCGGGTCGCGGATTCTGGAGGGGTGGCGACCGCCCTACGACGCGACCGTCGTCGAGGCCTTGCGTCGGGCGGGCGCTATCGCCCTGGGCAAGACGAATATGGACGAGTTCGCGATGGGGTCGTCGACCGAGAACTCCGCCTTCGGCCCGACGCGTAATCCTCGTTGCACCGAGAAGGTCCCCGGGGGCAGCAGCGGAGGCTCGGCGGCCGCGGTAGCCGCCGGCTTCGCCCCACTCGCCCTGGGCTCGGACACGGGCGGCTCCATCCGGCAGCCGGCCGCGCTCTGCGGCGTCGTCGGGATGAAGCCCACCTACGGCCGGGTCTCGCGCTACGGGCTGGTCGCGTTCGCGAGCTCGCTCGATCAGATCGGGCCCTTTGCTACCACGGTCGAGGACGCAGCGGTTCTCTACGACGTCATCGCCGGGCCGGACCCGATGGACAGCACATCGCTGCCGTCGGTGGCCGAGCCGGCGCGGCCGGGCCTCAACGAAGGCGTCGAGGGGCTCCGGATCGGGTTGTGTCGCGACCTCGTCGAGGGGTGCGCGGCGGACGTCGTGGCGCGGGTGCAGGAGGCCGCCGACGCGCTGGCCGGCGCCGGGGCGAAGGTGGAGGAGGTCTCCGTGCCCGAGTTCTCTTACGGCCTCTCCGCGTACTACCTCATCGCGCCGGCCGAGGCGTCCTCAAACCTCGCCCGCTACGACGGCGTGCGCTACGGACTACGGGTGGACGGCGACGACGTTGAGGCGATGAACACGTCCACGCGTACCGCCGGGTTCGGAGCCGAGGTGAAGCGCCGGATCATGCTCGGGACCTACGCCCTGTCCGCCGGGTACTACGACGCCTACTACGCCCAGGCGCAGCGCGTGCGGACGCTCGTCATGGGCGCGTTCGACCGCGCCTACGAGTCCTACGACGTCCTGCTCGGGGCGACGGCGCCGACAACGGCGTTCGACCTCGGGGCGAAGGTCGACGACCCGATGGCGATGTACATGAACGACGTCTGCACGATTCCGTCCAATCTCTCAGGGCATCCGGCGATCTCGGTGCCCTTCGGCACGGGCCAAGACGGTTTGCCCGTCGGCGTGCAGGTGCTGGCGCCCGCGTTGGGTGAGGCCCTCCTGTTCCGAGTCGCCCGCGTCGTAGAGGCACACGCGCCATGAGCGAATGGGAGACCGTGATCGGGCTCGAGGTGCACTGCGAGCTGGCGACGAAGACAAAGCTCTTCTGCGGGTGCCGGAACGCGTTCGGCGACGAGCCCAACGTCAACATCTGTCCGACCTGCCTGGGGCTCCCGGGCTCGTTGCCGGTGCTCAACGAGCAGGCGGTCGAGTTCGCCATGCGGATCGGTGCGGCTCTGCACTGCGATATCCGTCCCTCGGTGTTCGCACGCAAGAACTACTTCTATCCCGACCAGGCCAAGGATTATCAGATCAGCCAGTACGACCTGCCGCTGAACGCGGAGGGCTGGCTGGATCTGCCCGACGGGTTCAGGGTGGGCGTGACGCGGGCGCACATGGAGGAGGACACCGGCAAGCTCACCCATGTCGGCGCGACCGGCCGGATCAACGCGGCCCTCCACGCGCTGGTCGACTACAACCGCTCGGGCGTGCCGCTGGTCGAGATCGTCAGTGAACCCGACATGCGCACGTCGGCGCAGGCGCGGGCGTATGCGCAGGAGTTGCGCGGGATCCTCGTCGCGACAGGGGCATCGGACGGCCGGATGGAAGAGGGCTCGATGCGGGTCGACGCCAACGTCTCGGTCCGTCCGGTCGGCAGCCACGAGTTCGGTACCCGCTGCGAGATCAAGAACCTGAACTCCATGCGTTCACTCGGCCGAGCGATCGACTACGAGGTGTCCCGCCAGATCGCGCTCATCGAGAGCGGCGGCGTGGTCACCCAGGAGACGCGCCACTGGGATGAGGCGGCCGGGCGTACCGAGGCGCTGCGGTCCAAGGAAGAGGCGAACGACTACCGCTACTTCCCGGAGCCCGACCTGGTGCCGTTGGCGCCCGATGTCGCATGGCGCGACCGGGTACGGGGTTCGCTCGGTCCGATGCCGGCCGACCGGCGCGTCGCTTTGGTGACATTGCTGGGCGGTGATCCCAGCCCCGCCGAGGTCGATCAGATCAACGCCGTCGTCGAACTGGGTCTCGACGGGTTGGTGAAGGCGGCGTCCGACGCGGGAGCCCCTGCCTCGCTGGCTCTGGTGCGAGCGGCCAACGAGGTCGCCGCGCAGAGCGACGCCGGATTGCGGCTCGACTCCGGTGCGTTCGCTGCACTGGTGACCACGGAGGCCGGCGGGAAGCTCTCCGCGACGCAGTCCAAGGCGGTGCTGTCGGCGCTCCTCGAGCAGGGTGGGGGAGATCCCGCTGCGGTCGCGAAGGAGATGGGGTTCGAAGCCATGGGCGCCGACTCGTTGGCCGCCGTGGTCGACGAGGTCGTCGCCGCCAACCCCGACGAGTGGGCGCGCTTCCTCGACGGAGACGACAAGCTCATGGGCTTCTTCACCGGCAAGGTGATGGAGGCCACGGCCAAGAAGGCGAACGGGAAGGACGTGGCGGCCGAACTGCGCGGCCGTCGCGGTTAGGACTCGAGAGGCTCATTCACGTAGCGGTCGAGCGTCGGACCCACCCAGCGCCCAATCAGCTTGGGCGAGGCGGTCGACATCGGCGGGACGCGGAGTATGTAGCGAGCAAAGGCCAGGCCCATGAGCTGCGACGAGACCATCGCGGTGCGCCGCCGCATCACCGCCTCCGTCTCGCCTTCGTTGCGCTGGAGCACGCTCCAGACGCGCTCGTTGACGAATTCGCGTATGGCATCGGCCACGTTGCTCGACGCGGCCATGGCCGAGAGGCACGAGGCGAACGACGACCCGGTGCCCTCGGCTCGGTCCCACATGGTGAGGAAATTCTCGATCGTGCGGGACCCCGAATACGGCTGAGCTCCGGCTTGTTCCTTCACCTGCCGCGGGTCGAACGGCAGGGCCATTGCCGCGACGAAGAGGCTGGCCTTGCCGTCGAAATAGTGGTGCACCAGGGCGGGGTCGACGCCTGCCTCGCGGGCGACCCCGCGCAGGCTGGTGCCGTCGTAGCCTTGCGTTGCGAAGACGCGTTTGGCCGCCTCGACGATCTCGCCCCGGGTGTCAGCGTTGCCCGGCCGGCGCCCGACGGCGCTCACCGCCGGGGCGCCGCGAAATGACGGGTCAGCAGGTATTCACCAACGGGGAATTCTGTGTTAAAACTCATCAGTGATGAATCATAGGACGGTAAGCGAGTGAGCGGAGTGGACAATCGGCCCCGCACCGAGGTGACGACGCTCGGCCGCCTGGCCGCCGGGTGTTACGACCGCCGCCGGCTGGTGCTCGTCCTCTGGATCGTCGCCATCATCGGCGTGACCGTCATCTCTGTGGCGGTGGGCACGACGTTCAAGAACAAATTCACGGCGGGCAACACGCCGTCGCAGCAGTCGCAGAACATCCTCCAAGAGCGATTCCCGTCGAAGTCGGGCGACACCGCCGACATCGTCTTCCACACGTCGACTCCGATCAGGGACAACCAGGCGGCGATCACCGACGTCATCGACAAGGTGCGGCCCCTTCCGTATGTCCAGGGCGTCACCAGCCCGTTCTCGGCAGAAGGCGCACACCAGATCGCACCGAGGGACAACATCGCCTACGCGGAAATCCAGTTCACAACGGACACCGCCGACATCCCGACCGGTGCGGTGAAGTCGGTGATCTCCGCAGCGCAAGGTGCGGCTACCCATGGGCTCCAGGTGGAGCTCGGTGGGAGCCCGATCTCAGCGGCGGCGACCGCGGCACCGGGACCGAGCGAGGGCATCGGCATCACCGCCGCCCTGCTGATCATGCTGCTGGCGTTCGGCTCGGTGGTGGCCATGGGGCTCCCCGTGATCACCGCCCTAGCTGGGCTGGGGATCGGCATCGCCCTGCTGGAGCTGCTCACGCACCTGCTCACCGTGCCGAACTTCTCGCCGGAGATGGCGATCATGATCGGCCTCGGCGTGGGCATCGACTACGCGCTCTTCATCGTCACCCGATACCGACAGGGCATCTTCGAGGGCCGGACGCCGCGGGACTCGGTGATGACGGCCCACATGACGGCGGGACGTTCCGTCATGTTCGCCGGCAGCACGGTCGTGATCTCGCTCTTCGGTCTCTACCTGATCGAACAGCCGTACATGATCGGACTCGCCACCGCCTGCATCGCTGCTGTGCTGATGGTCCTGATCGCGGCGTTGACGCTGCTCCCGGCGATGCTGGGGTTCGCCGGCAACGTGATCGACAAGCTGCATGTGCCCGGGCTGCTCCAGAATGGCGGGCCTCCGCCCGAGAACGGCTTCTGGCACCGCTGGAGCCGGTTCGTGCAGCGCAGGGCCTGGTTCACCGGCATCGCTGCGGTGCTCGTTCTCGTGGCCCTCGCCCTCCCGTTGTTCAGCATGCGCCTCCAGTTCACCGACGCCGGCAACGACCCTTCGAACCTGACGACGCGCCAGGCCTACGACCTCCTGGCCCAAGGATTCGGCCCCGGGTTCAACGGTCCGCTCATCGTGGCGGTCGCCATGGGCGGGCCTTCCGACGTGCCGACGGTGCAGCAGCTCGACCACGCGCTCTCCTCGGGTGTCCCGGGCGTCGCGTTCACCGCACCAGCCCAGTTCAACGCGGACGACACCGGCGCTCTCATCGCGGTCGTCCCGACGACGTCACCGCAGGCGTCGCAGACGGTCGATCTCGTGAACCGCCTGCGCGCCGACGTGATCCCGCCGGCCGTCCGAGGGTCGGACGTCAACGCGCAGGTGGGCGGGGAAACGGCGGCCTCGATCGACGCCGCCAACTTCTTGGGCCACCGCCTCTTCATCGTCATCGGCGCCGTGCTGATCCTTTCCTTCCTGCTGCTCATGGTCGTCTTCCGCTCGCTGGTCCTGCCGCTGAAAGCGGTGATCATGAACCTGCTGAGCGTCGGTGCCGCCTACGGCGTCATGGTCGCCGTGTTCCAGTGGGGCTGGGCGGGGAGCATCATCGGCATCGGCGAAAAGGGGCCGATCGACCCCTGGATCCCCGTCGCGATGTTCGTGGTCCTCTTCGGCCTCTCGATGGACTACGAGGTCTTCTTGCTCTCGCGCATCCGTGAGGAGTGGCTGCGCACGGGTGACAACTCGACCGCGGTGGCCGACGGCCTGGCCCTGACCGGCCGCATCATCACCGCGGCAGCCGCGATCATGTTCTGCGTCTTCGGTTCGTTCATCATCAAGGACCCTCTGCACATCCTGAAGGTGTTCGGCCTGGGATTGGCGACCGCCGTGCTGGTCGACGCCACGCTCGTCCGCATGGTGCTGGTCCCGTCGATCATGGAGATCCTCGGTCCCGTCAACTGGTGGCTCCCCGGCTGGATGGACCGTTCGATGCCGAAACTGGGGATCGAGGTCACCCCGAGCTCGACGCCGTTGCCGACGCCCGCCTGACCCGCGCAGGGGCGGCCGTATGCTTTGCCCCCATGAGCAGCGACCAACCGGTGTCCACGTTCGTGTCCTTGAACCCGGGTCGCGACGTGCAGCGCGTCGGCACGGCGGAGTTCCTCGGTGAGGACGTCGAGAAGATCCACGACCCCGTGTGGGCGGTGATCGGAAACCTCGGCGACAGCCAGTGCTACCTCGGCGTTCCCGAGAAGGTGCAGATCATCCAGTCCGCGCTGTCGCGGCGCATCGCGAAGGACGACCTCGCGGTCCGCTTGATCCCGCCCGCGTTCACCCTCGGCGTGTCGGACGGGCAGCTCAACGGCACGCCGGAGATGCGGTTCTCCCTCGTCGGGCGCGAGCTCGTGCACGACGTGGCCGACGTGCACCTGGTGGCGAACAAGGTTGCCGGTCTCGTCGCCGTGGTGGCGTGCGACAAGCCTCCGGTCGGGACGCTCGCCGCCATTCTCGAGAACGACACTCCCGCCGTGATCCTGTCGGACGGGCCGATTCGGCCCGGGATCGACCCCGAGACCGGCGCGCCCATCGACATCGTGGCGGCCTTCCAGGTCGCGGACCAGGACGCGGCGGTCCGTGTTCGGTATGCGCTGCACGCCTGTCCGGGCCAAGGGAGCTGCGGCGGGATGTTCACGTACAACACGATGCAGACGTTCATCGCCGTGCTCGGGCTCGAGCCACTGCACATGGTGGCCCCGCCGTCCGACGATCCGCGCCGGCTCACCGAGTTCCCCGATCAGCTCGTCGACTGCCTCATGGCCATGACCGGCCGGGGCATACGGCCGCGGGACATCGTGACGCCTTCGGCGCTGCGGAACGCGTTGACGGTGGCCATCGCCATGGGCGGTTCCACCAACGTCGCGTTGCACAGCGTCGAGATCGCCCGGGCCGCCGGGATCGACCTGTGGGGTGAGGTGCTCAGCCAGGCCGACTTCAACGACCTGGCTCGGCGGTTGCCGGTGCTGGTCAACATGCGGCCTTTCGGCGACTATTCCATGGTTGACGTCGATGCCAAGGGCGGCCTGCAAGTGATCGTCAAGGAGCTCCTGGACGCGGGCTTCCTCGACGGAGAGGCGCTCACCTGCACGGGCGAGACCCTGGCCGAGCAGGTTGGGCGGCTCGCGCCGCCGCCGCCCGATCAGGACGTCATCTATTCGGTCGACAAGCCCTTCAAGGACACCGGCGGGCTTCGCCTGCTACGGGGAAACCTGGCTCCGGAGGGAGGCGCCATCCTCAAGGTCGCCGGCGTCGAACGCGGCGTGCAGGACGGTGTGTTCACCGGACGAGCCCGCGTGTTCAACAGCGAGCGAGCCCTGGTCGAGGCCCTCGACCAGCAGCCGGACAGCTTCGAGGACAACGACATGGTGGTCATCCGCTACGAAGGACCGCGGGGTGCGCCGGGCATGCCCGAGCTGCTCGACCCCACGTCGCGGATCACGGCCCTGTGCCGCGAGCGCGACATCACCATCGCATTGATGACCGACGCCCGGTTCTCCGGCGGGTCGGTCGGATTGGTAATCGGCCACGTCGCGCCGGAAGCCTTCCTCGGTGGGCCCATCGCGCTGGTCGAACAGGGTGACACCATCGTGATCGACGTCACCAATGACCGCATCGACTGCGTGCAACTCGAGGATCAGAGCGCGTTCGAACAGCGCTCGGCAGCATGGCGGGCCGATGTCGACGGCAACGGCGGCGTGCACCCCGATGCCACCCCGGTCACCGATCGGGTCTTGGCGCGGATGCGAGCGACCGCGCTGCCGGCGCTCTTGGGTGGGGGCATGGCGACGCCGTCGCCTGCCTGATCCGCGCGGGGCCGCAGCTACTACTGGACCACGCCGTTCAGCGCGTCGGGGCGAACGGATCCGAACGTGTCCCAGAGCTTGTCGGCCGCCACCGGGTAGCCGTAGAAGAACCCCTGCACCGACTCGCAGCCGATGGCCTGGAGCGCACCAGCCTGTTCCGAAGTCTCTACTCCCTCTGCCACCACGGACAGGTTCAGCGAGTGCCCGAGGTTGACCAGGCCCTGCACGATGGCAGCGCTGCGACTGTCGTCGGAATCGAGCGTCGAGACGAAGCGGCGGTCGATCTTGATCCCTGTGATCGGGAGGTCCTGGAGCCATGAGAAGTTGGAGTATCCCGCTCCGAAGTCGTCCAGGCTGAGACACACACCGAGGTCGCGGAGCGATCGCATGACCACCTCGGCGACCCCGACGTCGAGCAGCGCCTCTTCGAGGATCTCGAAACCGAGCAGCTCCGGTGGAAGCCCGTTGCGCGTGAGCACATCCACCACCAGAGCAGGGAAGCCCGGGTCGGCGAGTTGCTGTGGCGAAACGTTCACCCACAGACGGAAGGGCCCGGAGATCTCGTTCTCTGCCCGCCACCGCGCGAGATCGGCAGTCGCCTGCTCCAGCACCCAGGTGCCGATCGGCGAAATGAGCCCGCAATCCTCGGCCACGGGCAAGAACTTCTCGGGAAGGACGCGCCCGTGTCCCGGACGGTCCCAGCGCAGGAGGGCCTCCGCCGCGACGACGTCCTCGGTCAGAGGGTCAACGATCCCCTGGTAGAGGAGCAGCAGGGCGCCCGACGCCATGGCGACGGGGAGCTCGCGCTCGATCTCGAAGCGCTCCCTGACCTGGGCACGCATCTCGTCGTCGAAGAGCTCCCAGCGCCCGCGTCCGCCCTCTTTGGCGCGGTACATCGCGGTGTCCGCATTGCGCAGCAACGTCTCCGCCGAATGCCGCCTGAGTCCCGGAACGGTCATGGCGATCCCCACGCTCGCGCTGATGCCGTAGTCGGACCCGTCGATCTCGACCGGCTTCTGGAACGTGTCGAGGAGATGCTGGGCGATGGCGCAGGCCTCGTTGGATCCCCTGACGTCGGGGCAAATCACGACGAACTCGTCGCCCCCGAACCGCGCCACGCTGTCCGTCTTCCGGCACGACGCGCTCATGCGGTGCGCCACCTCTTGCAGCACCCGGTCGCCGACCTGGTGGCCGAAGAGGTCGTTCACCACCTTGAAGCGGTCGAGATCGAGGAAGTAGAGGGCCACGGACCGGCCGCTGCGATGGCTCAACGCCAAGCTCTGTTCGAGGCGGTCGTCGAGGAGGGCCCGGTTGAGCAAGCCGGTCAAGGGGTCGTACATCGCCTGGTAGGCGTTGATCTGCTTCAACCGGTCGACGAGATCTCGGTTCTGCTTGAACAAGCGCCTTCTCGTCAGGGCGTCCGCGACGCTCTTCTGGAACTGCTGTGGTGCGACGGGCTTCATCAGGTACGCGTCCAGTTGGCCCACGGCCGCGATCGCGCTGTCGAGCGTGGCGTAGCCCGTCAACAAGAGGACCGGGATCTCGGGGTCGTGGGCCTTGACGTCGTGGGCAAGGTCGATGCCCGTCCCGTCGGGCAATTGGTAGTCGACGACCACGACGGCCGGTGTGTGGATGGCGACGAGCTTCCGGGCGTCGTCGACCCGTCCCGCAGTGATGGTCTCGATCCCGTCCATCCGGAGGACCTCGACCAGGGTGTCGCGCATCGCCTCGTCGTCATCGACGACGAGGACGGTCTCGTGCGGGTCGGGCGCGCCATAGAGATCGCTCATCTGTCCTCCCGATTGATCGCGGCCTTGATCTCGTCGAGCAACTGCCTCGGGGCCACGGGCTTCATCAGATGGGAGAAGACCTTGTGCCCGACGCTCCGCTTGTCCTCTCCCTCGAAGCGATACGCCGACATCAGAATCACGTTCGGGGGCGAGTCGAGGGCCTGGAGGACCTCGATGCCCGTTCGCCGTGGCATCCGGATGTCGAGGAGCATCACTGTCACGCTCCCGGACTCGAGCAGGTCGAGCGCATCCTGGCCGTCGGCGGCCTCCACCACGGAATAGCCGGCCGCTCGCAGGATCTCGGCGACCGAGGTGCGGACGGGCTCTTCGTCGTCGACGACGAGCACGTCGGCCAGGAGGACGCTGTTCACCCCGCCACCTTGTGTTTGACGGGCAACACGACGGTCGCACGAACGCCACCCGACGCCGCGTTCTCCAGCGAGATCTGTCCACCGTGGGCCTGGACGAGCCGCTGGACGATCGCCAGCCCCAGCCCCGTCCCGCTGTCCTTCGTGGTGAAGAAGGGCTCGAAGACCCGCTGCATGGTGGTGTCCTTGATGCCGCTGCCGCTGTCCTCCACGGTGAACGTGGCGGAACCGTTGGAGCAGAAGGCGCCGAGGCGGACGGTCCCGCCGTCGGGCATGGCCTGGTACGCGTTCGTGACCAGGTTCGTGAGCACCTCGGCCAGCTGGCCCCGGTCGCCGACGAGCGAGCACGGCGCGACCTCCAGGTCGATCCGGACGTCGTCGGGTTGCGGCGTCGCCGACAGGACCTCCTCGACGAGGCCGGGCACGTCGATCTCGCTCTCGACCAACTCGCGGGGCCGGACGAAGGCGGTGAGGTCGTCGGCCAGGACGGCGGCCTTCGAGGTCTCCCGCTCGGCCATCGACAGGTACTTCTCGGTGGTCGGCGACAGCTCTTGTCCGAGATCGCCCTGGACGATGAACAGCGCGTTCGTGACGGCAGCCAACGGGTTCCTGAGCTCGTGGCCGATCACCGACGCCATCTCGCCCACGGCGGACAGCCGCTCTTGTCGGACGAGCGCGTCCTGTGTCTCCTTGAGCTCGGACAGCGACGAGTTCAGGTCAGCCGTGCGCTCCGTGACGAGGCTTTGGGCGTAGCGCTGACGACGTTGGACGGTCTCGATCGTGATCATGACGACCAGCGCGATGAGCAGGCCCATGACGAGGAGTATCCACGGGCCCGAGGAGGCGAGGCCGGAGACGTAGGGGGAGCGGGCGTTCGCAATCAGGGTCCAGCGCGACGCTCCGATGTGCACCGTTGTCCGCGCCGCCGGCTTCGCCAACGGGAGCGCGTTCGTCGAGGCGATGAGCAGATTGGAGGACGAGGGCGGACCCGGACCGTACAGCGCCACGTTGAGGTTGTTGAAGGCGTTCCCGATCACCGTGGCGATGTTGAGGTGCACGGGGATCATGAACTCCTCGTACACGGCGAGACCGCCCGACACGGGCACGGCGAAGCGGGCGTAGCTCACCTTGCCGTTGGACGTCACCGGTCCGCTGGTGACGCCCGTGCCTGCGGCGCTCCGGACAGTGGCCAGCGCAGGACCGGTCAGGATTTGACCTGGCTTGTAGGAGCTGCCCGAGGAGGCCACCACGACGTAGCCGGCGCCTTCTTTGCGGACCAGGACGTTGGCGTCGCCGGCGGTGCTCTTCCCGCTCGGGTTCACGAAGTTGACGAATGCGGTTGGATTCGCGTTCGTCAGCTTGACCACCGCGGCGTCGCTCGAGAGCCCAGACGTGATGCTTCCGAACAGCGAGGAGGCGTCTGCCCCGGCGTCGGTGGTGTTGCTGCTGAGCAGGGCGGTCTCCTGCTGGTCCACGCTGTGCTGGAGCAGGAAGTACCCGCCGACGCTCAGGAGGACGATTACTGCCCCGATGACGAGGGTGACGGACCCGGGGCGCCAGCGGCGGCTCATGGGACCATCCATCCGAGCACGGACGCGCCGGCGGGCCGCCCTGTGCCGTGGGCCAAGTCACTCGCCCCGCTCGTCGCGGGTGGGGCCAGCTTCATGCGTTTCCCCCAAAGACGGTCGTAGCCGCGCCGCTACGAGTCTCTCCCTACATATTGTTCCACAAGCCTTGAGCGGGTCTTCCCGCCCTCCGTGGGGAGCCAAACGGGTGTTCGATCGTTCCCGGGGGGTGGGCTACATCCCCTTGACCAGGCCCACCGTGTTGCCCTGGGGGTCGGTGAACATGGCGATGGAGGGGCCGCCGGGGATATCGGTGGGGTCCATCACCTTCGTGCCGCCCAGGGAGACGGCCTTGTCGAGACTGGCTTGGAGGTCGTCGGTATGGACGTAGAACGTGAGGAAGGGCTTGCCGTCCTGGCTCGGGCTGACGCCACCGCCGATGCCCGGGGAGACCGGTGTGACCATGCCGTAGTTCGCCGGGTTGTCGGCGTCGATCCGCCAGCCGAAGAGCTCCGTGTAGTACTGCTGCAGCGCAGGCCCGTCGGGGCCGAGGATCTCGAAGTGCACGACAGGGTGTTCCATGGGTCTCTCCTTTTGGGGTCTTTTGGCTTCATTCAGCGTGTATCGGGAGGCCGCCAGCCCGCGTGGGGGCTCGGCGCCCGAAACCCGTCGGCGAGTCTGCCCCGTGCCTGTGACGCAGTTCCGGCGGAGGGGCGGGACGCCCCGGGGAGGACGGGTGGCGGCAAGGAGGGGTTGTTCAACCTGGGCGGGCGTGGCAGAATGAGCGGGCAATGAGCGCGCGCCCGATCCGGCCCGAGACGATTCTGGTAGTCGTAACGTAGAGGCGCGCCCTCACATCGCAGCGCGCCTCTCGACCTCCCGAACCGGGGGGTCGTTTCAATTCTCGGACAAATTTTTCGCCGCACGAACCGAACAGCAGCTGGAAGCAACCGGAAGCAACAGGAACAGGGGACCGACAATGAAGCTGACAGGGGCCCAGGCCCTGATCAAGAGCCTCGAGATGCAGGGGGTCGACGTCATGTTCGGCCTGCCCGGCGGCGCCATCCTGCCCGTCTACGACCCCA
>DATHPK010000311.1:0-5977 GCA_035483935.1 Acidimicrobiales bacterium
GCCGGGGGCCTTGACGGCCGCCGACTTGAACGTGCCTCGGATCTTGTTGACCACGAGAGTGGCGAGCGCCTCACCCTCGACGTCCTCGGCCACGATCAGCAGGGCCTTGCCCGACTGCATGACCTTCTCGAGCACCGGCACGAGGTCGTGCACGGCGCTGATCTTGGAGTTGAAGAACAGGATGTAGGGCTCGTCGAGCACCGCCTCCTGGCGCTCGGCGTCCGTCACGAAGTACGGCGAGAGGAAGCCCTTGTCGAACTGCATGCCCTCGGTGAGCTCGAGCTCGATACCGAAGGTGTTGGACTCCTCGACGGTCACCGTGCCGTCCTTGCCGACCTTGTCGATCGCGTCGGCGAGCACGTCGCCGATCGCGGTGTCCGCCGCCGAGATGGACGCGACCTGCGCGATCTCGGTCTTGCCGCCGACCTCGGTCGACTGCTTGGCGATGTTCTCGACGGCGGCCTTGACGCCCTTGTCCATGCCGCGCTTGAGGTCGCCCGGCGCCGCGCCGGCCGCGACGTTGCGCAGGCCCTCGCTGATCAGCGACTGGGCCAGCACGGTCGCGGTCGTCGTGCCGTCACCGGCGACGTCGTTGGTCTTGGTGGCGACCTCCTTGACCAACTGGGCACCCATGTTCTCGAACGGGTCTTCCAGCTCGACCTCGCGGGCGACGGACACGCCGTCGTTGGTGATGGTCGGAGCACCGAACTTCTTCTCGATCACGACGTTGCGGCCCTTGGGCCCCAACGTCACCTTGACCGTGTCGGCCAGCTTGTTGACGCCGGCCTCGAGACCGCGCCGTGCGCTCTCGTCGAATTTCAGGATCTTGGGCATGGAACTTCTCGAACTCCTCTAGGGGTTGGGGGAATTTGTTGAGGCCGCCGCGCCGGCCCGGGATCACCGGAGCGGCGGGCAGACCCGTCTCGGGCAGACGTCTGTCGCTGCCCGACTGCGTGACTAGGACAGCTTGGCCAGGACGTCACGGCTCGAGAGGATGAGGAGGTCCTCGCCCTCGACCGTGATCTCGGTGCCGCCGTACTTGGAGTAGACGACGGTGTCGCCGGCCTTCACGTCCATCGGGATGATCTCGCCGGTGTCCTCGGAGCGCCGGCCCGGGCCGACGGCGATCACTTCGCCCTGCTGGGGCTTCTCTTTGGCGGTGTCGGGGATGACCAGGCCGGACGCGGTGGTCTCCTCGGACTCGCCGGGACGGACGACGATCCGGTCATCGAGGGGGTGGAGCTTCTGCGGCATCGGGAGGGGCCTCCTTGGCGGTTCGTTAGCACTCTCGTGTTGTGAGTGCCAACATAGCGGGCGCGACAGGGACAGGCAACCGGTGCGCCGACGTTGGGACTCCTTTGTGCCCGGGAGGCCGTGAGTCCTGTTCCCCTTCCCCGTTCCACCAGGTGGGAGAGCGGCGACGCCCGGGCCCCTCGGGCCGGCGGCGAGACCGCTCATGGAGGAGCAGGAGGGGGCACCGATGGCCCTGTCGAGATTGAACCACTGGCAGCGCGCCTGCGCGCTCATGGGCGCCGCGGTCTTTTTGGTCGCACTCCTGGGCGGGCTGCTGGCGGCTGCCGGGAGCGGTGGTGGGTCGCCCGCCGTTGCGGCCTCGAACACGTCTGCCGGCGCGGGCTCGGGTTCGGCGCAGCTGCCGGCCGCGGTGAAAGCCGAGGCCGAGCGGGCGCTCGTCCGTTCCTCCGATCTCCCCTCGGGCTGGGTCGAGAGCGGAGCCATCGCCACGAGCCAGGGCTCAGCCTGGTCGGAACAGTTGGCCGGCTGTGTGGGCGTGCCCGAACGGATCGCCCGGATCGAGCCGACCAAGCTCAGCAGCCCCAGCTACACGAGCGCGGACCACACCGCGGCCGTCGAGGACAGCATCTCGGTCTACCCCACGACGGCCGACGCCCGGGCCGCCTTCGCGGCGATGGCCGACGGCAAGACCCCCGGCTGCATGAACGCGATCGGCGGGCAGGCCCTGCGCGCGAGCGTGCAGAACGAGGCCGGCTCCGGTGCCAGCGTCGGTACGGTCAGCATCACGAAGTTGGCGCCCGGCTCGCATCTAGGCCGGCTGACGGGCTACAGCGTGACCATCCCACTCGTCAGTGGTGACCGGCAGCTCACCATCACGAGCACGGCGATCCAGTTCGTCCACGGCCGGTTCGTCCATCAGCTCACGTTCAACGGCAACGGGGTCGCATTCCCGGCGCTCCTGCAGGTGCACCTGACGCAGGTGGCCGAGGCGCGGAGTTGAGCGGTGCCCGTGTGGCCTGAGCCTTCCGTGCGTTGTCCTGCGTCTACCGTTGTCGCATGAGGGGCGGATGAGGTCGAACGTGGCTCGCCCGTGAGTGGGCGGAGGAACGACCGCAGGCGAGGTGACGGCGGCGCAGGACGGCGCCGCTGGGTGGCCTGGTGGGGGGTGACGCTCACTTCGTTGGGCGCAGTGGCGTGGGCGGTCGTCCCGAACGCGGCGGCCGGGGCTGCGTTGCGCCCGGGCTCGGGCTCGGGCTCGGGCTCGGGCTCGGGCGAGCTGTCCCAGGCGCGCAAGGCCCTGCTTGTGCTCTCGGACATGCCGTCGGGTTGGGAGAGCACCAAGGCCCCCAACAACCCCAACACGACGGCCGGAGACGCGCAGCTGGCTCGCTGCATCGGCGTCGCCGAATCCCTGATCAGCGAGAACCCGCCCTCGGTCAACAGCCGCCAGTTCCAGAACACGTCGGGCTCGCTGACGGTGAACGACAACGTCACCGTCTTCCCGTCGGTCAAGAATGCGCTGGCCGAGCTGGGCACGACGTCGAACAAGAGGACTCCGGGCTGCATGACGACCCTCGCCGAGGGGCCGTTCAAGGACCAGCTCCTCGGCAAGCCGCCCAAGGGGGTGGTCTACGGGACGCCCCTGGTGTCGCCCACCGATCCGAGCGCGTTCCCCTTCACGGCGGGGTACTCCATGAGCGTGCCCGCGCTCACGCACGGCCAGACGGTGAACATCACGGTGACCCAGTTGTTCGCGGTCAAGGGGCGGTTGGGACAGCAGATCGTCTTCACCTCCATCGGCCCGTCTTTCCCCATTGCGACCGAGCAGCGCATTGCCGCCGTCGCGGTGCGGCGCCTCTGAGCCAGGTCGCGGATCTGCGGGCGTGGCCCCCGAGTGCTAGAAGGTCGCGTCATGAGAGCACGCAGTCGGTGAGAATGGACAGGGCGCGGCCGTGACGACGACAACCGAGGGAGACGGCCAGGCTGATCCGGCCAGGTGGTGGCGGGGCGGAGTCTTCTACCAGATCTATCCACGCTCGTACGCCGACTCCAACGGCGACGGCGTGGGCGACCTGCCGGGCATCATCTCCAAGCTCGACCATCTGCAGCGGCTCGGCGTCGACGGGGTGTGGCTGTCGCCGGTGACGTGCTCGCCGGACCGGGACTGGGGGTACGACGTCTCGGACTATCGAGACATCGACCCCGACTACGGGACGCTCGACGACCTGGACCGGCTCGTGCGCGAGGCGGGGGCGCGGGGAATCCGGATCCTGATGGACCTGGTGCCGAATCACACGAGCGACCAGCACGCGTGGTTCGTCGACGCCCGGTCAGGTCGGGACGCGAAGTACCGCGACTACTACGTGTGGGCCGACCCCAAGCCCGACGGCAGCCTGCCGAACAACTGGGTGAGCATGTTCGGCGGGCCGGCGTGGGAGCTCGACGAGGCCAGCGGCCAGTACTACCTGCACAACTTCGAGGCGGGGCAGCCCGACCTCAACTGGTGGAACGAGGCGGTGCGGCGCGAGTTCGACGAGATCCTGCGGTTCTGGTGGGACCGCGGCGTGGCGGGCTTCCGCATCGACGTGTGCAACATGATGATCAAGGACAAGGAGCTGCGGGACAACCCGCCCGCGACCGAGGACGACCCCATAGAACAGCAGTTCATGGGGGTGCGCTACGTCTACAACACCGACCGGCCCGAGGCACACGACATCTTGAAGCACTGGCGGGTGGTGGCGGCGGACTATGCGCCGGAGCGCCTGCTGATCGGCGAGACGAACGTGGACACGATCGAGCGGCTGGTGCAGTTCTACGGCAGCGGCCTCGACGAGCTCCACGGCGGCTTCAACTTCCAGTTCATGTTCTCGCCCTTCGAGGCGGCGGCGTTGCGCGACGTGGTGGAGAAGACCGAGGCGTTGCTGCCGGAGGGTGCGTGGCCGACGTGGCACGCCTCGAACCACGACTTCTCCCGGTTGTCGACGCGCTGGGCCGGCGGCGACCCGGGCAAGGTGAAGGTGGCGCAGCTGCTGTTGTTGACGTTGCGCGGGACGGCGTTCCTCTACGCCGGCGACGAGATCGGCCTGGTCGACGGGGACGTGCCGAAGGAGGAGATGCTCGACCCCGTCGGCATACGCTTCTACCCTTATGCCGGGCGGGACCCGGAACGCACGCCCATGCCGTGGCACGGCGGACCGGGCGGCGGTTTCACCACGCCGGGGGTCACGCCGTGGCTGCCCATGGCCGACCCGGCGGCGAACAACGTGGCCGACCAGTCGGACGACCCCGGATCGGTGCTGTCGTTCTGCCGACGCGTCATCGCGGCGCGCCGGGCGAGCGACGACCTGGCCGTGGGCGCGTACCACTCGCTGCCCTCTGCCGAGGGGACCTGGGCGTACGCACGGGGTGCGGCCACCGTGGTCCTGTTGAACATGTCTGATGGTCCCGTCGGTTTCGAGAACGTGCAGGGCAAGATCGTCGTCGCGACGGACGGTGGGCTGGAGGGAGCGGTCGCCGAGGGAACGCTCACCCTGGAGCCGTGGAGTGGGGCGGTCGTCGGAGAGTGAGCAGTGCGGCCCACGCCCGCGGGCGGCGCGGCCGCGGCGGTTGGGTCACCGGGCTGCTGACTGGCCTCGTCTCGGGTGACGAGGATCGGGCCGGCGACGAGGTCGAGCCGGAGGAGGACACTGCGGATGCGGGTCCGGAAGAACCCCGCCGGCGCTACGTGTTGTGCACGACACCGGCCCAGGGGCACACCGCTCCCCTGTTGGCGCTGGCGCGCCGCCTGGTCGACGAGGGTCACGAGGTCGTCTTCTTCACCACCCCGCGCTACGTCGACAAGGTCGTGGCGACCGGCGCGTCGTTCGTCCCCTTTGCCGACGAGTACGACGCCCACGACCTCATGGTGGCGAACCCCGACCGCGAATCGTCCTCCAAGCGCGGCGTGCGAGGGGTCAAGGACGACCTGCGCCGCATCTTCATCGGCCCGATCCCGGGGCAGTGCCGCGACCTGCGGGCGATCCTCGCCGAGCAGCCGACCGATGCGATCGTCGTCGACACCATGTTCCTCGGGGCTCTACCGCTCTTGCTCGGTCCCCGATCGGCGCGGCCGGTCGTCGTCTGCGTCGGCGTCATGCCGTACCCCGCACGCAGCCGCGACACCGCGCCGTTCGGCGTCGCGCTCCAGCCCGGATCGGGTCCCCTGGCGCGGGCGCGCAACTCCGCCCTGAACTGGATCACCGAGCACGGCGCGCTGGCCGACATCCAGCGGTTCGCCCGGCACCGCCTCGCCGAGGCCGGCGTGGCCCGCGGGGGGCGCTTCCCGGGCTACCTCATCGACGTCCCGACCAAGGTGGTGGACGCCTATCTGCAGGCCACCGTGGCGGGCTTCGAGTACCCGCGCTCTGACCTCGCGCCGTCGGTGCGCTTTGTCGGCCCGATCCTCGCCCCACCGACCGCGGAGTTCGTCGAACCCCCCTGGTGGGGCGAGCTGGGCGGCGGTCGCCAGGTCGTGCACGTCACCCAGGGGACGCTCGACAACGCCGACCTGGGCCGGCTCCTGCTGCTGACCGTCCGCGCCCTCGCCCACGACGACGTGCTCGTGGTGGCGACCACCGGCGGCCCCGACCCCGAACCGCTGCGCGCCGGGCTACCGCCGAACGCGCGCCTCGAACGCTTCATCCCCCACGACCGGTTGCTCCCCCACGTCGACGTCATGGTGACC
>DATHPK010000312.1:0-11047 GCA_035483935.1 Acidimicrobiales bacterium
GACAACATGCCCACGAGGAGTACGAGCACGAAGAGCAAGACGTCGTGGGGACCGGTGACGTCGTAGCCGATCCACCCGACCAAGAGCACGAGGATGATCTGGATCGCCGCGATGATCATGTAATTGATGAAGACGGCAGCCAGCAGCATCCACGTCGGCAGCGGGCTCAGACGGAGCCGCTTGAGCAGACCGAACTCGCGCCGGTTGACCAGCGTGATGGCCAAGATGTTGAAGCACGCCGCCATCACCCCGTAGGCGACGAAGGCGGGCAGGTAGTACTGGCCGAGGTTGATGTGTGCCAGATAGCCGACCGTGGAGTGCCGCGACGTCGATTCGAAGATCACGATGAACACGACGGAGAACCCGATGGTGATCGCCGCACCGATCGGGTTGAGCCAGAACGACAATTGCTCGAAGTAGACCTGACGCCCGATGAGCGACAGGTCGCCCGGGCCGCGGAACGAACCGCGCACCGGCACCTCGGCCGTGCTCACGACGCCGACACCTCCTCGCCCGTGCCTGCGCGGCCCGATTTGGTCAGCCCGAGATACACGTCCTCGAGCGATACCCGCAGCACCGACAGCCCCGCCAGCGCATGCCCGCCCGCCAGCGCCCAACCCGTCAGGTCATGAAGCAGCCGCACCTCGTCCTCGGTGTGGATCTCGACGTGTCCGTCGTCCGCCGGTGTGGCCGCCATGGGTAGCTCCGCGGCCGTCACGCCCTCCGGCAGTCTGAACCGTATGGTGACGGCCCCGACGTCCCGCCCACCTATGGAGGCGGGGGTCCCACTGGCCACTATCTCCTGACCGAACAGCACCGCCACCCGGTCGGCCAGCGCCTCTACCTCGTCCATGTAGTGCGTCGTCAGCAGAACCGTCGTGCCGTCGGCAGCCAACCGCTTGATCAACTCCCACGTCTCGCGGCGCCCCGACGGGTCGAGACCGGTCGTCGGCTCGTCCAGGAACATGAGCTCGGGGTTACCGATGATCCCCAGCCCGACGTCGAGCCGACGCTGCTGGCCCCCCGACAGTCGCTTGATCCGGTCGTCCGCCTTCTCCCCCAACCCAATGAGCTCGATCACCTCTTCGACCGGTCTCGGATTCGGGTAGTAGCCCGCATTGCGGGTCAGGACCTGGCGCACCGAGTAATAGGGCTCGATCGCCAGCTCTTGGAGGACGACGCCGATGCGAGAGCGCAACCAGCGCTGCGTGCTCGTGTCAGCTGGATCGACCCCCAGGGTCTCCACGCTCCCGCTCGTCCGGTCCCGGAACCCCTCGAGGATCTCGACGCACGTCGTCTTGCCTGCGCCGTTCGGCCCCAGCAATGCGAACACTTCGCCCTTTTGCACCTCGAAGCTGACGTCGCGCACGGCAACGGTGGTGCCGTAGGACTTCGCCAGGTGGTCAACGCTTACGGCCGGCATCTGGCCCGAACGCTAATCGCTCGCGGAGTCGCAGCCCTGTTTCGCGGCTGTATATGGCCAGCCGGCACCTTCGCTTTCGGCTGTATACGCGGAACCGGAGCGGCGTATACAGCCGAACGTGAACGCCGCTTCTTCGCATATACGGCGCCGGACAAGAGACCGTTCTCTGCCGTAGTCGCCTTTCAGCCAGGGACTCCTGATTCCGCGTATACGTCCGCGCGCGAAGCGCCCGTTCACGGGGCCAACCCTTGTGAAAGCCTGAGGGAGTAGTCGGGGTGGCGCGGAACTACGACGCGGCTACGACCCGTTCCTTGGCTGCCCGCTCAGCCTCTCTCGCCGCAAGCACCTTCTCGAGCAGATCCTTCAGTTGACGCAACTCCGCCGCCGTCAGAGAGGCGAAGGCGGCCGGCGGCACGGACAACACCGAGTCGATCTCACTTGCGAGCTTCCGGCCCGCAGCCGTCAGCACAATGATCTTCACCCTCCGGTCGTAGGGCGCGGGCTCCCGGCGAGCCAATCCACGGGAGTCCAAATCGTCCACCAGCGTCGTGACGTAGGAGGGGTCGACGCCGATCCCCCGCGCCATCTCGCCCATCGAGACTCCGTCCGACTGGTACAGGCGCATCAGGGTCTTGATCACCCCGGGCGACAGCTTCGTGCGGGTCCCCAGCGCGGCCATGCGTTCGACGTGCTCGCCCTCGAACGCCACGCGGCGCAGGCGCTCGAATGCGTCCTCGGCCAGGCCCATGTCTCTGATTGTCGCATCATCGTCACTATTTGACAACTACCGATCTTTGAGTAACCTTAAGTAAACGCCATGCCACGCACAAAGGCCGACACACCCACATTCACGCTCTCGCCCGAGCTCAGGCGCACCTCGACGGTCGTCGTGCTGGGTTCGATCATGTCGATCCTCGATACGACGATCGTCGCCGTCGCGCTCGCCTCCCTCGCTCGCGACTTCCATGTCTCGGTCTCCACGATCCAGTGGGTGGCAACGGGCTACCTCCTCGCCCTCGCCCTCGTGACACCGGTCAGCGGTTGGGCTGTCGATCGATTCGGCGCAAAACGGATCTGGATGATGTCGACCGCACTCTTCGTCATCGGCTCCAGCCTGTGCGGGCTCGCCTGGTCGGCCGATTCCCTCATCTTCTTTCGGGTGCTGCAGGGCCTGGGCGGCGGGATGCTCCTCCCGGTCGGCCAATCGATTCTCGCCCGTGCCGCCGGCCCGCAGCGCATGGGTCGCGTCATGAGCATCATCGGGGTGCCAATGGTCTTGGGCCCGATCCTCGGGCCGGTCATCGGTGGCCTCATCGTCTCGAACTACAGCTGGCGCTGGATCTTCTACATCAACGTCCCGATCGGCATCGTCACGCTGATCCTCTCGTCGCGCTGGCTCCCGCGGTTCGACACAGAGCAGCGGGTCAGCACGCCGTTCGACACGCTCGGGTTCTGCCTCTTGTCCCCCGGCCTCGCGCTACTGCTCTACTCGCTCTCAGAGGTCGGAACGACCGGCTCCTACACGAGCACGTCGGTGCTCGTCAGCTTCATCCTGGGCCTCCTGTTGATGGTTGGTTTCATCCTGCGCGCCATCAACGCGAAGCATCCGTTGCTGGACCTGCACCCGTTCAAGAACCGAAACTTCGCAATCGGCAACATCTGCATCTTCGTCATCGGCGCGACGTTGTTCGGCTCGATGTTCCTGTTGCCGATCTATTACCAGGTCGCCCGCGGCCAAGAAGCCTGGCAGGCCGGGTTGCTCATGGCACCGCAGGGTATTGGCGCGGCTTGCATCATGCGTTGGGCCGGCGCGGTCACCGACCGTCTCGGCCCCCGCCGTGTCGTGCCCTTCGGCATCCTCCTCATGGCGGCCGCCACGGTGCCTTTGGCTTTCGTCACGACCTCGACCAACGAGGTCTTTCTCGCTGCCACGCTGTTCCTCCGCGGTCTGGGCCTTGGGCTGACGATGATGCCTGTCACTGCGGCCGCCTACTTCGACCTCAACCACGCGGAGATCCCGAAGGCATCGACCGTCATGAACATCGTGCGCCTGATAGGCGGCTCGGTTGCCACCGCCCTCTTCGCGGTGGTGCTCGAGCGTCAGATCGTCAGCAACCTGACTGCGGCGGGAATCAAGATCCCGGGCGGCTCTGCCGGCATCATCGGTACCACCGGCAAGCTGCCGCCCGCGGTCGCCGACCCCGTCGCGGCGGCATTTGCACACACGTTCTGGTGGTCAGTGGGCGCGATCCTGATCGCGTTCATTCCGACGCTGTTCCTGCCGAACCATGCGCCCGTACAGACCACGGCTTCTTCATCGGACGGCGGCGGGTCCGAATCCGGGCCGCAGGTCGCCGGGGCGATGTTGGACTGAGGACAGAGACCGAGGAGCGAGAGCCTTGCGTGCGCCTGCGCTGACCCGACTCACCGACATGCTCGCAAGGGCGGGATGCGTGGCCGCCGACGAGGAGGCCGCCGAGCTGTTTGCGGCGGCCGACGGTGAACGATCCAAGTTGATCTCGCTTGTCCATCGTCGCCTCCGCGGCGAGCCGCTGGCATGGGTGACCGGTCAAGCCGCCTTCGGCGAACTGGTCGTCACCGTCGAACCGGGCACGTACGTCCCGCGCTGGCAGAGCCAGGAACTCGTGTCCCGCGCCGCCGCACGCTTGCCAGAGGGCGGGCGCGCGATCGACCTGTGCACGGGAACGGGCGCCATCGCTGCTGCCTTGCGGCTGCGGCGACGCTGGGCCCACATCGTCGCCACGGACATCGATCCCGGCGCGGTCGCCTGTGCCCGCGCCAACGGCGTCGACGCACGGCGCGGCGACCTTTTCGAACCGGTCCCCGTCGAGTTCGAGGGGGCCACCCACGTCGTCGTCGCCGTGGTCCCCTATGTCCCCACGTCCGCGCTGCAGTACCTGCCTCACGACGCCCGAGCCTTCGAGGTGCCGTCCCACTATCACGGGGGACCCGACGGCACCGACCTGCTCCGCCGTGTCGTCGAGAACGCTCCGAGCTTCCTGCGGCCGGGTGGCACCCTGCTCCTGGAGCTCGGCGGCGAGCAGGCCGGCCTCATCGGCTCACAGATGCGGGCGCTCGGCTACTCGGAGATCGAAGTCTGGGCCGACGAGGACGGAGACGTCAGGGGCATCGAGGCCACGCTGTTGTCCGACTGACCGGCGACTCCCGGGCGGCCGCCCGAGGTTCTCAGCGTCGAACGAACACCCAAGCGACCGACGAGTGGTCGACCACCCGCCAGCGAGGGTCGTGATCGAGGTAGTTCGACAGCGCCGTGTTCGGTGCCCACACGACATAGGACACGTGGTACGCCGACAACACCGGGTCGGGGTTGGTCGTCATGTACGTCATCGCGAAGAAATCCGTCAGGACCTTCCCCTCGAAGAGGTCGGTCCGACCGTCGGCGAACGTCGCGCGGTGCCGAGCGATGGAGTAGTCGCCCCATGTGTACTCGGTGAAGATTCGTCCCGGATGGGACTCGAGGTAATTGAAGGCCTGCACGGGCAGCGTCGGCGAGATGCTGCCCGCCGGAACAGAGGGTTGCGCGAGGAGCGCTATGGCGAGCACGGCGAAGAGCGCCACGGCGACACGGCGGGCCGTCGTGCCCCAGGCCGGCCGCATCGGGAGCGTCGCGGCCAGGCCAGCGGCGACCACCATCAGGTAGATCGCCAGGCGCTGGGTCCGCAGCGCCTCGATGAAGAGTGCGGTGGCCAGCGTCCCTTCCAGGACGGGCACCCGCCGAGTTCGCACGACCGCGACCAGAACCGCAAGCGGAACGCAGTAGGCCAAGACCACCATCAACGAATGGAAATCCGGTGAGTTCCATTCGTTGATGTACTGGCCGATCTGGCCGTTCATCGACACGCCGATGTCGTAGGTCAGCAATCCGGGCCCATAGGGCGTGAGGCAGGACGCCGCCACTGAGCCGACAAGGGCGAGCGCGAGTGGGCCGGTGTGCGAAGACTGGCTGACGCCGCCGATCCGGCCGACGATGCCCTCGGGCACGAGCGACCAGCCGAGTTCGACGCCGAGGACAATCAGCCCGATGAGAATCGAACCGTGGGTGTTGACCCAGACCACGCTCAAGATCGGCAGGCACCACAACCAGCGCGGATTGCCCCGTGCCTTGGTCAGCAAGAGGAGTTCGAGCGGCAACCAGACAAGAGAGAAATCGAGTCCCCGGTCCCCTGCCAGTACGCCCGAGATCCCCATTGCCAGCACGAGGACGATCGCCGCGACGCGGCCTCCACGTGCTCCGAGTGCTCGCGCGTAGGCGGCCGTCGCAAAGAGGCAGAGCCCGCCGAGCGCGGTGGCGTACAGCGGGTAGGCGGCGTTGCCGACCACCTTGGACAGACCGGCGAGGGCGACCGATGAGCCCCATTCGTCGGTGATCCAACGACGATGGGCCTCCGTGTAGCTGAAGGGATCGAGGCCCATGACCGAGTGGTGGGCCAGCATCCAGTTCCCCGAAGCGATCTGCCAAAAGACGTCGTTGGACAGCTGGTAGCCGAGCGCAACGACCGCGATGATCCCGATGCCGAACGCGATCCCAATCAACTCGATCGCACGCGGCGGGACACGCTTTGCGCCGGTGCCGGCCTCTGGACGAATGGGAGCATCGGCGCCCGGTGACTCGCAGTTGGAGGCGGCGTCCGCCGTCGGCACTCGAAGTGACTCGACGGCTCGGACGCTCGCCTGCACTGCTCCCCCCTCTAGCCGGATCCCCCTGCCGGCGCCCCTCAGAGCAAGGTACAACGCGCGTCGACAAACCGGCGTCGCAGGACGGTTGCGATCGCGTGGCTTGTCCCGAGGCTCCTCTGGCGGGGCCTCGTCGAGCACCGCTCGAGTGCTTAGCAACTGGGCTGCAGCACCACCGCCTTGAACATCGCGCCCCACTCGTAGGCGAACTGCAGCAGCCATTGTCCGACGCCCTGCGGGGAGAACGCCACCTCGAGCACCTGTCCGGAATAGCAGCGGCCGATCCGGAGGCGCGCCCGGCTGGCTTGGGTCGTCGGCAACACGACGATGATCCGGGTCCAGTGGTAACGCTTAGCGAACGACTCGATCGAGCGCGCCTCACCTTGTGTCGTCTGCGGATCGGGCTTGAAGCAGTTGACCTTCACCTTCGAGAGATGAACCGCGCCGTACTCCTGATAAGACCCGCAGCTCTGCCAGGTCTGCAACGAGAGCACGAGCTGCGGGGCATAGCCGTGCTCCGCCAACGCGACGCCCTTGTCGAAGGCGGGCGCACCGTGCCCTCCGAGCACGACGATGGCATCCGAACGTTCGGGCGGGTTGAGGTCGGGATAGACGAACAAGATCGCCGTCATGACGCAGAACACGACGACGAGCACGAACACGACCGCCGCTGCGATACGCACCCGCGTCGACTTGAGGAATCGCATAGGGGAAGGGACATTCTGACAGCCCGCGGCGCGGCGCCGGATGCGCTGGGCAGCTGCGTGGTGCGTCGGTAGGAAGAACTCCCTGAGCCGATCAGCGGATCAAAGGATCGCGGGGCAGTCCGAGAATGCGCTCGGCGATCTGGTTGCGGGTGATCTCCGATGTGCCACCGGCGATCGACATGGCGCGGGTCGCAAGCTGTGTGTAACCGGCAAGCGCGTCCTCGCCTCCGAGGAATGCCGTCGCCTCCCCCACAAGATCGGCCTGCAGACGCGCCCGGTCGTGCCCGTGTTCGGCGAGCACCAGCTTCGTGACGTTGCCCTCGGGACCGGGTCCGGCGCCCACGACGGCGCGCTGGGCTCGGCGGAGGTTCAGCGCCTTGAGCGCATGCTCCTTGGCCAGGATCCCACCGATGCGGGCGGATGCGCCCGGAACCCGGTCGCCGCCGCGCTTGCGGAGGGCAAGGAGGTCCATCGGAGGGAAGATGCCGCCCGTTCCTCCTCCGATCGAGACGCGTTCGTTGCCAAGCGTCGAGCGTGCGACCGTCCAGCCGTCGTTGACGGTGCCGACGACGTCGTCGTCGGGGACGAACACGTCGCTGAAGAAGACCTCGTTGAAGTCCGCGTTGCCCGTGATCTGACGCAACGGGCGCACCTCGACGCCCGACCCGTGCATGTCGATGACCATCGTCGTGATGCCCGAATGCTTTGGCGCGTCGGGGTCGGTCCGCACTGTGGCGAGGCCGAGGTGACAGTACTGGGCGCCGCTCGTCCACACCTTCTGCCCGTTGACCATCCACCCGCCCTCGACGCGTGTGCCCCGCGTCTTGACGGCTGCCGCGTCCGACCCCGCGTCGGGTTCGCTGAAGAGCTGGCACCAGACGTACTCACCCATCAAGGTCTTCTCGACCCAGCGGTCGACCTGATCCGGCGTCGCGTACTGGTTGACCGTCATGATGTTCCAGCCGGTGATGCCGAGTCCCGGGACCTTGACGCCCGCCGCCCGCATCTCTTCGTCGATCACGATCTGTTCGACGGCGCCCGCGTCGCGGCCCCAGGGTCTAGGCCAGTGCGGCACGAGAAGCCCGGCATCGATCAGCGCCTTGCGTCGCTCCGATTTGTCCGAGAGGGCACCGATCCGGGCCGCTTCGGCGCGGACCTCCGTGCGGATGACCTCTGCCTCGGGTGGCAGGTCGAGCGTGACCTCGCGCGTGGTTCCGCGCTCGGCCTCTGACGTCACGTCCTCGGCGTCTCCGGGTGAACCGAGCAGCGCGTTGAGTGCGAGTGCCCGCCGCAGGAACAGATGCGCGTCGTGTTCCCAGGTGAAGCCGATGCCGCCGTGCACCTGGATGTTCATTTGCGCGTTGTGGACCGCCGGGGCGAAGGCCAGGTGCGCCGCCATCGCCGCGATGAGGTCGAATTCGTCCAGCGTGTCGGCCGCCGATCGTGCGGCGTCCCACGCGGTCGCCGTGGCGAGCTGGGATGCCACGAGCATGTCGGCACAGTGATGCTTGACCGCCTGGAAGGTCCCGATGGTCCGGCCGAACTGCATCCGCTCCTGGGCGTAGGCGACCGCCATGTCGGTGCAGGCGGTCATCACACCGGCCGACTCGGCTGCGCCGACGGTGCGGGCCAGGGCACGGGCGCGACGGGCCGCACCCGTGAGCACGTCGGCCCCGGCGACGGCGACTGCGGAGACGGTCGCGAGGGCCGAGCGCCGGGACGGGTCGATGTCGTTCGTCCCGGCGAGGGTGATGCCCGCGGTGTCGGGCCGGAGGATGACCACATCCTCGCCCGCACGCAGCAGCAGGAGTTCGGCACTCTTGCCGCCGAGAACGATCCCCCCGTCCCCGTCGAGCCTCTGCGCGTCCAGGGTCAGAGACCCACCCAGGCCGAGCGCGCCTGTCACCGAACCGTCGGCGAGTGCAGGGAGGTACGCGGACTGTTGCTCTTCCGTCCCGCATTGTGCGATCACGGCGGACGCGAGGGCTGTCGGTACGAACGGACCAGGTGCGACCTGGCGCCCGAGTTCCTCGAGGATCACGACGAGCTCGCTCAGCGATGCGCCGCCACCGCCGTGCGCCTCAGGCAGGTGCACCCCGAGCATGCCGAGGTCGGCCATCTCCTGCCAGAACGAAGGACGAGGCTCGTCCGGGGACTCGAGGAGCGCCCGGCTGGCCGCCAGCGCGCCGTGGGCGGAGAGCAGTCCTCGCACCGTGGCGCCCAACTCTTGGTGTTCGTCCGTGATAGCGATCGGCATTGGTCGCCCCCTTGTCGGTGCCCGCCCGCGCTGCGACGCTACAAAACAGTGGCCCGGGCGCCCAACTCGGACGGGCTACGCTGTAAACGTGCTGTAGAGCTCTGACGTCGTCCCGCCGGCTTCACCCAGGCCGTGCGTTGCGTCCCGTCGTTCTCGTCCTCGTTCGCATCCGGACCCGGAGCTCTCCTATGCCCTCTTCTTCTCGTTCACCTTCTTCGCCTTCCCGGCGGACTCCCGCCCTCACTTCCGCTTCGTTGGCCACCTCGGCCACCCTGAGCGCACGCGAACTGCGATTCGAGCGCGGCGGGGAGACCGTCCTCGACGGCGTGTCGCTGACCGTCGGACCGGAGACCTGTCTCGGCGTCGTCGGGCCTAACGGCATCGGCAAGTCGACGTTGCTGCAGATCCTGGCGGGGTTGCTCGAGCCGGCGGACGGTGGTGCGGTCCGCGTCGATCCTCCGACGGCGACGGTGGGATACCTCAGCCAGGAGCACGAACACGACGCCGGTGAGACCGTGCGCGACGCGCTGTACCGGAGGACCGGTGCCGCCGCCGCCGAGGCGGAGCTGACCAGGGCGGCGGTCGCCCTCGGAGAAGGGCGGTCCCAGGCGGACGACGACTACGCGGCGGCGCTGGCGCGTTACGAGTCGCTCGGTGCCGCCGATTTCGAGGCGCGGCTGGCGGGCGTGCTCGATCAGGTGGGGCTGCCGGCGGAGATGGCGGCACGGGGCAGCGGTGCCCTGTCGGGCGGGCAGGAGGCGCGGGTGGCGCTGGCGGCGATCCTGCTGGCGCGCTTCGACATCACGCTGTTGGACGAGCCGACGAACGATCTGGACTTCGACGGGTTGGCGCGGCTCGAGGACATGGTGACGAGGCGGCGGGGCGGCATGGTGATCGTGTCGCACGACCGGGCGTTTCTCAACGGGACGGTGACAGACGTGCTCGAGATCAAGGAGCACACGCGGCGGGGGCGTCTGTACGGGGGTGGCTGGGCCGGGTATCTCGCCGAGCGTGCGGCCGACCGCGCCCACGCCGAGGAGGCCTACGCGGTCTACCGGTCGCAGCGGACGGATCTGGCCCGGCGTGCCCAACGGGAGCGCCAATGGGCGACCTCCGGCGTCAGCAAGGAGAAGAAGAACCCGCGGGACAACGACAAGGCGCAGCGTGACTTCCGCGTCAACCGCACGGAGAAGCTGGCGTCGCGGGCACGGCGCACCGAGCGCGCCCTCGATGCCTTGGAGGTGGTCGAGAAGCCCTGGGAGGGCTGGGACTTGCAATTCAGCATCAATGAAGCAGCCCGGTCCGGGGCGGTCGTGGCGCACCTCGAGGACGCGGTGCTGGAACGGGGCGACTTCGTGCTGGGGCCGCTCACCGTGGACATCTCATGGGCCGATCGGGTGGCGCTGGTTGGACCCAACGGATCGGGCAAGACGACGCTCGTCGAGGCGATCCTCGGCCGAATGCCGTTGGCGTCCGGCACGCAGCGCATGGGCTCGAGTGTCGTTGTCGGCGAGCTAGGTCAGGACCGGCGCGTGCTCTCGGACACGTCGTCGAGCGTGGTCGACGCGTTCATGGCGGCGACGGCATTGCCGATCTCGTCGGCCCGGTCGCAGCTGGCGAAGTTCGGGCTCGGCGCGGAGGCCGTGCTCCGGCCGCCCGCCTCGCTGTCGCCGGGCGAGCGCACGCGCGCCGAACTCGCCGCGTTCGCCGCCAAGGGCGTCAACTTCCTCGTCCTCGACGAGCCGACGAACCATTTGGACCTGCCGGCGATCGAACAGCTCGAGTCCGCGCTCGAAGGCTACGAGGGAACTCTTCTCCTCGTCTCGCACGACCGCCGGCTCTTGGAATCCGTGACGGTAACGCGACGTATCGTCCTCCCCGGACGTGACCAGGCGTTCAGGGGGCTGCGCGAGGACCGGTAGCTTGGCCGCCATGGGTGCGGCC
>DATHPK010000313.1:0-7480 GCA_035483935.1 Acidimicrobiales bacterium
CGTTGCTCAGCGGCAGGTGGGCGGCCCAGTCGGCCAGCGTCACCCCGTCCGTCGACTGTGTCGGGTCGAAGAGGTCGAACGTGCCGCCCGAGTCGCCGGTGCCGCGTACGTCGGCGATGACGACGATGTAGCCGCGGTCGACCAGATAGTTCACATCGGTCTGCGCGATCGCAGCGGCGTAGACGATGAAGGCCTTGCCGTAGGGCGTCTGCTGCAACAGCACCGGGAAGTGCCCGGCCGCCGCCGTCGTCGTGCCGGGTGCGGTGGGGAAGTAGACGTCGGCCCTCAAGACCGTGCCGTCAGCCATGGTCACCGGCTGATCGAGCACGGAGCCGGTGCCGTACACGGCCGGCTGTGGTGACCACGTCGCGGCGTTTGCGGTGATGCTGCTCGCCCCTCCACCGGTCTGTCCGGAGTTGGCCGGCGCAGTGTTCGCCGGGACGCGCGCCGTACCGTTCACCGCGGTGCCCGTTGTCGCCACCTTTGCAGCACTGGTGGCCGCTCCGTGGTTCCGGTGGGCGCCACCGCCCACGGACCTCGTCGACGACGCCCGCTGCGCGGCGAGACGGACGTTGGCCGCACCGTGTTGGCTGGGGACGAACTGCCCCACGGCGAAGGCGGAGAAGGGGATCGCGAGCGCGCACGTCCCCATCAGCAGGCGCCACGACACGGTGCCCCGCCAGCGACGCTCGCTGCGCCAGGGGCGCGGGCTACGCCAGCGGCTCGTTACGTGCTTTCTTCGATGATGCGCCGGCACTCCGGACCCCCCGGCCTCCCACCGGCCCGATCAGGGCCGTCTCCTCGTCCTCTGGAGAACGTGCGTTGAGGCCCTGACCTGCGGTCGGCGGTCGCGTGAGTGGACCGGGTGCCGACGACGAGCGACCGTTTTCCCTACTCGGAGCGACGCCAAGGCACCTGGGCCTGGATCGTTCGGTTCCCCATTCGGCCACGCACAGCTGGGGATCCGGCAGCCCGGAGGCCGCGCCGGCGGTGGGTTATACCCGGCGGGGGCTCACCGCGTTGACCAGGAGCGCCAGGCCGATGCCGAAGATGAGGCTGAAGATGACGGCAAAGATCACGTACTCGATCGTGTGGGGCGACGATGGTTTTGACGGTGCGGTGGCGGCCGAGATCACCCGGCCCACCTCGGTGTCCGTGCCCTGGGTCGCCGCGAACTGGTACTGCTGCAGCTGATTCTCCAACGAGGTCTGCTGGTTCTCGAGGTCGCCGAGCTGCACCTCCGACGCCGTCTGGCTGACACCCGTCGGCGTCGACCTGATCGTGTTGTCCAGGTTCGAGATCGACAGCTGCACCAGGGAGAGCTTGTTGGAGACCTGGTTCGCGGCCGAGTTGAACACGCTCTTGTCAATGCCCCGCTCGAAGTTGATGTAGCCGTTGGCGTAGGCGTTCGCCGCGGCGGCCGCGGTCTGCGGGCTGCTCGAGGAGGCGGAAACCGTCACCACGTCGGTCGTCGCAAGCGTCCCGACCTGGGCGACCGAGACCGAAGGCGGGTTGGGGATCGTGCGGGCCACAATGTTGGAGACCGACGAGCTCTCCATGACCTGGATCACGTCCTGCACGTTGACGAGGGCCGCCGTCGCGTTGTTGGCGGTCTGTGACGTGAAGAGCGTCGACACCGGGGGCTCGAGCAATACGGTGGCCTGCGCCGTGTACGTCTTCCCGGCTGCTACGCAGTAGGTCAGCACGCCGCCCACGCCGAGGACGAAGACGACGATGATGATCCATTTGCGGTCCCACAGGACGCGTGCGTATTCCGTGATTCCCGAACGTTCGGCGGTCTGCGCCGCCGGCTGAGGCACACCGCGGTGGCCACCGTTCTCGCTTGTCAAAGTTCCCACCCAGTGTTTCTCCGCCGTGGTCGGAGGGTCACCGATCTCACTCTTGACCTGTTCCATGCTGAAAGATGTAACTCGCCAGCTCTGGCCCTCTTGTGGTGCACCAACTCAGCCAAACGGGGGATTGTCCTCCGCCGAAGGGAGGATGCCCCATTTTATAGCGGGCCTGTTGGTCGAATTCTTTATTTTCGACCAACAGTTAGCCCTGTAATTTCGGTTCTGTGCAGGTGACCGGGGCGTGGGTGAGCTGGAAGAGGGCTTCCAAGCAAGAGGACCTCTTCGTCTTCATCTCCCGCGGCCTGCTCTACGTGGGGATGTTCTTCCTGCCCCTGTTGCGGTTCAAGGCGACCAAGGGCCTCAACGTCAGCGACGCCATCTTCCTGCTGGGCTTCGTCTTCCTCGTCCTGGCCCGCAAACCGCCGCCCCGTGCGCCGCGCACGCCCGCCTGGTTTGTCGGTGCGTTCATCTTCCTGTTGGCGGGGATGCTCGCCAGCACGCAGGCCGACGCGGTGCCGCAATCGGTCGTCGTCGTGTTCAACGCGGTCTACGTGTTCTTCATCCTGCAGTACCTCCTCCGCCAGCAGCTCGGCACGACGCTGCACCTCCAACGCGCCATCGGGTTCTTCATCGCGGGGGTGTCGCTGTCGGGGTTCGTCGCCATCCTGCAGGTCACGCTGCACGTCTTCCTCCCCAAGGCCGGTTCCATCGCCGCGGGGAGCGGGACCATCGGTGGCAACGCACGGGCCGTCGGGCTGAGCAACCAGCCCAATCTCGCCGGTATCTGCTTCGCGTTGGGCATCATCCTGGGGGTCGGCCTGTTGCTCCAGATCGGTTGGCGCCGGCACTGGTACCTGAGCTGTTGCGTTTTCGTGACCGTCGCGGCACTCTTGCTGGCCGCAAGCGTCTCGGGCATGGCTGCCGTGATCGTCGGGCTCCTCGTCCTGTTCATCGCGCGCGGCGTGCCGCTCAAGACGGTGGTGTCCGTGGTGCTCGCGCTGGCGGCCGTCTACCTGCTCGTCTTCGGCGTGATCGACCGCGGGTCGAAGCTCGACCCGATCACGCGCGTCGAGAAGACGACCAACGCGAACGCGGGCACGGGCGGCGGGACGCTGCAGCTTCGCATCGACACGATCGACAAGGCGTGGAGCGAGATCCTCCAGAAGCCGATCACGGGGCACGGGCTCGATCAGCAGACGCTGGCCGTGTACTACGACCAGTCGCTCTACGTGTACTACCCGCCGCACAATCTCATCGCCTTGTACTGGTACGGCGGTGGCATCTTCATGGTGGTCGGCCTGGTCATCATGACGGGCTCCGGCTTCAGCCGGCTCCTACGCGGCCGAATACGTGCCGGCAAGAACTGGGACCCCATGCGCGATGTCGTCCTAGCCGCGTGCGTCGCCGACCTGTTCTTCGCCATGCAGAGTCCGGAATTGGTCGACCGCTGGTTCTGGCTCCCCTTCCTGCTCGCCCTGACCTTCCGGGACGACGCTCCGCCCCAGCCGACGACGGCCGACGCGATCGAGGTCCCCGACACCGCCCCGCAGGCGCCGGCGCAGGCCGCGAGCGGTCAGCCGCGCCGAGTCAGTGGCTCCGTCGGGCGGCACGCCGCATCCGAATCGGCCGCCGCCGACACGGCACCCCACCCCCGCGGCCGGCACGTCGCGTCGTCCCGAGGCGCGACCTGACCCGTGCCTGAGAGCGAGCCAAAAGGGGCGACGGACCGGCCACGCCGTGCCCGCAGGGCCGCGAAGGCAGCCACCCCCACGGACCATGTCGGACTCGGCGAGATGTTCGACGACCGCATCCTGGGTACCGACAGCGCGCACGTCTTCTTCGTGAGCGCCCAGGCGCTCGCCGCCCATGCCGAGCTCGTCGTCGAGGTCGGCTGCGGCCGGGGCGCCGCGGTCGAGATGGGCCAGCCCGGCGGCCCCTGGCAGGACCTCCGGGGCGAGGGTCGCACGGTCGTCGGCATCGATATCGAGGACGCCGGAGCCGTCAACCCGGTCATCGACGAGTTCCGCCTCATCGGCGCCGACGGCCGCTGGCCCCTCGACGACGCATCGGTCGACCTGGCCGTCAGCGACTACGTGCTCGAGCATGTGACCGATCCCGGGGCCTTCGTGCGCGAGCTGGCCCGCGTCCTGCGCCCCGGCGGCACCTTCGTGGGCCGAACGGTCAGCCGTCGCTCGCTGCTCTCGCTCGTCGCGCGCGTCGTGCCGAACGAGCGCCACGCCGACGCCGTCGCCCGCCTGCAGCCGGGCCGCGAGGCACAGGACGTCTTCCACACCGCCTACAAGATGAACACCCGCGCCGACCTGGCCCGCGTCTTCGACAAGGACTTCGACTGGGCCCTGGCCCATCGCACGGGGCTCGAGCAGTACTTCAAGCCGTGGCCCCGCCTGCGCAAGGTGATCGGCGCCGCCGAGCGTTATCTGCCGACGAGCACGTGGATGGGTCTCGTCGTCTTCGCCCGGCGCCGGCCGGCCGTGCGGGACGCCGCAGCGGTGTCGCGACGGGAGGCCTGACGCGTGGTCCGGCTCTCACCGCGCCTGCGTCCCATGTGGCCCTACCTCAAGCCGGCGTACTCGCAGGCGACCCGCATGGTCGCACCGGTCACGGTGCGCGCCAGCCAGCTGCGCGGCGGCTATCTGCCCACCGGCTACGTGGAGAGCATGGAGGAGGCGGCCGCGTCCACGGGCGGCCGCTGCCTCACGGTCCGCCCGCCCGAGATGTTGACCCGCACCCTCCCGCAGGGCCACCCCGACCGCACTGCCGACTACGTGCCGTGGCTCTCCGAGCACGTCCGCCGCGTCGCCCTCGCCGAGCTCCCGCACGGCCGCGTCCTCTCCCCGCACAACGCGGTGATCACCGCCAACGACGACCTTCTGGTCGAGGTGAGCCTGTACTTCGGAACCAGCCGCGCCCGCGAGCACCCGATCTTCCTGCACCCGTTCCCCGGCCTCCCTCTGGAAGTGGGGGGGAGGCTCGGCCTCCTCGCACTCCAGGGCGACACGAACTACTACCACCTCATGGTCGATGTGCTGCCCCGTCTCGGCGTGCTCGAGCAATGTCCCGAGGTGGCGCCGCCCGACCTGTGGTTCGCGCCGATGGCCACGCCGGTGCAGCGCGAACTGCTCGAGATGATGGGCGTAGACCTGGACCGGGTCATCGACAGCTCGGAGAACCGTCACGTGGTGGCCGAGACGCTCGTCGTGCCCACGCCCGCTGCGATGACGATCATCAATCCGCCCTGGGCCGTCGAGTTCCTGCGGCGCAGGCTCCTGCCGCCCGAGATCAAACGGATCGAAGGTCGCGCCGTGTACGTCACGCGTGGCGCCGCCATGAACAACCGCCGGGTCGACAACGAGTCCGAGTTGATGGACTACCTCGCCGGCCGCGGCTTCGACCTGGTCGACCCGGGCCAGCTCTCCGCTCACGAACAGATCGAGACGTTCGCCCAGGCATCGATGATCGTGGGCGCGCACAGCGCGGGCCTGGTCAACCTGGCCTTCGCTGCCCCCGGTGCGGCGGTGGTCGAGCTCTTTCCCTCCGGCGGCGTCAACACCTGCTACTGGAAGCTGGCCGAGTCGGTGCCGGGCCTCGAGTACCGCTACGTCCTCGGCACCGGCGATCCCGACCCGATGTCACTGTCCGAGTTGCTCGTGAGCGACATCCGGGCCGACATCCCGGCCATCGGCCGCACACTCGACGACCTCGGCTGGGCCAGGTAGCCCGAAGGCAGCCGACCGCCCGCTTCTGCCTCACGCGCTCCCGGCGGCATCGACGCACCCAGCCAGGGTCGCCCGGACGTCGCTCGCCGTCCGCGCCCACGTGAACCCGGACGCGTGCGCGACGCCGCGCGCCAGGTCCTCGTCGCTCTCTGCGCGCGCGACCGGCACCGCCCGCGCCAGCGCCGCCGCGCCCCAGCCCTCCATGACCGTGGCCAGCCCGCCCGTCACCTCGAAGAGCGCCGGGTCCGGGGTGACGACGACGGGGATGCCGAGGCGCATCGCCTCGAGGGCCGGGAGCCCGAAGCCCTCGTAGTCGGACGGGAACACGACGAGCGACGCGCCGGTGAACTGTCGCCGGAACTCATCCCGCTCGAGCCACGGCTTGACGGTGACGTGCTCGCGCAGGCCGCGCGTCGTCGCGTCCGCCTGCACCGCCCCGCGCTCCACTTCCGGCACCCCGACGACCACGAGCGGCGGCGGGTCGCCTCCCTCGCGCCGGAGTCGCGCCCAGGCGTCGAGGACGAGGCCCACGTTCTTGTTGCCCCACTGGCCGAACGCGAGCGCGTAGTCGGCGCCGCCCGTCTCGGCCGGCGGCCACCTCAGGACGTGGTCGGCACCGAGCTGGGCGACGGTGATCGTCTGCCGGCGCAGCCAAGGGTGGACGCGGAGCAGGTCCTCGCGCGTGCGGTGCGAGATGGTCACGATGGCGTCGGCGCGCCGGTAGCCGAGGCCGTAGCTCACCCCCCGGACCACGCGCGTGCGGGTGCTGAACTGGTGCGGCCGCATCTCGTGGCGCACGTCGAGCGAGATGATCACCCGGGGGCAGGGGAGCGGCCCGATCGTGGTGGCCGGCGTCACGCCCAACATCACGTCGGCGCCGAGATGCCGGCAGAGTTCGGGGACCGCCCGCTCCATGGCGAGGAGGCGTGGCCCTCCCACGGGGTGCACCGTCACGTGCCCGGGGAGCTCCAGCTCGATGCCCGGGCGGAGCACCACGTGCAGATCGTCGGTCCCGACCCAGCCCTGCAGCAGGTTCTCCGTGACCACCCCGAGGCTCGTCCCGCGGACCGGCAGGGCATTGACCAGGACTCGCACGGCCGCACGGTAGCGCGCCGCGGAAATCGTCCCCCCGGCGACGGTCTCTGCAATACCCATTGGAACGCCCCACGGGCGGGGCGGGTGATCTCGCAGCTGGACTGCAAGTTCCCTCCTCCTGGCCCGTTACCTGAGCGAGGGTCTTCAGCAAGGACACAGGGGGTTGCAACCGTTGCGTGCGCGCTCGTCGCGGATCGTGGTCCATGACTACTCGGGTCACCCGGGCCAGGCGCAGCTCAGCCGCGCGCTGGCCCACCGCGGCTACATGGTGACGCATCAGCACTGCCCCTCCTACACCAGCGGCCGCGGCTCGCTGGAGCACGAGGCCGGCGACCCGGCCACGCTGACGTTCGAGCCGGTCGAGATGGACGGCACCTTCGCCAAGTACTCCGCGTTCACCCGGCTGCGCCAGGAGCTCCAATACGGGCGCACGGCGGCGCGCGCCATCGAGGCGAGGGAGCCCGCCGTCGCGGTCATCAGCAACGTGCCGCTCTTCGCACACTCCGTGCTGGCGCGCCGTCTCTCGCGTCGCGGCATCCCCATGGTCTTCTGGCACCAGGACATCTACTCCGAGGCGATCGGTGTCGCCGCACGCCGCCGCCTTCCGGTGTTCGGGCCCCTCCTCGCCCGCGTCGCCGACCGCGTCGAGCGGAACATCGCGCGACGCAGTGTTGCGATCGTTGCGATCTCGCCGACGTTCCTCGAGCGCCTGGCGGAGTGGGGCGTGGCCGGCAAGGCCGCGATCGTGCCCAACTGGGCGCCCATCGACGAGCTCCCTGTCTGCCCTGCCGACAA
>DATHPK010000314.1:0-13461 GCA_035483935.1 Acidimicrobiales bacterium
ATGGTGAAGCCGACGTAGCGCAGCGGGATCTCGACGCGCTGCTCGCCCTCCTTGACCAACAAGGCGCAGATGTCGAGGCTCTTGGGCTGGCGGGCGGTGAGGTAGCGACGGAGATAGTTGAGGGTGAGGCCGCTGTCGATGATGTCCTCGACGACGAGCACGTGGCGCCCCTCGAGCTCGGAGTCGAGGTCCTTGACGATGCGGACGACGCCGCTTGTCTTGGTGGCGCTGCCGTAGGAGGACACGGCCATGAAGTCGACGTCGACGGGGAGCTCGATCGCCCGGCACAGGTCGCTCAGGAAGAGCATCGCCCCCTTGAGCACCGCCACGAGGAGGGGCGGCTCGTCGGCGTAGTCGGCGGTGACCTGGGCGCCCAGCTCGGCGACACGGGCTGCCAGCTCGTCCTCGCCGACGAGGAGGGGTCCGACGTCGGGCTCGGCCCAGGACGGGACGTGGTCGTGGTCGTGGTCCCGGTTTCCGGGGCGGCCGGGTCCCACCTCGTCGGTCACCGGCGTCACCGCCGTGAGACTACCGGAGGGGCTGGGGACAACCCTGAGGCGACTCTTGGTCCGGCGCACCTGGCGGCCGCCCGAGAGCTCGGTGCCGACGGACTTGCCGGTGGCGACATCGAGGACGCGGTCGACCTCGGCGAGGGACGGGGGATGGGCGACGGCGATGGCGGGGCCGACGGAGACGACGGCGCCGTCGGAGACGACGGCGGCGCCGTCGGAGGCTGACACGGAGGACGTCGGAGTCTGGGCGCGCAACCAGGTGCGCACCGCACGGCGGGCGACGGGGCGCGGCGTGCGGGCGACGGTACGGGCGTCGGCCGGGTCGGGAACGGTGTCGGCGGCGAGCGCGTCGAGGAGCTCGACCTCATCTCGGAGGACGCCGGCCTGGCGGGACAAGAGAGGCACCGGGTCGCGCCCGGCTACTTCGGCGCACAGCGGGAGGAGCTCGCGGCGGACGCGGTTGCGGACGAAGGCGGGGTCCGCGTTCGTGGGGTCGTCGACGGGGTCGAGGGCGGCGGCGCGACAGAGACGATGGGTCTCGCAGCGGCGCAGGCCGAGGAGGGGATGGCGGTATCCGGGAGCCATGCCGGCGAGCCCGTCCGCCCCCGCGCCCCGCAGCAGGTTGATGAGCACGGTCTCGGCCTGGTCGTCCATGGTGTGGCCCGTCGCCACGTCAGCGGGGAGCACGGCGAAGCGGGCGGCGCGGGCGCGGGCCTCGAGGTTGGGCCCGGGTTCGACCGACACGGTCCTGGACTCGAAGCGGGCGCCGACGCTGCGGGCGGCGGCGGCCACGACCTCGGCCTCACGGTCCGACCCGGGGCGCAGGCCGTGGTCGACGTGGACGGCGGTGACGTCGCAATCTGCTGCGGCGGCGAGCACGAGGAGCGCGAGCGAGTCCGGCCCGCCCGAGACGGCACAGGTGAGCGGTGTCCCCGGCGCCGGAAACGTGCAGCGGGCGAGGAGGCCGATGACGAGAGGCCCGAGCGTTACGTCCTCGGGGTCCTCGCCGTGCTTGCCGTGCTCGCCGTGCGCTACGTCGTCGGGGCCGAGGCCCCCGTCATCCACCGGCCCGGGCCACCCACAGCGACGGGTCGCGGATCTCCTCGAGCGTCGGGAGCCACTCGGGCCCCTCCCACACCCGGGCCATCAACGCGGGGCCGCCCGCCTCCTCCACCGACTCGACGAACACCTCGCCTTCGGCGTACTGGCGCATCTTGGCGTCGAGGCCGAGCAGCTTCGACATGAGCTTGGTGAGGCCTTTGGCCTGGGTCCGACGTTCGGCCAGGACCCGGGCGAAGTGCGCCGCGCCCGGGACCTCGGACGCGCCGGCGCGGTTCATCGTCACGTCGCCGTGACCCTCGAGCAGGCTCATCATCCCGGTGATCTTGGAGAGCGCGACCTTCTGCTCGGGCGTGGCCAGCATGCCAACGACGCCGGCGTCACGCGCCGGGTTGTGCCCGTTCCGGACCTCGGTCGCGACGCGCTTGACGACCTCGGCAAAGCCCGCCGGGTCCCCCGACAGTGGGCCGAGCAGCTCCGACACCAGGCCGACGAAGTGGTCCCGCAGCCAAGGCACCGCCGTGAACTGCAGCCGGTGCGTCACCTCGTGCAGCGCCAGCCAGAGCCGGAACTGGCTGGGGGCGAAGCCGTACTGCGTCTCGACGGCGACGATGTTCGGGCCCACGTACGAGACGAGGTCCTGTTCGTCGACCCCGCCGACCCCGCCGACCCCGACGGACACTTCGTCGTTGATCAGCAGGTCGTACTGGCCCAGCACCCGCGTCGCCATGTAGGCGAGCATCAGGCCGAGCTGCATGCCGGCGATGCTGCGGCCGACCACGAGCGAGGGCCCGCCCAGCTTGGCGCCCCGCTTCTCGGCGAGCTGCGTCAGCGCCGGCCCCACGAGCCGCTCGATAGACCGGACGTTCTGGGCGGCCCAGCCGGGGCGGTCGGTGACCTTCGCCCGGGCCTCGCCGTGCGCGCTGCGCAGGCCGGTCGCCTCGGTGACGAGATGCTCGGCGCGCGCCGTCAGCTCGTCGAACTGTGACTGCAACGCGGCGGACCGGTACGAGGCGGGTGCGGGCTTGAGGATGAGCGCGCCGGCCGCGACGCGCTCCGCGAGGGACCAGTCGACCATGGCTGGACCGGCGGCGGGCGACGACGCGGAAGACGCGGTCTGCGTCGACGTCGGCGTCGTCGACGCCAAAGCCGAAGCCGACTCCGTCCCCGTCGGGGTGAGGTCAGTTCCTGGCGTCGTGCTGCGTGCTTTCTTTGTGGATCGCCTCGGCGACCCGGTCGATCAAGGTCTGGGGCACGCGGTCCTTGCACCGGTTCGCGATCACCTTGCGGAGGTCCTCCTCGAACTGCGCAGCGCCGCCGCACGGGCCGCACCAGTCGAGATGGACGCGGATCTCCTCGCGCCGAACCTCCGTGAGTTCCCCATCGAGATACGAGTAGAGCTCGTGCACCGCCTCCACGCAGTCCACGGTCGGCCCGAACAGGCCACTGGTGTCGACGCCGGGCGAACCGGCCGACGCCGGCGCACCCTGGTCGTGGTCCTGACCGCTCATCCTTCTGCCTTCATCGTCCTCGTGGTGCTCATGTCGCACACCGTCGCCCATCCCATCACCCCCCGGGCACGCTGCCGACGAGGCCGCGTGCTTCCGCCACATCGTGCAACGCCTTCTGGAGTGCCCTTCTTCCCCGATGGATCCGGCTCATCACCGTGCCGATCGGCACATCGGTGATCTCCGAGATCTCCTTGTAGGAGAAGCCCTCGACGTCGGCCAGCATCACCGCCATGCGGAAGTTCTCCGGCAGGGCCTCCAGGGCGGCCTTCACGTCCTCGTCGGTGAAGCGTTCGAGCGCCTCGTCCTCGGCCGAGCGGCCCGGCTCGCTCCCGCCGGAACCGGCCAAGCGCTTGTACAGGTACAGGTCCTCGACGTCCTCGACGTCGGACAGCTCGGGGCGACGCTGCGCGGCCCGGTACGAGTTGATGTACGTGTTCGTGAGGATCCGGTACAGCCAGGCCCGCAGGTTCGTCCCCTCCTCGAAGGAGCCGAACGACCGGTACGCCTTCAAGTACGTCTCCTGGACGAGGTCCTCGGCGTCGGCCGCGTTGCGCGTCATGCGGAGCGCCGCCGAGTAGAGGCTCGGCATGAACTCCATGGCGACATCGGTGAAGGTCGCCTGATCTGCCATGGGACCACCCTATACAGCGGGGATAGGGTCTTCCGCCGTGACCACCGCCCCCGCGCATCTCGGGATCGACCTGTTGAGCGGCGAGTTCTACGGACGCGAGCCCCACGAGGCCTACGCCTGGATGCGGGCGAACGCCCCCGTCTACTACGACGAGGCCAACGACCTGTGGGCCGCCGCCAGCTACGCCGCCGTCAAGCAGGCATCCGTCGACACCGACGCCTTCTCCAACGCCGGCGGCATCCGGCCCAAATACCCGCCGCTGCCGATGATGATCGACTTCGACGCGCCCGAGCACGTGCGCCGGCGCCGGCTCGTCTCCGAGGGCTTCACACCCCGCCGGGTGCGGGCGATGGAGGACCGCCTCCGCCTGGTCTGCGACTCCCTCATCGACCGTGTCTGCGAGCGCGGGAGTTGTGAGTTCGTCGGGGAGCTCGCCGCCCCGCTGCCGATCATCATGATCGGGGACATGCTCGGCGTCGCCCCCGAGGACCGCGACGAGCTGCTGCGGTGGTCCGACGTCATGCTCAAGAGCCAGGGCTCGCCCGACCCCGACGCCATGGAGCAGGCGATGCAGGCGTTCGTCGGTTACACCGACTACATCAACCCGGTCCTGGCGGACCGCCGATCCACCGGGTCGACCGACGACCTCGTGGGTGTGCTGGCGCACGCGGAGATCGACGGCGATTCTCTGGATGACGCCTCGCTCATCCACGAGACCTTGCTCATCCTCATCGGCGGCGACGAGACCACCCGGCACGTGATCAGCGGCGGCGTCGAGGAGCTACTGGCGCACCCCGACCAGCACGACAAGCTGGCCGCCGACCCCGACGGCCTCATGCAGGGGGCGGTCGAGGAGATGCTGCGCTGGGTGTCGCCGATCAAGAACATGGCGCGCACCGCCACCCACGACGTCGAGCTGGCCGGCGCGCAGATTCACGCCGGCCAGGAGCTGCTGTTGCTCTACCCCTCGGCGAACCGCGACGAGGCCGTCTTCGACGACCCCGAGACCTTCGACATCACCCGCAGCCCCAACCCGCACATGGCGTTCGGCTTCGGCGCCCACTTCTGCCTGGGCAACCAGCTGGCGCGCCTCGAGCTGCGGGTGATGGTCGAGCGCCTCCTCGCACGCCTGCCCGACCTGCACCTCGCGGTCGGCCGGGACGAGCTGCCTCGGCGGAAGGCGAACTTCATCTCCGGCATCGAGGAGATGCCGGTCGAGTTCTCGCCGACCGCCCCGGTGGGCGCCGGCCCCGTCTGATGGCCGGGCCCGATCCGGGGGGCATCGCCGGCTGGTCGATCCTCGTCACGGGCGGAGGCAGCGGCATCGGCCTCGCCACGGCACAGCGCCTGGCCGCCGACGGCGCGCACGTGACGATCTGCGGGCGCACCGAGCAGAAGCTCGCCGATGCGACCGCGCGGATCTCGGCGGTGGCGGCCGACGGTGCGACCGCGCGCTACGTGGTGGCCGACGTCACGCTCGAGGAGCAGGTCCTGGCGGCGGTGGCGGCGGCACAGGAGGCGACGGGGCGCATCGACGGGCTGTTCGCCTGCGCCGGCGGGTCGACCCACATCGGCTCGGTCCTGACCGCCGACGTGGCCGCGGTGCGCGACACGATCGACCTGAACCTGATGGGCTCGATCATCTGCGTGAAGCAGGGCGGGCTCTCGATGCAGACCCAGGACGTGGACCCGGTCCGCGGCGGACGCGGCGCCATCGTCCTGATGTCGTCAGGTGCGGGTCGCTTCCCCCACCCGCACCTGTGGGCCTACGGGGTGTCGAAGGCGGCCATCTGCTTCCTGGCCGAGACGGCGGGCGAGGAGCTCGGCCCGCTCGGCATCCGCGTGAACGCCGTAGCGCCCGGGATCATCGACGACGAGCTCATGTCCTTCATCACCGCAGGCGGGCCCTTGCTCGACGACTACCTGGCGCAGATGCCGCTCGGACGCGTCGGCAGGGTCGAGGACGTGGCCGCCGCCGTGCGCTACCTGATCGGGCCCGAGTCGTCCTTCGTCACGGGCGAGACGCTGGGAGTGGACGGAGGTCACCACCTGCGCCGGGGGGCGGACTACTCCCTCCTGTTCGGGGGCTGAACGTTCCTCGGGCGGGCGTCCTCGCGGCGACTGGCTCGGGGTCATCTGTCGAATCAGCGGGATCCATCCACGAACTTCCTCGTGAGATTCCGCTTGCCAAGCTTATCCGAAATGATTACCGTTATGGTTATGGAGAGGTCCGCAGGTCCACGTCGTTCGATCTGTTCCGCCCTCGTCGCGTTGGGCGTCGGCCTGACGGCCTTGTCGGCTGGTGTCTTCGTCTCGTCCTCCATGGCCGCCGCATCGGACTCGCCGGTCCACGTCGTGGCCGCAGAGAACTTCTGGGGCGACATCGCCTCCCAGATCGGCGGGCGCGACGTCGCGGTGACCTCGCTCATCACCAACCCGAACGCGGACCCTCACCTCTTCGAGACGGACGCCCACGACGCGGCGCTGTTGGCCCAGGCGCAGGTCGTCATCGAGAACGGCGCCGGGTACGACTCCTGGATGGGCTCGCTGTTGAGTGCTGACGGTGGCCGGCCCCACATCGTGAATGCGGCGTCGGTCCTCCATGTCGGCGGGAGCGATCCCAACCCGCATCTCTGGTACGACATCCCCCGCGTTCCCACCGTTGCGGCCGCCATCGCAACAGCTTTATCGTCGGCCGCACCCGGCGACGCGTCGACCTTCCGGCAGAATCTCGCCCGCTTCGACGCGTCCTTGGCGCCGCTCGATGCGACTCTGGCCACGATCAAGAAGGATTTCCACAACGTGTCGGTTGCCTACACCGAGCGGGTCCCGGGTTACCTGCTGGCCGATGCGCATCTCGACGTCAAGACGCCACCAGGCTTTGCCCGGTCCATCGAGGACGGCACCGATCCGGGGCTTGCCGACACGGTCGCAATGCGCGAGCTGCTCACACACCACGACATCAACGTGCTGCTCTACAACGAGCAGACGGTCACACCCGTCACCACGCAGATGCGAGCCCTGGCCGAACAACACCGCATCCCCGTCGTCGGAGTCTCCGAGACCATGCCGACAAACGCTGCGACGTACCAGCAATGGCAGGAGACGCAACTGAAAAACCTGCTCCAAGCATTACGAGAGAGCACGAGTCCCTGAGTGTCCGCTCCCCGCGTCGAACTCGAGCACGCCACCGTCCGACTCGGCCAGCGGACCCTGTGGTCCGGTTTGGACCTCGCCGTTTCCGATGGTGAATTCATCGCCGTGCTCGGGCCCAACGGCACCGGGAAGACCACGTTGCTGCGAGTGCTGCTCGGGCTTCTCCCGATCTCCGAGGGTGTCGTGCGCGTGAACGGCAAGCCCCCGACTCGGGGCAACCCCGACCTGGGCTATATCCCTCAGCAGCAGGCCTTCGACCGTGACCTCCCCATCCGAGGCCGCGACCTCGTCCGCTTCGGTGTCGACGGGCACCGGTGGGGGATCCCCCTGCGCAGGGGTGCGGCGAACCAGCGGGTCGATGCTGCACTCGAATCGGTCGGCGCCACTGCGTACGCCAACGCGCCCATCGGCCTGCTGTCGGGCGGCGAACAACAACGGCTGCGGATCGCGCAAGCGCTGCTCGGCGAGCCCAAGGTCTTGCTCTGTGACGAGCCCCTCCTCGCGCTCGACCTCGCCAGCCAGCGCGCCGTCACCCGCCTCATAGACGACCGCCGGCGGAGTGCGGGCACGCCGGTCCTGTTCGTCACCCACGAGATCAACCCGGTGCTGCCCTACGTCGACCGCATCCTCTATCTCGTGCGGGGTCGCTGGGCGGTCGGGACGCCGAGCGAGATCCTGACGAGCGAGCGGCTGAGCGACTTGTACGGCATCGAAGTCGACGTCGTGAAGGTACGCGACAGGTACCTGGTCGTGAGCGCCGAGGACGAGATGCCGACCGAGCCCGGTGCCCACGCGCACCACGACCACGCGCACTGACCATGGGCATCGGCTTCTACCTCCAGTTCCCCTTCGCGCAGCATTCGCTCGAGGCTGCCTTCCTCGTTGCGATCAGCTGTGGCCTGATCGGCCCGTTCGTGATCACTCGGACCATGTCCTTCGCGGTCCACGGTGCCAGCGAGCTCGCCTTCACTGGCGCCGTCGCCGGTTTGTTGGTCGCGGACAATCCGCTCACCGGCGCGCTCGTCGGAGCAGTGGTGGTGGCGACGCTCATCGGCCTTCTCGGTCAGCGCGCCTCGGAGCGCGATTCGACTATCGGCGTCATCCTCGCCGCCGGCCTCGGGCTGGGCGTGTTCCTACTCGGCTACTACCACGGCTACGCCAGCGAGGCCTTGAACATCCTCTTCGGCAACATCTTCGGCGTCAGCAGCAGCCAACTCGTACTGCTCGGCGCTCTCGCCGTCGGCGTCGCGATCGTGCTGTTGGTGATCTGGCGGCCCTTGCTCTTCGCGTCGATCGACCCCGACGTCGCCCGTGCCAGCGGCGTGCGCGTCGGCCTGCTCGGCATCGTCTTCCTCTTCGTACTGGCGATCACGGTCACGCTGGCCGCACAGGTGGTCGGGACGCTGCTCGTACTGAGCCTGGCCATCACCCCGGCGGCCGCCGCCCAGCGACTGAGCGTCAATCCGGTGGTCATCACCGCGCTCTCGATCCTGATGGCGGTCATCGCGGCTGATGGAGGCCTGCTGCTGAGCTTCCAGTTCGCCAGTGTCAAGCCGAGCGTGCTCATCGTGGCCATCAGCTTCGGCTTCTATGTCGTTGCCCGGGTCGTGGGTCCGTTCGTCGCCGCGGCACGACGGAACAGGACCGTCGTCCCTGAACTGGCAGAGTTGCACCGTGGCTGAGCTCTCCGACAGCGGCCGAACCAGTCGCCAGACCCGGCAGGGGCAGGCCGTGCTGAACGTGGTGCTCGGCTCGGAGAATTTCCGTAGCGCTCAGGACATCCATGCTGAGCTCCGGGCCGCCGGCGAGACGGTCGGCCTGACCACCGTCTACCGGCATCTCGCCCTGCTCACCGACGAGGGCCGGCTCGATGCCCTGCAGACCGCGGACGGAGAGCTGGTCTACCGACGCTGTCACAGCGACCAGCACCATCATCACGTGGTGTGCCGGCAGTGCGGGCGCGGCACCGAGGTGGAGCTCCCCGACCTGGAGCGCTGGGCCGAAGCCACGGCGACAGAGCTCGGCTACAGCGATGTCACCCACACGGTCGAGATCTTCGGGGTGTGCGCCGACTGCCGCGGATGACGCACTACGGCACCGTCCATACGTTGTCGTGACTTCATCCTGTGTCCGCTGGGTTAGGCGAGCTGGAACAGTCCTGCGTCGATCACTGTTTCGCCCCGTTGGGTCTCGGTGCGGAAACGGTAGGCACCCTTGGCCTGGTCACCGATGTCCCATACGGAAATCGTGAGGGTGTCTCCCGGCATCGTCGGTTTCGAGAACCGGGCTCGCATCGCCCCGAACCGCGCCGGGTCCGAGCCGCAGACCGTGTGCAGGAGCCCTCGCCCAGTGAAGCCGTACGTACAGAGCCCGTGAAGAATGGGGCGGTCGAAGCCTGCGCGCTTGGCGAAGGTGGGGTCGGAGTGCAGCGGGTTCCGGTCCCCGCTCAGCCGGTAAAGGAGCGCCTGGTCGGTGCGCGTCGTATACGAGACGACCTCGTCGGGCTCACGCGTCGGCAGGGGTTCGGCCGCCAGCGCCGTCTCGTCATCGCCTTCGGGGTTGCGCGGTCCGCCGAATCCTCCGGCACCGCGGATGAACATCGTCGTGCGGGTGGTGAAGGCCAGATCGCCCGTGTCGGCATGCCGAGATTCGCCCTCGAGGACCACGACCCCGGCCTTGCCCTCGCCCTTGTCGTACATGCCTGCGACCTTGGAGGTCACCGCAACAGTGCCGTCCGCCGGGATCTCTCCGTGGAGGTGGATGCTCTGTTCCCCGTGCACGAGCATCGCCATGTCGAACTCACCGATAGACCGGATACCCCCGCCGCCCTGCCCGACGATCGTGGTGAAGGTAGGGAGGACCCGCTGGGTCACGCCCTGCGAGTTCTCGGTCGTGAGATCCAGCTCGAAGCCGGTCGGGTCGAGGCTCCCGGCCCCCACCCCCAATGCGTAGAGCAGCGCGTCCTTGGAAGTCCACGACCGCTCGGCGGGTTCCGAGGTCGTTCCCACTGCATCCGGGTTCAGTGCCATGCCGGTACCTACCTTCGTTCGGCTCTATTGACGTGCATTGATGTTACATATATTCATGTCATACTTGTCAAGTGGCACCTGCGACCGCGACCGGCTCCGACCTGACAATCGACCAGCTCGCCGCCGGTGCCGGCACCAGCACCCGCCGGGTCCGGTCGCTGCAGACCCTGGGCCTGCTCCCCCATCCCCAGCTACGCGGGCGCACCGGCCTCTACGGACCAGCGCACCGGGACCGGCTGGCCGCCATCGTGCGGCTACAGGAGAACGGGTTCTCCCTCGAATCGCTCGGCGTCCTCTTTTCGGCCCTCGATGCGGGGCGGTCTCTGGCCGACGTCCTCGGGGTCGAACGGCCGACGCTCGCCACAGGTGATGCCACGGATACGGACAACGCCAACGATACGGCGGAACTCTACGGCTTCGCCGATCTGCAGCCGTCGAGCGCGGTAGGAAGCCGCGCGCAGCGACCGTTGCTGTCCCTCGTCCCCACGACCATGTGGGACGAGAGCCAAGCGTCCTGAGGAGGACGCGCACCGTCGGGACCGATCGGTATGGTCGGGCACGTGTCCGAAACGGTGCGTGACGGGCGGCCCGGCTTGTCACTGCTCCGATGGGCAGACGCAAGAGGCTTGGGCGCCGAGGTCGCCGTGACGACGCGGCTCGGTGGTGTGTCCAAGCCGCCGTACGACACGCTCAATCTGGGCCTGCACGTGGGGGACGACCCGGACGACGTTGTGGCGAATCGGGGACGGGCCGCCAGCGCATTCGGTGTCGGGCTCGACGAGATGGTGTTCGCCCGGCAGGTGCACGGGGCGGAGGCGGAATGCGTCGACGGCACCGACGCCGGGCGGGGCTCTTTGACTCAAGAGGACGCTGTTGCAGATGTGGACGTGCTGGTGTCGACGACCCCTGGGGTGACGCTGGCGATCCTCGTCGCGGACTGCGTGCCGCTCGCGCTGGTGGACCCGGAGGCGCGCGTGCTGGCCGCGGTGCACGCCGGCTGGCGCGGCACGGCCTCAGGTGTCGTGGGCGCGGCGCTCGACGCGATGGCCCGACAGGGCGCGGAGGTGGCGCGGGTGCGGGCCTGGGTCGGTCCGGGAGTGGCGTGGGAGCGGTATCAAGTGACGGACGACGTGCGGGTCGGATTGGAGGGCGCGGTGCGGCCGGCCGCGCTGGACGACGGCGTGGCGCGGCCCGACGGGCCCGGGCACTGGCTCGTCGACCTCGCGGCTGCGAACCGCCAGCAGTTACAGCTGCACGGAGTGCCCGGCGGGCAGATCTCCGATTGCGGGGTGACCACGGCGGACGAGCGGTTCTTCAGCGATCGGGCCTCCCGTCCTTGCGGCCGCTTCGCCCTGATGGCGCGCCTCGTGGACTGAGCAGCGTCCGGACGGCGTACGCACGGCCGGTGACGCCTTGCGCCGTAGCATGGGTCGGCCCGCAATGGCGGGACGTCCCTCCTTTCCGATGCCCCCTCCCGACCAGTTCCGATACGACAGTGTCGACATCGACCCGGCGTCCGGGGGTGTCACCTTGCGGTACTCGACGTCCGAGCACACCTTCGTCGAGCGCTTCACATTCGGGGCGGACGGGAACTGGGACCACCCTGCGGTAAGGGCGGCCGTTCGCCTCCTCTTCCTGCTGGCGGGCGTTTCGTACTACAAGACCACGGCGGCGCCGGTCATCGACCTCGGAGAGCTCCCGAGCACGGCCGAGGAGCGGGCCTTCATCACGCGGTATTACGTCGAGGGTCTCGGGGAGTTCGCATACCGAAACGGCCTTGACCTGCGCGCTGTGCGGGTAGTCGGACCTGACGCTGCTCCAGGATCGGCCAAGACGGACTACGACCCAGCGCCGGGAACACCGCTCATCCCCTTCGGCGGCGGCATCGACTCCATCGTGACGGTGGCCGCACTGGCGGCCGATCACCCCGAGGCGGCGCTCTTCGTGGTGCACCCGCCCGGTGATCGCTTCGCTGCGATCGAGGACGCCGCCGCCGTGACGAGATTGCCGATCTTCCACGTGACCCGCGCGATCGACCCGCTCGTGCGGCGCTCGGACCAGCTCGGATTCTTGAACGGTCACGTACCGGTGACGGCCATCGTGACTGCAGCGGCGGTCGTCGCAGCGGCGCTGGAGGGTCGCGACGCCGTGGTGCTCTCCAACGAGTGGTCGGCCTCGGTGCCCACGCTGGTGATGGACGGGGTCGCCATCAACCACCAGTGGTCCAAGGGTGATGACTTCGAGCAGCAGTTCCAGCGGTTGGTGGAGGGCACGGTGGGGACGCGGCTGTCGGTGTTCAGCTACCTACGGCCCCGTACTGAGTTGTGGGTCGCGGAACAGTTCGCTGGGCGTTCGGAGTATCACCACGTCTTCCGTAGCTGCAACCGCGCGTTCCACCAGGATCCGGCGCGCCGGCTCGACGACTGGTGCGGGACATGCGACAAGTGCTGTTTCATAGACCTCGTGCTGTCGCCCTATGTGGCGCGAACCGAGCTCGAAGCGATCTTCGGGGGGACCGAGCCGCTGGAGAACCCGGTAAACGCCGCACGTTTCGGTGCGCTACTGGGGCTTGGCGACGACCAGCGGCCATTCGAATGCGTCGGCGACGTCGACGAGTGCAGAGCCGCGTTGCTCCTGGCCGCCGAGCGGGCGGACCGGAAGGACGGCAGACAGCTGCAGCGGCTGCACGACGAGGTCGCGCGGGCCTCGATGGCCCAGCCCGATGCGAACGCGCTCCTCGCGCCGCGGGGGCTGCATCACATCCCGGAGCGCTATGCGCCAGCCGATCTCCTGGTCCGCGCTCGCTGAAGCGACCGTCGGCGTCTGGGGCCTGGGCGTCGAGGGGCAGGCCAGCATCCGGCGGCTGGGCACGCTGGGGGTGACGCCGATCCTCGTGGACGACGCGCCAAGAACTTCTGAGATCGACGGCCATCCCGTGCTGTCCATCGAACCCGACGGGTTGCAGGCCCTGCTCGCCTGCGACGTCGTGATCAAAAGTCCCGGTATCAGCCGCTACCGGGCAGAGGTGGCCCAACTGGAGCACGCCGGCGTCGCCGTTTGCGGAGGGCTCGGTCTGTTCATGGCAGAGGCCGATCCGGCTCGCGTCGCCTGCATCACGGGGACCAAGGGCAAGAGCACCACAACGGCGATCGCGGTGCATCTGCTGCGGGGCTTGGGCTACGACGCGCGTGCCGGCGGCAACATCGGCCGCCCGCCGTGGGACCCGTCGCAAGAGGGTGACCCCGAATACTGGATCGTGGAGACCTCGAGCTTCCAGGTTCCCGATCTCGCGGTCGCACCCCATGTCGTGGCGGTGACCTCGCTCTCCCCCGACCACCTGGATTGGCACGGCACCGTCGAGCGGTACTACGCCGACAAGCTGTCACTGTGCACGAAAACGGGCGTACGGATCGCGGTGGCCGACGGCTCGGACGAACGCCTCCGCGGGCAAGCCGCGCAGATGGGTTCGCACGTGCGATGGGTGGAGGCCGAGGAGGTGGCGCGGGACGGAGCCTGGTCCGGTGCGCTCGAGCTGGCGGGAGCGCACAATGCGCGCAACGCGT
>DATHPK010000315.1:0-4984 GCA_035483935.1 Acidimicrobiales bacterium
CGAGGCCTCTGCCTTCGCCCAGTTCCCCCTGGTCGGCAGCAAACTGAGCTCGAACATCCATGCGCTGCACAGTGGCAATGCGCTCGGGCTCGTCGTCGGCATTCTCGTGGTCCTGTGGGGATCGCAGGGGGCCATGCAGACAGCACAGTTCGCCCAGGCGGAGATCTGGCACGTGCCGGCGACCGTGCGGCCGAACTTCTGGGCGCGGCTCGGGCGCACCAGCCTGATGTTGGTCCTGCTCGGTGTCTTCCTCGTCGCAACCACCGTCCTGGCCGGATTGGTCACCATCGGCCATCACGGCACCTGGACGGCGATCGGTGCGGTGGTCCTGTCGCTGGTCCTTAACGTCACCTTGTTCGTCGTCGCCTTCCGCGTCCTCACGCCGCGGCAGATCGACTGGTCGGACCTTTGGCCGGGGGCAATCGTCGGCGGAGTCGGCTGGACCGTGCTCCAGTACGTGGGCGGGCTCTTGGTGCAGCACAATCTGCGCAACACGAGCAAGGTCTACGGCAGCTTTGCCTTGGTGCTCGGACTGATTGCGTTCCTCTACCTGTCGGCTCAGATGACCGTCTATGCCGCGGAGGTGAACGTGGTCCGGGCGCGCCGTCTGTGGCCGCGGAGCATGGTGCAGCCGCCACTCACGCGGGCGGACCGCGAAGTTCTCTCGTCTCTCGCGCTGGAGGGCAAGCGACGGCCAGAGCAGTACATCGGGGTGGGGTTCATTGACAGGGCGCAGGAAGAAGGCGAAGTCGAAGACGAAGACAACCCGCACGACGAAGGCAATCCTGCCGGCCAGACGTCGTCCCCACCGGACGCACCCGGCGTTGCGCGCACCGCGTGACGGTCGTTTTCCCGGGTTCTCTCACGGGTATCTAACCCCGTAGTGCGCAGGACGCGCTGGGACACGAAGGAGGTCCACACATGACAACGGGCACCCTGACGGGCCATGAGAGTTTCGGTCGTTCCACGGTGGAGCCGCGGGACAGGACGATGGGTCTACGCCTCGGACGCGTCGGGCTCGGTACTGCCGGCGTCGTCGCGCTTCTGGCGTCCGCCTGGGGCGGGATCGTCCCTTACGTCGGGCCGCTTTTCGGGTTCAGTGCGGATGGGGCGGGTTCGTGGCAATGGAGTCTGGCGCACTCGATATTGTTCCTGGTGCCCGGGGTCGCGGGCGTTCTGCTCGGTTTGTTCGTGATCGCCGAATCGCGCGGCGTCACCGTTGGCAAGGGCCGGCTGAGTCTGGCCGCCGCCGGAACGCTGCTCATCCTCTGTGGCGCGTGGTTTGCCATCGGCTCGTATGCGTGGCCAGTGCTGACCAACAGCGGAACGTACTTTTCGTCGGGGACGCATATGCGTGTGCTCACGTATGAACTGGGCTACAGCGTCGGCGTCGGCCTGGTCCTCGTGATGTGCGGTGCGTTCGTCGCGGGCTGGGCGGCACGGCACTCGCCGAAATCAGTCGCGGTTGCCGAGTCGGCGCCGGCGTCGCTTGCCGCCGACACAGTCCCCGAGCCTGAAGCGGGTATCTGATCGCCGTGACGACGCGTGTGCGAGATGACGCCAACGCCCTCGAGCTGCTCGAGAGCGAGGACCTCGAGCTCCGGGAGCTCTTCACCGAGCTGCGGCAGAGACGCGGCAGTTCGGTGGAGGACCGGGCCGAGTATGGCGACATCGCCAAGGAGATCGTCCGTCACGTGGCCGTCCGGGAGGCGGCGTTGGTCGACGTCGCCGAGGTGGCGTCGGACGAGCCCAGGTTGAGCGAAGTCGCTTCCAGGTTCGCGCACGGGCGCAACGTGAGCCGTCCCCACTTCGATCGGGTCGAGAGGATGTCGCGCGGGGTGCAGGGCATCAATCTCAGGACGGGGCAGGATTTCGATGCTGAGATCGAGGAGCTCGTCCAACTGGTCGGCACCGAGATCGAGTGGGACCTGGGCGAGGCGATCCCCGAGCTGCGGGCGTCCCTCGAACAGTCCCACCGCGAGGACGAGTTGAAGAGCGCTGGGCACGTCCGGAGGCATGCGCCGACGAAGCTGAAGCCGGAAGGACCGCGCTGGTACGAACGCGCACCGGTGATCTCGCGTCTTCTCACCGTCTACGACCACCTTCGAGACTTCCCGAATTCATCTCGGCGGCGCGACTGAACACGAGGTCGAATCGGCCGGTGCAAGACTCGGTCGGTGGGGACGGCTACGCCGTGCCGGGTCGTGATTCTGAACGGAGTGCCGCGGTCGGGAAAGACCTCGATCGCCAGCGCCCTGCAGGAACGTGGGCCCGGCGTCTGGGTGAACCTCGGTGTCGACGCCTCGACGAGCGCGCTGCCCGAACGGTTCCGGCCCGGGATCGGCCTCCGCCCGGGCGGTGAGCGGCCGGATCTCGAAGATCTGGTCGTCACGCTCTATGCCGCGTTGTGGGATTCGGTGGCCGCACACGCACGGCCGGGTCTCAACGTGGTCGTCGACGTCGGCATCCACGACGCGTATGCCGCGTCCCGACGGATCACCAGCGAGGCCGCACGGCGACTCGAAGGGTTGCCCGTCTTGGTCGTCGGCGTTCGCTGCCCCGTCGAGGTCATATGGGAACGCCGGCGAGCGACGTGGGGGCAGGATCTGCGAGAGGCCGACGACGACGCCGTGGCGGCGGTCGAGCGCTGGCAGTCTGCGGTCCACGGCACGCTGGCATACGACCTCGAGGTAGACACCTCATCCCTGTCTCCGGCGCAGTGCGCCGATGCCATCGTTGCCCGGCTCTCAGGACCGCCCGGGACCTGCCTGGCGGGCGCCGACCGTCCGTGAGCGACCGCTGACCCTTCGTTATGTTCCAATCCCAGGTGCGACGTTGGTGCGGACGTTCGGACGAGAGGCAGGAGACCCGGGATGAGCGATGTGGCCATCAGGACCGAGGGGCTGTCCAAGCGCTACGGGTCCGTCTACGCCCTGGCCGACCTGGACCTCGAGGTCACTAAGGGCGAGGTCCTCGGCTACCTGGGGCCGAACGGAGCGGGGAAGACCACCACCATCCGGCTGCTCCTTGCCACGGCCCGTCCCACCGCGGGGCGTGCCGAGATTTTCGGGCTGGACTGCCAGCGGCAGTCGGTTGAGGCGCACCGCCACCTGACCTACGTGCCGGGGGAGGCCAACCTCTGGCCCGCGCTGACGGGGGCGGAGACGCTCCACCTGCTCGGGCGGATGCACGGCGACGTCGACGAGACCTACAAGCGGGAGCTCGTCGACCGCTTCGAGCTCGATGTCGACAAGAAGGTCCGTGCCTACTCGAAGGGGAACCGCCAGAAGGTCCTCCTGATCGCAGCCCTGATGTGCCGTCCGCCGCTCCTCATCCTCGACGAACCGACGTCGGGCCTCGATCCCCTCATGGAGCGCGAGTTCCGCCGGACGGTCGAGGAGGCCAAGGGTCGCGGGCAGACGATCTTCTTGTCGTCGCACATCTTGAGCGAGGTCGAGGCGTTGTGCGACCGTGTGGCCATACTGCGCAACGGCAGATTGGTCGAGTTGGGCTCGCTCGACCAGATGCGGCACCTGTCATCACTGTTGGTGGAGGTGACGTTCGACGGGCCGGTCCCCGATCTCGTTTCGATCACCGGGGTGCGTGCCGCCCACACGGAGGGCGACACGACCCGGCTGGAGGTCACGGGGTCCATCGATCCCCTGCTCAAGGAGTTGGGTCGGCACAAGGTGCGAGAGCTGATCAGTCGCGAGCCCTCGCTCGAGGAGTTGTTCCTCTCGCTGTACGGGGAACAGGCACCGTCGGAGGCCTCCGTTGGTCGTTGACGCCGTCGGGGTGCCCACCGCCTCGAACTCGCGGCGAGCCGATCGATCGGCCCGCACAGTCATCTTCTGGACGACGACCCGCCGCGCGGTCCGGTCAGGAGTCGTGTGGGGCTACATCATCGGCATCGTGGTCGCGTCCTCGGCGATCAGCTACACGAGGATCTACTCGACGCAGGCAGAGCGGGACGCGCTCGCCAAAGCGTTCGGGTCGAACAATGCGACGGCTGCCCTTTTCGGACCGGCTCCCGACCTCCAGACCGTCGCCGGGTTCACGACGTTCAAGAGCTTGATGACGGTCATGGTCCTCGGCGCGCTCTGGGGGCTGCTTACGAGCACCCGGTTGCTCCGGGGCGAAGAGGACGCGGGACGCTGGGAGGTTCTCCTCACCGGTCAATCGACGAGGCGCAGCGCCGCGGGACAAGCCCTCGGTGGACTCGGCATGGGCCTGGCGACGTTGTGGTTCGTCACCGCGGTGATCACCGTGTTGACCGGTCGGATCTCCAGTGTCGACTTCTCGGTCGGCGCCAGTCTCTACTTCTCGCTGGCCCAAGTGGCGGCCGCGCTGATGTACTTGGCCGTCGGAGCGTTGACGAGCCAGCTGGCCGCCACCCGGCGCCAGGCGATGACCCTGGGCGGATGGCTCCTCGGCTACAGCTACTTCGTGCGCATGGTGGCGGACGCCGGCGTGGGGCTCCATGGTCTCATCTGGGCCTCGCCGCTCGGATGGGTCGAAGAACTCCAACCGCTCACGTCGCCGAACCCGGTCGTGCTCCTGCCGATCGTCGGCTTTACCGCGGGCACCGCCGCTTTGGCACTTCACTTCTCGGGTCGGCGCGATGTAGGCGCCAGCATCCTGCGGGACCGAACCCACACCCGGCCGCGCCTGCGGCTCCTCTCGGGTCAGTGGGCCTTGAGCATCCGCCTGTTGCGCCCGGTGGTCGTGGGATGGGTGGTGGCGCTGGCTGCGACCGGCCTCGCGTTAGGCCTCATCGCGAAGCAGGCGGGAGGCACGGTCTCGGGTTCGTCGGTCGAGGAGGTTTTCGCCCGGTTGGGTGCACCCGGAACCAGCGCGCAATCGTTCCTCGGCGTCTGTTTCCTGATCGTCGCAATATTGGCCGGCTTCATGGCAGCCGGTCAGACGACGGCAGCGCGCTCCGAGGAGGCAGAAGGTCGCACGGACAACATCGGGGTTCAGCCGG
>DATHPK010000316.1:0-3499 GCA_035483935.1 Acidimicrobiales bacterium
GGGCGTCTCGCCCCGGCAGGCCCGGCGGAACTACATCAAGGCGGCGTGCAAGGGCGTGCTGAAGGTGATGTCGAAGATGGGGATCTCCACCGTGGCGTCCTACACCGGGGCCCAGGTGTTCGAGGCGATCGGCCTCGACACGGCGATCATCGACGAGTACTTCACGGGCACGTCGTCGCGCATCGGGGGCGTCGGCCTCTCCGTGCTGGCCGCCGAGGTGGCCGAGCGCCACCTGCGGGCGCACGAGCCGCGGCCCACCGAGCGTGCGCACCGCGAGCTCGAGGTGGGCGGCGAGTACCAGTGGCGCCGTGAGGGCGAGTTCCACCTCTTCAACCCCAAGACCGTGTTCAAGCTGCAGCACGCGACGCGGTCGAAGCGCTACGAGATCTTCAAGGAGTACACGGCGGCGGTCGACGACCAGGCCGAGAAGCTCGGGACGCTGCGCGGCCTGCTGCGGCTGAAGCCGGCGGCCGGCGGGCCGATCCCGCTCGAAGAGGTGGAGCCGATCTCCTCCATCATGTCCCGCTTCTCCACGGGCGCCATGTCCTACGGGTCGATCTCCGCGGAGGCGCACGAGACGCTCGCGATCGCCATGAACCGCATCGGCGGCCGGTCCAACACCGGCGAGGGCGGCGAGGATGCGGACCGCTACACGCCGGACGCGAACGGGGACCTGCGCCGAAGCGCGATCAAGCAGGTGGCGTCCGGGCGCTTCGGGGTGACCGGTGAGTACCTGGTGAACGCGGACGACCTGCAGATCAAGATCTCGCAGGGCGCCAAGCCGGGGGAGGGCGGGCAGCTGCCGGGCTTCAAGATCTGGCCCTGGATCGCGAGGACGCGTCGGTCGACGCCGGGCGTCGGGCTGATCTCGCCGCCCCCGCACCACGACATCTATTCCATCGAGGACATCGCGCAGCTCATCCACGACCTCAAGTCGTCGAACCCCCGGGCGCGGGTGCACGTGAAGCTGGTGGCCGAGGTCGGCGTCGGGACGGTCGCAGCCGGCGTGGCCAAGGCGCACTCCGACGTCGTGCTGATCTCGGGACACGACGGTGGTACGGGAGCCGCGCCGCTGACGTCGTTGAAGCACGCCGGCATCCCCTGGGAGATCGGCCTGGCCGAGACCCAGCAGACGCTGCTGGTCAACGGCCTGCGCGACCGCATCGTGGTCCAGGTGGACGGCCAACTGAAGACGGGGCGTGATGTGCTCATCGGCGCGTTGCTCGGCGCGGAGGAATACGGCTTTGCCTCGGCGCCGCTCGTGGTGTCCGGCTGCATCATGATGCGCGTCTGCCACCTCGACACCTGCCCGGTCGGGATCGCGACGCAGACGCCGGCGCTGCGGAAGAAGTTCAGCGGCAAGCCGGAGTTCGTCGAGACCTTCTTCGAGTACGTCGCGGAGGAGGTGCGCGAGCTGCTGGCCTCGCTGGGGCTGCGCTCCCTGGACGAGGCCATCGGCCGCGTCGACCTGCTCGACACGCAGACGGCGATCAGCCACTGGAAGGCGTCGGGCCTCGACCTGTCGACCGTGCTGGCACAGCCGGACGTGCCCGAAACGATGGGGCGGCGCCAGCTACGGCTCCAGGACCACGGGCTCGAGAAGGCGCTCGACCACGAGTTCATGGACGCGTGTGTGCCCGCGCTCGACGGCGGCGGGCCTGTTTCGCTGGAGCTGCCCATCTCGAACGTGGACCGGACGGTGGGGACGCTGCTGGGCTCGGAGATCAGCCGGCGGTTCGGCGCGGCCGGGCTGGCCGACGACTCGATCTCGCTCACCTTCTCAGGCTCGGCGGGACAGAGCTTCGGTGCCTTCGTGCCGCACGGCGTGACGATGCGCCTCTACGGCGACGCCAACGACTACTTCGGCAAGGGCCTCTCCGGGGGCCGGCTCATCGTGCGGCCGCCGCTCGACTCGCCCTTCGTCGCGGAGGAGCAGATCATTGCGGGCAACGTCATCCTCTACGGCGCCACCGGAGGCGAGGTGTTCATCCGGGGCCAGGTGGGGGAGCGCTTCTGTGTACGCAACTCCGGGGCCACCGCGGTGGTCGAAGGCGTGGGCGACCACGGGTGCGAGTACATGACGGGTGGGCTGGTCGTCGTGCTCGGGCCGACGGGCCGCAACTTCGCGGCCGGGATGTCGGGCGGCATCGCCTACGTCTATGACCCGACGCGCAGCTTCGGGCAGCGGGTGAACCTGGAACTGGTGGACGTCGAGCCGCTGGACGCCTCGGACAGCTTCCGGGTGCACGCGCTGGTGGAGCGCCACGGCGTCGAGACGGAGTCGGCCGTGGCGGCCCGGCTGCTCGAGCGCTGGGACACCGACGTCCTCGAGTTCGTGAAGGTCATGCCGCGCGACTACCGGCGCATCCTCGAGGCGACCCGGCTCGCCGAGGCGGAGGGGCGCTCGGTGGACGAGGCCGTGATGGTGGCCGCACATGGGTAAGACCACCGGCTTCATGGAGCACGGGCGTGAGCTGCCGCGCCGCCGGCCGGTCCCTGTGCGCCTGCGCGACTGGCGGGAGGTCTACGAGCCCTTCCCGGAGGAGTCGACGAAGGTGCAGGGCGCCCGCTGCATGGACTGCGGCATCCCCTTCTGTCACGACGGGTGCCCGCTCGGGAACCTGATCCCCGAGTGGAACGACCTGGTCTACCGCGACGACTGGCCCGAGGCCATGGAGCGGCTGCACGCGACGAACAATTTCCCCGAGTTCACCGGGCGGCTCTGCCCGGCACCGTGCGAGGCGGCATGCGTGCTCGGGATCAACGAGGACCCGGTGACGATCGAGCGGATCGAGTACGAGATCGTCGAGCGGGCCTGGGGAGAGGGCTGGGTCACGCCCCAGCAGCCGACCGTGCACACGGGGAAGTCGGTGGCCGTCGTCGGGTCGGGGCCGGCCGGGCTGGCGGCGGCACAGCAGCTGGTGCGCGCCGGCCACCAGGTGACGGTGTTCGAGCGGGCCGAGAAGCCCGGCGGTCTGCTGCGCTACGGCATCCCCGAGTTCAAGATGGAGAAGTCGGTGTTGGACCGCCGCCTGGCCCAGATGGAGGCCGAAGGCGTGACGTTCGTGTGCTCGACCTCGGTGGGCGGGGCGGCGGAAGGGATCACCGGACCCGCCGACGGCTTGATCGAGCCGGGCGAGGAGCGCGGCCTCGGAACGGCCTGCGCGCCGGGCGTGCGCGTGCGGCCGGCCGCCGAGGTCCGAGCGGAGTTCGACGCGGTCGTGCTGGCCGGGGGCGCCACCCTGCCGCGGGACCTGACGGTGCCGGGGCGGGAGCTCCACGGGGTCCACTACGCGCTGGAGTACCTCAAGCCCGCGAATCTCGTCCAGGAGGGTGCGCTGGCCTCGTCGCCGATCACCTCCTCGGGCAAGCGCGTCGTCATCATCGGCGGCGGCGACACGGGCGCGGACTGCCTCGGCACGGCCCACCGCCAGGGCGCCGCATCGGTGCACCAGTTCGAGATCATGCCCGAGCCCCCGAGCGACCGGATGGCCGACAA
>DATHPK010000317.1:0-2753 GCA_035483935.1 Acidimicrobiales bacterium
GACCCGACCGGCTCGGGTTCGGGCGGGCCCGGCTACCGCTTCGCGGACGAACTGCCGCAGGCGGGCCGCTACAAGGTCGGCTCGCTGGCGATGGCCAACGCTGGGCCCGACACCAACGGCAGCCAGTTCTTCGTGATCAGCGGCAACGACGGGGTGCGCCTGCCGCCGCTCTACTCGCTCTTCGGCGAGGTCGTGAGCGGCCTCGACGTCGTCGCCACGGTCGATGCCATCGGCAGCCGCTCGGGCACGCCGAAAGAGCGCGTCGTGATCGAGAGCGTCACCATCGAAGAGAAGGACTGAACGCGCTCAACCGGTGAGCGCGGCCAGGCCCTCGGTCTGCGACCCGCCGACGAACACGACCGGCGTCCCCACGCCCGCGGCGCGCCACGTGCCCGCAGCGTCGCGGAGGAGGGCGGTGCGCGCCGGCAGCGCGACCACCGGCAACGCGGCCGGCGCCATGGCGACGGTGCGCTCGAGCTTCTGGCCGTGCGCGTCGTCGTGCTCGTCGCCGAAGTGCGGGAAGACGGTGAGGTTGTCGACGAGGCCGAGCCCGAGCGTGAGCGCGCCGCCGCGCGGGTCCACCATCGGGTCGGTCATGACCATCGCGCCGGCCCCCGCCCCCGCCACGACGGCTCCGCCCAGCCAGGCCGCCCGCAACGCGTCGAACACCGCAGACTTCTTCAGTGCGGCGCGCAGGTGGAGCGGGGAGCCGCCGGCCAGGTAGACGAAGCGGGCCCGGGCCACGACGGCGGCCATGCCGGCGTCCTCGGCCGAGGCCCGGTCGACCACCATCAGGCCTTCGACCTGAGCCCCCAGATCGGCGAACCACTCGGCCGCCCGCAGGACCACCCGCTCGGGGTGCTGATAGGCGGCGGCCGTCGGCAGCACCACCACGTCGGTGCCGCCCGAATCCGCCAGGAGCGTGGCGTCGAAGCTGCAACCCTCGGTCCATTCGTCGCCCCCCACCAGGGCCAGCGTGCCGGTCGAGTCCATGGCGCCACTTTGGCACGCCCGGCGGGGCCCTCCCGGCTTCGACTGCGGCGGTTACCGGCCGGTAGCCTTGGCACCCATGTCGATCACACGGGTGGGAATCATCGGTTCCGGAATCATGGGCTCGGGCATCGCCGAGGTGGCGGCTGCGACCGGCCACGAGGTCGTGCTGCGGAGCCGGAGCCAGGCCGGCGCCGACGCCATGGTGGCGGGCCTGGAGAAGTCGCTCGCCAAACAAGTCGAGAAGGGCAAGCGCGAGGAAGCCGAGGCCAAGGAGATCGCCGGGCGCGTGCGCGCCACGACCCATCTGGGCGAGCTGGTCGACGTCGACCTGGTGATCGAATCGGTCGTCGAGGACCTCGCCGTCAAGAAGGAGCTCTTCGCCGAGCTCGACGGCGTCTGCAAGCCCGAGACGATCCTCGCCACCAACACCTCGACCCTGCCCGTGGTGGAGATGGCCATGGCGACCGGGCGCCCCGAGCTCGTGTGCGGGGTGCACTTCTTCAACCCGGCCCCGGCCATGGCGCTGGTCGAGGTGGTGCGGCCCATCACCGCGAGTGACGCCACGGTCTCGGCCGCGCTCGCCTTCGCGGCGAAATGCGGCAAGGACCCGGTCGAGGTCAAGGACCAGGCGGGCTTCATCGTGAACGCGCTGCTGTTCCCCTACCTCAACAACGCCGTACGCCTGCTCGAGCAGGGCGTCGCGACCCGCGAGGGCATCGACGCCGCCATGAAGGGGGGATGCGGCTTCCCCATGGGGCCGTTCGCGCTTCTCGACCTCGTCGGCCTCGACACATCCCTTGCAATCCTCGACGCGCTCTACGAGGAGTACCGCGACCCCAACTACGCCGCGGTGCCGCTGCTGCGCCGGCTGGTCACCTCGGGCCAGCTCGGTCGCAAGACCAAGAAGGGCTTCTACGACTACAACCGTTAGTCGCGCCGAGCGGGCGGCAAAGACGGGCACAATGGTGAGGGCGCCCCACTGGATGGAGGTGATCTGAATGCCGACCGAAAGGGAGCGTGACGCGCCCTGGGTGATGCGCACCTACTCCGGCCACTCCTCGGCGCGCGCTTCCAACGAGCTCTATCGCACCAACCTGGCCAAGGGTCAGACCGGGCTCTCCATCGCGTTCGACCTGCCGACCCAGACGGGCTACGACCCCGACGCGCCCGAAGCCGCCGGCGAGGTGGGCAAGGTCGGCGTGCCGGTGGCGCACCTCGGGCACATGGAGGAGCTCCTCGACCAGATCCCCGTGGCGGACATGAACACGTCCATGACGATCAACGCGACCGCGGCCTGGCTGCTCGGCCTCTACGTCGCCCACGCCGAGGACATCGGCGTCGACCCCGCGCGGCTGGCCGGCACGACGCAGAACGACATCGTGAAGGAGTACCTCAGCCGGGGGACGTACATCTTCCCGCCCGGCCCGAGCCTGCGGCTCACCGTGGACACCATCGCCTACACGGTGCGCCACGCGCCGAAGTGGAACCCGATCAACGTGTGCAGCTACCACCTCCAGGAAGCCGGCGCGACACCGGTGCAGGAGATGGCCTACGCGCTGGCCACCGCGATCGGCGTGCTCGACGGCGTGCGGGCGTCGGGCAAGGTGAACGACTCCGAGCTGCCCGCCGTGGTGGGCCGCATCAGCTTCTTCGTGAACTCGAGCGTCCGCTTCGTCGAGGAGACCTGCAAGATGCGGGCCTTCACCGCCATGTGGGACCGCATCTGCCGCGAGCGCTACGGCGTCGAGGACCCCAAGCTG
>DATHPK010000318.1:0-25970 GCA_035483935.1 Acidimicrobiales bacterium
TGGGCTCTCAGCTGTTGGCCGATTTTCACATCAACGTGAGCACCTGTACGGGATCGGCGAACTGCAGTAATGCCGCGAGCGACTTCGTCAACAAGTACACGCAGATGGGCAACTGGCTCGACGGCCTCGTCCTCGTGGTGCCCGGTCTGATCGGCATCTTCTGGGGCGCGCCCCTCGTGGCACGCGAGCTCGAGTCGGGGACGTTCCGCCTGGCCTGGACCCAGAGCATCTCACGGGCGCGCTGGACCCTCACCAAGCTCGGCGTCCTCGGTGCGGCCGCCATGGCGGTCGCCGGTCTGTGCAGCCTCATGGTGACGTGGTGGTCCAGCCCCCTCGATTTCGTCGTCGGCGCCGGACCGTTCGCGCACTACGACACGCGCGGGGTGGTGCCCATCGCCTATGCCGCGTTCGCGTTTGCGGTCGGCGTGGCGGCGGGCGCGGTCATCCGCCGGACCGTGGCTGCCATGGCCACCGCGCTCGTCGCATTCGTCGCCGTGCGGGCGACCTTCGTCGAGTGGGTGCGGCCCCACCTGATGGCGCCGCTCTCGATGCGCACCCCTTTCACCATCACCAGCCCCCGGCGTGTGCAGATCGGGGGCCATCTCCCTCCAGGCGCATGGGTCATGAACGATTCCGTGGTCAACCGGGCGGGTCAGGCCGTGCACGGCGGCGCGTCGGGGTTCGCGGTCAACCCGCTCACGGCCGTCGGCCCCGGTGGGGTGAACATCCCCGGCGTGGGCTCGTGCCCGAACCTCAAGCCGTCCGCCGCGCCAGCCTCCGATTTCCAGTCGCTCGGCGACCTGGTCGCGCGCTGTGTCGACCAGCTGCATCTCTCGAACGTCGTGACGTACCAGCCCGCGAGCCGTTATTGGCCCTTCCAGGCCTCCGAGTCGCTCATCTTCTTTGGCCTTGCCGTCGCCATCGGGTCCCTCACGATGTGGTGGGTGCGCCGGCTCAACTGACCCCCCGTTGATAGGTTTCTCGATCCGCTTCATTTTTGGGCGGCTCGTCGCGTCTTCATCGTGCGGTTGCATCGGGCTCTGCCTGTTCGATTTCAGTGGAAATGATCACCCCGCGCGGATCGAATTCACGGAGAACGAACACCTGGCAGTGGTCGATTCAAGCTGCTGAAGCAACTGATCACTTCAAGGTGATCGTTCGAGCGGAAACTGAACACGACGATGTACTTGGTTTGCCGAAAATGATCACCCCGAATCCAAGGCCGCCGTACGAGCTTCACCGCGCCCTCAACGGGCGGGACGACAGTCGTTCAGTGCTGGTGCTGCGGGCACCAGTAGGTCGTGCGGCCTCCCACCTGCGCGTGCAGCAGCTCCGTGCCGTCGCGCGGACAGTGCCCGCCGGGCTGGCGCTCCTCCATGAGGTCGCCCATATGCGAGCCGCCACGGCGGTCGAGGAGCCGCAAGGTGGACCGGAGTGCCTTGTGGAGCGTGCGCAGCTCCACGTCGTTGAGCGGGGTGCGCCGGGCCGGATCGAGACCGGCGCGCCACAGGATCTCGTCCGCCAGCAGGTTGCCAACGCCGGCCAACCGCTCCTGATCCATGAGGCGGGCCTTGAGCGGGGCGACCGGGCCTGTGCGCGCCGCCGTTCCGAGTGCGGTGCGCACGTCGGAGAGCGTGGCGGTGAGAGCGTCGGGACCGAGACGATGCTCGTCGGGCCCAAGTTCGATCGAGCCGAAGCGGCGAGGGTCGTGCAGCTGGAGGACTCCCCCATCGATGAAGTCCACCCGTGAGCGCACCCACTTCTCGTCGAAGACACCGGGCCCGTACCGCAGCCGGTCGAGCGCCTGCTGGCCGTCGACGACGAGGCCGCCCGTCATGCCGAAGCGCACGCCGACGGTCGGGCCGTCTTCGTCGGTGTCGAGCAGCATGAGCTTCCCCCGGCGGCGCGCTTCGGTGAACTGCCTTCCTGTCAATGCCGTCCGGAGCCGGGAAGGCGTGGTTCCCCCACGCCCATAACGGGCGTCGACCATCCACACCTTGGCGATCGGGCGGTGCAACGCCTTCTCGGCCAGGGCCCGGTAGCGCTCGACTTCGAGGATCTCAGGCACGGCCGCAAGGTATCCGACCACCAGGGGTGGGCCGAATATGGTGGGTCCGTGCCACCAGAGAAGCCGCAATGGGCCGAGTTGTTCACCGAGGTCGTGACGTCCGGGCTCTGCACCGGCTGCTCGGCCTGCGTTATCGCCTGCCCCTACGACGTCCTCGGCTACGACGACACGGAGGGCAACTACAAGCCCTTCCACGTCGACGCCGACGGCGGCCCCGACAACTGCACCCACGGCCTGAAGGGCTGCACGCTGTGCACCCGGGCCTGCCCGCGCTTTCGCACCTGGGAGCCGGAGGTCGAGAACCACCTCTTCGGCCGGGCGCGCAGCGACGAGGAGGTGTCGGGGATCGCACGGCGCACCATCCTCGCCCGGGCCAGCGACGGCGATATCCGTGAAACGGGTCAGGACGGGGGTCTGGTCTCCGCACTGCTGATCTGGGCCTTCGAGCACGACCTGATCGACGCGGCGCTGGTCTCGGGACTCGAAGGCGACGGATCGACCTGGAAGGCGGTGCCCCGGGTGGCCCGCACCAAGGAGGACGTCCTCGCCACGGCTGGCTCGCGCTACACGTACTCGGCCAACCCGCTCGCCTATGCCGACGCGATCGCGGGTGGGGCCGAGCGCATCGCGCTGGTCGGTATGGGATGTCAGGCCTCGGCGCCGCCGATCATGGCGGCCCGCAAGGCCGGGAAGATCGCCCGGCGCTTCACGCTCTCGATCGGCCTCTTGTGCTCCAAGACCTTCGACGACGCCATCTTCCCCGAGCTCTTCGAGGCGAAATACGGGCTGGCGCGGGCGGACATCGCCAAGATGAACATCAAGGGAGTGTTCCAGGTGTGGATGCGCGACGGCAGCTATCACGAGGTCCCGCTCAAGGAGGCGCACGCCTGGACCCGCGAGGGTTGCAAGAGCTGCCCGGACTTCGCCGCCGAGCACGCCGACATCTCGACGGGCGGGATCGGCGCGTTCGGCGACTGGACCCTCACCCTGCTGCGGACCGAGAAGGGCGAGGAACTGTTCGATGCCATGGAGGCCGCAGGCGTCATCGAGACGCGGCCGATCGACGACGACCCGGGCGCGGTCACGCTGCTGAACAAACTGAGCCGAGCCAGTCGGAAACGTTGGCCGGCGACCGCGGTGCCCATGCCGGGACGTCTGCCCGCCGCGGCGCCCGCCTCCTGACGCACATCGTCGGGTCTCGGCACCGATGACGGGACCGCGACCCGACTCGTTCGCCGCGCTGCTCGGCATCGAGGTCGCACGACGCCATGCTGGCCACACGGTCGCGACGTTGCGGACCGACGACCGCCACGCCAACCCGCACGGCACGGTGCACGGCGCCGTGTTTTATGCGGTTTGTGGGGCGGCCGTCGCGGCGGCGGCGAACGACGAGACGCACTCGGGGATCATCTCGTCCGTGCTGGTCGAGTACCTGCAGCCGGCGGCCATCGGCGAAGAATTGTTCGCCGAGGTGAGCCGCGAGATCTCGACCGAGCGCGAGGACATCTTCACCGGGACGGTCCGCCGCGGCGAGGGTGGCGACCTCCTCGCCTGGGTGCGGGCCCGGGGCACTCGCCGGTCGCGGGGTAGCTGAACGAGACAAGCCAAATCGAGGGGTCTCCGACGTCTCGGGGCCGCTCTCATCAGGCACGGTCGAGAACCGGGCTTGGCCGAATTTGTGGGAACCACGTCATTGACGCCATAGAGCCACACCTTCAGAGTGGGGGTCATGAAGGAGCGCCGGGTCGTGATCGTCGTCTTCGACGGGGTGCAGCCCCTCGATGCGGTCGGCCCGCACGAAGTCTTCGCCGGCGCCGGCCGGGCGGCAGCATCGGTCGGCCGCGCCGGCGGCTACCGGGTGACCGTGGCCTCGAGCGGCGGCGCCACCGTGCGCGCCGAGAGCGGGCTCCGGCTCGGGACTGCGCCCCTGCCGGGCCGCGCAGAGCGCATCGACACGCTGATGCTGGCCGGTGGGAGCGGCGCCAACGTCGCCGCGCTGGACGACACGCTCGTCGCCTGGGTCCGCGACGCCGCCCCGAGGTGCCGGCGGGTGGCCACCGTGTGCTCCGGCGCCTTCCTCGGCGCTGCGGCCGGACTACTCGACGGGCGCCGGGTGACCACGCACTGGGCCCGGGCCAACGAGCTGCGCGACACACATCCGGGCGTCATCGTCGACGTCGACCCCATCTACATCCGCGACGGGAAGGTCTGGTCGAGCGCCGGCGTCACCGCGGGCATCGACCTCTCGCTGGCGCTGGTGCAGGACGACCTTGGGGTCGAGGTCGCGCAGATCATCGCGCGCTGGCTCGTCATGTTCCTCCATCGTCCGGGCGGGCAGACGCAGTTCGCCTCACCCGTGTGGCTGCCCCGTGCCGAACGCTCGACCGTGCGCGCCGTGCAGGACCTCGTCGAGGCCGCACCCGGGGGTGACCACCGTCTGCCCGCCTTGGCGGCCGCGGCGGCGATGAGCGTTCGGCACTTCACCCGGGTGTTCACGGCGGAAGTCGGCGAGAGCCCCAGCCGCTTCGTCGAGCGCACACGGGTCGAGGCGGCCCGGCGCGAGCTCGAGACGACCGGCGACACGCTCGATGTCGTCGCCATGCGCTGCGGCCTCGGCAGCGCCGAAACGCTCCGGCGCGTCTTCCAGCGCCACCTCTCCGTCGCCCCCGACGCGTACCGCCGGCGGTTCCGCACCGCCCCGACCCAAAGGAACTCCGCATGACCGACGCCAGCCGCATCCGGATAGCGATCCCCGTCTTCGATCGCATGACCGCGCTCGACGCCATCGGTCCCTACGAGGTACTCCAAAGAATCCCGACCTTCGACGTCACCTTCATCGGGCACACCGCCGGCCAGGTCCGCACCGAAAACGCCATGCTCGGCCTCTATGCCGACGCCACGTTCGAGGAGCTGTCCGAGCCCGACGTCATCGTGTTTCCGGGGGGCGTCGGGACCCGTCCCCTCGAGCGCGACGAGCGTGTTCTCGACTGGCTCCGGCACGCGCACGCCGGCACCCGCTTCACGACCTCGGTGTGCACCGGCTCGCTCGTGCTGGGGGCGGCAGGACTCCTGGACGGCCTCGCCGCCACCACACACTGGTCTTGCTACCGCGAGCTCGCCGCCCACGGTGCGGAGCCGAGCGCCAGTCGCGTCGTGGAACACCTGGACCGGCGCCTCATCACCGCAGCGGGCGTCTCGAGCGGCATCGACATGGCGCTGCGCCTCGTCGAGTTGCTGGTCGACCGCACCGCCGCGCAGGCCGCGCAGCTCATGATCGAGTACGACCCACAACCTCCGTTCGACACCGGTGCCGTCCACAAGTCCGACGACACCGTCATGACTCGCGTCATCGAGTACGCCGCACTGCGCTCTTAGGAAACCAGCGCCCCTAGCCCGAAGTCGACCCCGCCGCACTGGCACTGGCACTGGCACTGGCGCCGGCGAACCGGCCGAACATCGTGCTGTCGCCGATCGACAGACCGCTCGCATACCCGAACGAGCACACGCCGGCAGTGGTGCGGCCCGCAGCGAACAATCCGGGGATAGCCCGGCCGCTCACGTCGAGCACGGCGCCGTCCACCGTTGTCTCGAGGCCGCCGAGGGTGAAGGGCGCGTAGGGCGCCGGCCCGATGCGCAGGTCGAACGCTCCGATCGGGGGCACGAGCGGCCGCACCCAACCTGGTCCCTTGTGGAACAGCGGATCCTCACCCCGCGCCGCGTGTTCGTTGTAGAGGTCCAGCGTGGCTCGGAGCGAACCGGCGGGCAGGCCCATCTCCGCTTCGAGCTGTTCGGGCGTCTCGCAGACCCAGGTCGCCGCCAGGCCCATCCAGTTCACCTCGTAGGTGGCCTCGTCCACCAACAGATACACCTCGCCCTCCTGCTCGTAGAGGGCGGACTGCCCGACCCTTCCCATGTAGGTGTCCTCGTTGATGAAGCGCTGGCCCTTGCCGTTGACGAGGATGCCGTGGATCAAGGTGCGCGGCGGTGTGATCGGGAGCGAGACCTCGCCCGCGTACATGTTGCGCACCGAGGCCCCGATGGCCTGGGCCATGCGGATGGCGCGCCCGTCGTCACCCTCCGTGCCCACCTTGAAAGTTCCCCGGGCAAGCGGCGGACAGTGCTGGCGCAGCATGTCGTCGTTGAAGATGAACCCGCCGGCAGTGAGGACGACGCCACGGCGCGCCCGCACCGATACGGTCTCGCCGAACCGCTGGGCCTGCACGCCCACCACACGACCGTCGTCGACCACGAGCCGGTCGACCCGGGTGTCGGCCGAGACCGCCGCCCCCGCGTCCGTGGCGGCCGCGGCGAGGTGCTGCATGAGCAGCCAGCCTGTAGAGCGCTTCGTCTTGGCCAGATGTCCCCGGGGTGCCGGCCGCGCGATCTCGTTGAAGGGGTAGGCATCCTCACCCCCCGAGTACACGAGGCCCTCAGTTCCGGTGGGCGCCATCGAGGTCTCGGAGCAGAACGTGGGGTCGAAGGGGACGCCGCGCGCCACCAACCAGTCGAAGTGGCCGAGGCTCTCCGCGCAGTAGCGCGCGATCTTGGTCTCGTCGGGATCGGGACCGCAGGCCGCCATCATGTAGCGGTACATGTCGTCGAGGCTGTCCTCGAAGCCGCACGCGGTCTGGATCGGCGTCCCTCCGCCGAGGTAGACGATGCCCTCGGCAAGCGCCGCGGCGCCCCCCGGCCCGCCGGTCCGTTCGACGACCAAGACCTCGGCCCCCGACTCCGCCGCGCTGAAGGCGGCACACGAACCGGCCGCGCCGAAACCCGCGACAACGACGTCGGTGGTCACGTCCCAGTGCGCGATCTCCTCCGCCCCGCACGGCTCCACATCGATGTGCTCGGTGTGCTTGCTCACGCCTTTCCTCCCCATGTCGCCGAGACGGTAGCCGGTCGCCCAGCCACCCCTCCGGGACGAAACCGGTTCACCGGTTCACTGTCGACGGGGCCCGCGCGGGCTTCCCGAGGGAGCCGAGGCCGATCACCTCGCGCGCCCGGCTGAACACCGCGTCGAACATCGGCTCGGTCAGCTTCCCGGTAAAGGTGTTCTGCTGGCTCGGGTGGTACGAGCCGAGGAGGACCAGGCCGTCCGCCAGCGGCGCCTCCGCCCGGTGGCCGAAGGCCGGGCGCGGGCGCAGCCCGTAGGAGCCGGCCAGCGCCTGCCAGGCGAACTGGCCGAGCGCGACCACGACGGCGGCACGATCCAGCAGCGCCAGCTCGCGCGTCAGATAGGGCGCGCAGTTCGTGCGCTCGTCGGGCCGCGGTTTGTTCGCCGGCGGCGCGCAGTGGACCGTCGCCGTGATGTACGCGTCGAGAAGCGTCAACCCGTCGTCGGCCGCAGTGCTCGTGGGCTGGGACGCGAAGCCCGCGCGGTGCAGCGCCGCGAAGAGCCAGTCGCCCGAGCGGTCGCCGGTGAACATGCGGCCGGTCCGGTTGGCACCGTGCGCCGCCGGGGCCAGGCCGACGATGACCAGTGCCGCGTGCGGGTCGCCGAAGCCCGGCACGCCGCGGCCCCAGTAGGTCTGGCCCGCATAGGACGCCCGCCCGGTCCGGGCCACTTCCTCGCGCCAGGCCACGAGGCGCGGGCAGCGGCGGCAGGCCGCGACGTCCCGTTGCACCACGCCCAACGAGTCCGTCGTGCCCCGGTTGGACGCCACGGGGCAGAGCCTACGATGTGCTTTCGTGCCGCCAGCCGCCCGGACCACCTCTCCCCGCCCGCCCACGCGCCGTGGCCGCAAGGCTCCCGCCGCGACCGTCGTGCTCTTCGTCCGGCACGGCACGACGCCGACCACGGGCAAGAAGCTCCCCGGCCGGGCACCGGGCCTCAGCCTGTCGGAGAAGGGCCGCGCCCAGGCCGCGGCCGTGGCCGAGCGCATCGCTGCGCTTCCCGAGGCTCCGACTGCGATCTACGCATCGCCCCTCGAGCGCACCAGGGAGACCGCGGCGCCGATCGCCCGCGCCCTCGGCCTGCGGGTCCGCGCCGCGTCCGGCCTGCTCGAGCTCGACGTGGGCGACTGGACGGAGAAGCCGCTCGCCCGCCTGTTCCGCGACAGGGATTGGCCGAAGGTCCAGCGCTGGCCGAGCGGCTTCCGTTTTCCGGGCGGCGAGTCGTTCTCCGAGATGTCCGCCCGCGCGATGGACGCAGTGGTCGACCTCGTCGCTGCGCATCCGGGCCAGACGATCGTTGCCGTCTCCCATGCCGACACCATCAAGGCGATCCTCGCTGCCAGTGCGGGCATCCCGCTCGACCTGATGCAACGTCTCGTCGTGTCGCCGTGCTCGGTCTCCGGCGTTCTCTTCACCGGGGGTGGTCCCATGGTGCTCTGTACCAACAACACCGGGGCCCTCGAAGAACTGGTCGTGTCGTGAGGGGGGTGCGGCCATGAACGACGACTTCGACTTCGACGCGCCCGACCACTGCACCGTGGGCGTCATCGGCGAGGTCGGGAACCGGCTGTTCCTCTTCTACTGCCGCCAGGGTCTGACCGAGACCACGGTCAAGGTGGAGAAGCAGCAGATCGCCGTGCTCGCGGGCTACCTCGGGCGCATCGTCAAGGAGCTCGGGCGCCCCGGGCACCTGCCCGAGGACCTCGAGTTCTACGGCACCGAGGAGTTCGAGTGGACCGTGGGCACCATCGGTGTGTCCTACGACGAAGAGCTCGACCGCATCGTGATCGTCCTCGAGGAGATCGGCTCGGGCGAGGAGGGCGAGGAAGAGGACGACGAGGAAGACCTCGGCGAGGGCGCCCACGTGCTGCGTGTCGCGTTGTCGCGCGAGCAGGCGGCCGCCTTCGCCATCCACGCCACCCGGCTCGTCGAGGCGGGCCGGCCCCCGTGCCCGCTCTGTTCCTTGCCCCTCGACCCGTCGGGCCACGACTGCCCGCGCACGAACGGGCACCGTCCGCCGGTCACCTGAGCCGGTGTCCGACGACACCGTCGAGCACGTGCTCAGCGAGGGGGAGATGGAGGTGCACGGCCGCATCGCCGGCAGCTCAAACGCCACGCTGCTCGTCACCTGCCGGCTCGGCGGGGACGAGCTGCTCGCCGTCTACAAGCCCCACAAGGGCGAGCGGCCGCTGTGGGACTTCCCCGGCGGGTTGTTCCGTCGCGAGGTGGCGGCGTTCGTGCTCTCAGAGGCCCTCGGCTGGGGCATCGTCCCCGAGACGGTGCAACGGCACGAGGGTCCCTTCGGCCCGGGCTCGGTGCAGCGCTTCGTGCACGAGGACGGCACGTCGCACTACTTCACCTTGCGCGACGACCCCAAATGGCACCCCGCGCTCATGCAGTTCTGCGCCTTCGACGTCGTCGCCAACAACGCAGACCGCAAGAGCGGCCACGTGTTGCTGGCCGAGGATCGCCTCTGGGCGATCGACAACGGCCTCTGCTTCAACGTGCACGACAAGCTGCGCACGGTGATCTGGGACTTCGGCGGCGTCGCCCTCGAACGCACCATGCAGGAGGACCTCGGCCGCCTGGCCCACGACGGCCCGTCGCCCGCGCTGTGCGCCCTCCTCGAGCCGGCCGAGGTCGCAGCCACCTGGGACCGGATCGCGTGGCTCCTCAGCCTGCGGGCGCTCCCCGAGATGAACGACGACGGCGACTGGCCCCCCTACCCCTGGCCCCTCGTCTGACCGGCCGGCAGCATCGAGCCTGGTCACGGGCCTTCCCGGCCCGGGCCATGATTCCTGACCAGATACATCGTTAATATCAAACAACGATCATCAATGGGTGGACGGTGAACGGCGACCGTCCCTTGGGAGGCCCTCTTGTCGATTGACCCATACATCGTGCTGGGCAGCGCCGTCGTTGGCTTCCTGGTCGGGATGACCGGCGCCGGTGGCGGGGCGCTCATGACGCCGATGCTCATCCTCTTCTTCAACGTCAAGCCGTCGACCGCCATCTCGAGCGACCTCGTCGCCGCCGTGCTGATGCGACCGGTCGGTGCGGCCGTGCACATGACGAAGAAGACCGTCAACTACGGGCTCGTCGGCTACATGGTCCTCGGGTCGGTGCCCGCGGCGCTCCTGGGCGCGTGGTCGCTCCACCTGCTCGGCAACAGCAAGGGCGCCGAGAACAACGTGCAGGTCATCCTCGGCGCCGCCCTGTTGCTCGGTGCGGCCGCCATGACGTTGCGTGTGTTCCTCGACAAGCGGTCCGGCCAGCGCCGTCGCGGCCTCATCGGCGACGTCGTCGTGCGGCCGCTCCCCACCGTCGCCGTCGGCGTGGTCGGCGGTTTCATCGTCGGGATGACGTCGGTCGGCTCGGGCTCGCTGATGATCGTGCTGCTCCTCTTCCTCTACCCGATGATCGGGGCGAACCAGCTCGTCGGCACCGACCTCACCCAGGCCGTGCCCCTCACCCTCGCCGCCGCGCTCGGCGCGCTGGCCTTCGGGCACGTCGAGTTCTCGGTCACGACGTCCATCATCATCGGCAGCGTCCCCGCGGTCTTTGTGGGCGCGCTGATCTCCTCACGGGCACCCGACCGCTTCATCCGCCCGGTCATCACGTTCGTGATCTTCGCCTCGGGGCTCAAGTACGTCGGGCTGGGCACGACCGCCCTGGGCTGGACGCTCGGCGCCGTGCTCCTGGGCGGCGCGCTCTACTGGGTCGTCTACGTCCGTCCGCGCCGCGTCGGCGTCGCGACGGGCCCCGCCAATCCGCTTCATTACGGGCAGGACGAAGACAAACACGAGCTCGAGGGCGCTCCCGGGACCTGACCCGTCGAGCAGCGCCGCGCCGACCGCGTGAAACTCGCGCCCGGGCCGACCGCCGGCGCCCTAGATGTGGTACCCCTGGCTCACCAGCTCCGCGATGACCTGCTGGGCCACCACCTGGCTGCCGCCCGGGGTCAGGTGCGTGCCGTCGGGCGTGCGGGTGTTGACGATCTGCCCCGCCGCGTTGGTGGTGAACGCCGTATAGCCGCCCGTGGGCGTGCCCAGTGACTTGTCCGTGTCGATGAAGGTCACCGGCGGCTTGAACGCCGCCGCCTGTTGCTTGACGATCGTGTTGAGGTCGACCATCTGCCCGCTGAGGGTCGGGTTCTGCATCGGCGGCATGCCCACCCAGATGACGTTGGCATGGGTGCTCGACGCGATCTGCATGAACTGCGACACGCGCTGCGTATAGAGCCCGTTCCACGCCGGCGACGCGTACGGCGTGTCGGGCGGCCCGAGGAAGTCCTGCGCGTCGTTGGCGCCGATCATCACGACAACGACCTGCGGACTATCTGCCTTGATGTCGTTCGCCAGCTCGGCGGGCCAGTTGAAATAGTCCGGCCGCGTGAGGCCTGTGCTCTCCCGGCCGTCCAGTGCGGCGTTCACGATGCCCGTCCCCGCCAGGTCCGACTGCAGGGCGCCCCCCATGTCGAGCCCGATGGAGTCCCCCACGATGAGCACGCGCAGCGGGGTCGCCGCCGTCGGGAGCTTCGGGTTGGGCGGGACCGTCGTGGTCGTGGCCGGCACCCCGAGCTGCCTGGTCGCGATCGACGGTTGCTGCTTGGACGTACCGGGGCGAGGTCCCGAGATGATGAGCCCGTCCGTGCCACCCGGCTGGTCGTTCTCGCGTCCGGTCACCGACACGATGCGCGACAGCTGCAACGCGCGGCTCAGCGCCGCGATCGGCCGGGTGATGTCGAGGCTGATCGTCCGGCGCGTCCCCACCGGCGAGACCTGCGCGTTGTGCTCGAGCGTCGGTGCGAACAGGAAGAACCACAGCGCGAAGGCCAGCACGCCCAGCAGCAGCACGCGGGTCCAGGGCAACCGCACCCGCCCGTCGCGCGGCCGGCCGTCCTCGGCCGTGACCCACGCCGTGTCCGGGTCCACGTCGCGCTCCCGCCCGACGGTGGGCGGGGCCGTCGACGGAGCAGGGACCCCGGCGTCCGTGTCCGTGTCCATTTCCATGCCGGCGTCCGTGCCGGCGTCCATGCCGGCGTCCATTCCCATTCCCATGCCCATGCCCGTGTCCATCAGAACCGGTAGTAGATGAAGGGCGCGACGCCCACGGGGCCGAAGGTGGTGATGCCGAGCAGGGCGAAGCCGAGGAGTCCGACCTGCCACGCCGTGTGCAGGCGGGAGAAGCCGGCCTGGAGCCGGGACACGCTGATCGGCGGCACGAACTGGGACAGCAGCGTTCCCACGACGACGAGCACGAGCAGCGGGGTCACGAGCGGCGAGGGCTCGCCCCAGCCGCTGAACAGCCGCCCCAACACATCGAGGACCTGCGACACCCCCGTGGCGTTGAAGAAGACCCAGCCCAGGCACACGAATTGGAAGGTCAGGAACCGCTGCACCCAGATCCGCACCGGGCCGTCGGCCACCGGCGGCAGGCCCTTGCGCTCGCGCACGGTGCGGCGGATGTGCCCGACGCTCTGCCCCACCCCGTGCAGCGCCCCCCAGATCACGAAGGTCCAGGCGGCGCCGTGCCACAGCCCGCCCAGGACCATGGTGATCATGATGTTGCGCACCGTGGTGACCCCGTTCCCCGCGTTGCCGCCCAGGGGGATGTAGAGGTAGTCCCGCAACCAGCGCGACAGGGTCATGTGCCAGCGCCGCCAGAAGTCCTGGAGGGTGCGCGCCGTGTAGGGAGCGTTGAAGTTCTGCGGGAAGCGGAACCCCAGCAGGAGGGCGAGGCCGATGGCGATGTCGGTGTAGCCGCTGAAGTCGCAGTAGATCTGCACCGCGTAGCCCCACGCCGCGAAGATCGCCTCGGGCGCGGAGTGCTGGCTGGGCGACGTGAAGACCGGCTGCACGATGTTGGCCGACACGTACGACGAGATCACGACCTTCTTGAACAGGCCCGCCAGGATCAGCCAGAACGCCCGCGAGTAGTCGATGTTGTCGGGGTCACGGCGCCGCCGGATCTGGGGCAGCAGCTCGGTTCCGCGCACGATCGGCCCGGCCAGCAGGTGGGGGAAGAAGGAGAGGTACACCGCGAAGTCGAGCGGCTTGGCGGGCTCGAGCTTGTGGCGGTAGATGTCGATCACGTAGCTGATCGCCACGAACGTGAAGAAGGAAATGGCGATCGGCAGCGCCACCTGCAGCAGTGGGACGGGCTGACCCATGCCGAGGGTGCGGGTGACGTTGTCGAGGTTGACCGAGACGAAGCCGTAGTACTTGAACCACCCGAGGATGCCGAGCAGCGCCGCGACCGTGACGATCATGGTGGTGCGCCGGGCGCGGTCGTTGCGCATCGAGGCCGTCACGTTCCCGCCGACGAAGGCCACGGCCGTCGTCGCGAAGAGCAACAGGCAGTAACTCCACCCGACCCAGCCGTAGAAGACGTAGCTGAGCCCGATCATCGCGAGCTTCCACGGACCCGCGTAGGGGTTCAGGAGCCAGTTCACCGTGAAGGCGACGGCAAAGAAGATGGCGAAGTCGATGGTTGGAAAGAGCATCGGCGATCAGTGTGTGCGCCGAATGTACCGCTGGCAGGCCGCTCCTAAACGGCGCGCCGCCCGTTTCGCTCCGCGCCGCCATCGGTGTGTCACGCCGGTCGCCCTCTCACCGGAATTGCGGGAGCCCGACCGGACAGCCCGGACAGCCCGGGCCGCAACGAGCGGTCCCGGTGCGAACCCTAGCTCTTGGCCTTCAGCTGCTCGATGAGCGCGGGCAGCACCTTGTGCACGTCGCCGACGATGCCGAGGTCCGCCACCGAGAAGATCGGGGCCTCCTGGTCCTTGTTGATCGCCACGATGTTCTTGGAGCCCTTCATCCCGACCAGGTGCTGCGTCGCCCCGGAGATCCCGCACGCCACGTAGACGGTCGGCTTCACGGTCTTGCCGGTCTGGCCGACCTGGTGCGAGTAGGGCACCCACCCGGCGTCGACGATGGCACGTGACGCGCCGGCCGCGCCGTGCAACAACTTGGCCAGCTCCTCGATCAGCGCGTAGTTCGCCGCCTCGCCCAGCCCGCGCCCGCCCGAGACGACGACCGCCGCCTCGTCGAGCTTCGGCCCGCTGCGCTCCTCGACGTGGCGCGCCACGACCTTGGCCGTGTTGGTCGCGGCCACGTCGGGCACGGCCGCCGCCGTCACGGTCGCGGCGCCGCCACCGCCCGGCTCGGCGGCGAAGGACTTGGCCCGGATGACGAAGATGGCAGGCCCACCGCCGGTGAACTTCGCGGTCACGATCTCGCTCCCGCCGAACACCGGGTGCTCACTCGACAGCGCACCGTCGCCCGCCACCAGGCCGGTGACGTTCGTGAGCACCGGCGTGTCCAACCGGGCCGACAGGCGGCCGGCGATGTCGCGACCCTCGTAGCTCTGCGCGAAGAAGATCGCATCGGGCTTGTTCCCGCCCTTGACCAGCTCCGCCATCGCCGCGGCCACCGGCACACCCGGCAGAGCGTCACCGAGGTCGCCGACGTCGTAGACGGTCGTCGCCCCGTACTCGCCGAGCGGACCCGCCAGCGACGCCGTGTCGGCCCCCCAGGTCACGGCCTCGACCGTCGATCCAACCTCGCGGGCCTTGGTCAGCAGCTCGAGCGTGACCGGCGTCGGTGCGCCGTCGGTGGACTCGGCCAGCACCCAGATCTTGTCGATCGCCATCTCAGACCACCTTCAGCTGCTCGAGGAAGGTCACGATGCGCGCCGCACCGTCACCCTCGTCCACCACGATCTCTCCCGCCGTGCGCGCCTCGGCCGGCGCGACGCTGGTGATCTCCTGCCCGGCACCGGCCGCACCCACGGCCGACGCGTCGATCCCGAGATCCGCCACCGTCAGGTTGTCCACCGGCTTGGACTTCGCGGCCATGATCCCTTTGAAGGAGGGGTAGCGGGGCTCGACCACGCCCGCCGTCACCGTCACCACCGCCGGCAACGGGACGGTCACCTCGTCGTAGCCCGCCTCGGTCTGGCGCTCGACCGACACCGACGAGCCGTCGACCTTGATCGCCTTGGCGAACGTGACCGAGGGCAGGCCCATGAGCTCGGCCACCTGTACGGGCAGCGTGCCGGTGTAGCCGTCGGTCGACTCGGTCGCCATCACGACCAGGTCTGGGTTGGCACGCCCGATGGCCGCCGCCAGCACCTTGGCCGTCCCCAACGCGTCGCTGCCGGCCAGCGCATCGTCGCTGATCAGGATGGCCTTGGCCGCGCCCATGGCGAGGCCGGTGCGCAGCCCGGAGGTTTCGCCTCCCGGTGCCATGGAGACCAGAGTGACCTCGTCACCCTCGCCGCCCGCCAGCTGCAGGGCCATCTCGACGCCGTAATTGTCGGAATCGTCCATGATCAGCTTGCCGGAGCGGTCGAGCGTGTGGGTGTCCGGCTTGAGGGCCCCGGGGGCCGCCGGATCGGGGATCTGCTTCACGCAAACGACGACGTTCATGGCGGACCATCTTTGTGGACCAGGCCCTTCCCCCGCCATTCGACCCGTTCACGGGGCCTTTCTCCCCGTCACTTCGCCACCGTCGCCGCGCCCTTCCTCCGCTTCAACGGCCATAGCAGCCCTGCCGGGACGGCGGCGTCCTGTCCGCCGGAACCGGTCCCGGCCGCCGGACCCGGCCACCATTCATAAGGAGACCCGCGTATACAACCGCTCGCGTCAACCGGCGCGGGCGACGTCCAGGGCCTCGTCGAGGCGGTCGGTGATGACGGCGTCGACGCCGAGGGCGACCATGGCGGCGAGGTCCGCCGGGGCGTTGACCGTCCACACGTTGACGGCCAGGCCGCTCGCATGCGCCTCGGCCACCAGGTCGGCAGTGACGAGCGTCACGAAGGGGTGCACGGCCCGGAAGCCGGCGGCGACCGCGTCGGCCAGCGCCGACCCGGGTTCCGTGGCCCAGCCCCAGAGCGCGCCGATAGGCAGGCGCTCGTCCGCGGCCTGCACGGCGCGCAGCGTGGCTAGCTGGAAGGACGAGACGAGCACGCGATCGCTCCAGCCCGCCTCCTCGATGGCCCCGGCGGTGAGGGCGGCGACGGCCTCGCCCTCGTCCCAACCGGGATCATGGGGCGCGTTCTTGATTTCGACGTTGACCAGCATCCCCTCGCAGGCGCCGAGCGCGTCGGCGAGGAGTGGGATATGGACAGGCAGGTCGGCCACGCCGAGCTCGCAGATCGGCCCCAGGCCGGGGACCTCGGGGTCGTGGTGGATCGCCAGGGCGCCGTCGGCGGTGAGGCGGACATCGAGCTCGACGCCGTCCGCTCCCCGGCGGCGGGCCTCGGCGAAGGCCTCCAGGGTGTTCTCGGTGAAGCCCCGGGGGGCGTTTTCGGCCGGTTGTGTGCAACCCCTATGTGCCCAGACGTTCGTCACCTCGTTCACGATTCCTCCACGTTGCAGGTGAAAAAATTCACAAAAACTCCTTGCGGGGTTTGACCAGGGTCGTTAGCCTCTACTCGTTAACCGCTTTTTACGGACGGGCACGCTCTAGGCCCGATCATGTGAATTGCTTCACAATGCTGGTGGAGGCACTTTCCGATGGCACTCATGTGGAACCGGACCGTCGATTGGGACCTGGACGACTGGCGGCGCTCGGCCGCTTGCCGCAACACAGAACCTGACCTCTTCTTCCCCGTCGGGACCACCGGTCCGGCGATCGACCAGATCGAGGCGGCCAAGCGGGTGTGCCGCTCGTGCGACGCCATCGAGCCCTGCCTCGACTTCGCGCTGGCGACCAACCAGGAGTCCGGCGTCTGGGGCGGCACTTCCGAGGAGGAGCGCCGCAAGCTGCGCAAGGCATGGCTCGCTGCCCGCCGTTCGCAGCGCGCCGCCAGCTGAACTTCCCCGCCCCCTAACGGGACGGGGCTGGCTGCGGTAGCGCCCGCATCCGGCACTCCGCGCCACACCTCTTTTCCGTCCTCCGCCGCCGCTCAGTTCGGCGCGCGCATCGGCACCGAGATCGCGACTCGGGTCCCGCCGCCCGCCGCCTTGGGCACGTTCTCCATGGAGATCGTCCCCTCGAGCTGACTGGCCACGAGGTTGCGCACGATCGAGAGCCCGAGGCTCGTCGTCTGCTCGATGTCGAACCCGTCGGGCAGGCCCAGCCCGTCGTCGCGCACCTCGATGTGCAGCTCGTCCACCCCGGGGTCGAGCGTGAGGTCGACGTGGCCGACGGGCACGTAGCCCGCGCTGCCACCCGCACCCTCGAGCCCCGCCGCCCCGTCGTCGCCGCCGGCGTTCTCGGGGTCGAACGCGTGCTCGACGGCATTCTGCAGCAATTCGGCGACGGTCAACGCCAGCGGGGTGGCGACGTCGGCGGCCACGTCGCCCAGGTCGCCGTGCACGGTGATCACGATCGGCTGCGAGGAGACCACCGAGTCCTCGGCCATCTGCACCAGCGAGGCCACGATCTCGGCGAAGGGCACCTGGTCGCTCGGGTCGCGCGAGAGGATCTCGTGCACGAGGGCGATCGAGCGCACCCGCCGCTCCGACTCGTGCAGCGCCACGCGGGCGGCGCGGTCCCCGACCCGTCGGGCCTGCAGACTCAGCAGCGACGAGATCGTCTGCAGATTGTTCTTGACCCGGTGGTGCACCTCGCGGATGGCGGCGTCCTTGGACAGCAGCAGGCGGTCGAGGCGGCGCACGTCGGTCACGTCGCGCAACAGGATCATCGCCCCGGTCACGATGCCGTGGGAGAGCAGCGGGATGCAGTGGACGAGGACGATGACGTCGGGTCGCCGCTCGACCTCTTCGACGACCGGGCGGCCGGTGGCGAGCGCCCACTCGACGGCCGACTCCTCGATGTCGAGGTCGCCGAAGCGCCGGCCCTCGGGCTGCGTGTAGATGCCCATGCGGTGGAACGCGTTCATCGCGTTCGGCGACGCGAACTCGACCCGGCCGTCGGCGTCGACGATGACGACGCCGTCGCCGACCCGGGGGGCCTCCTCCGTGCCGACGTCCTCTTCGGGGAACGGAAAGGCGGACTGGGCGACCATGTCGGCGAGGCGCTCGAACACATCGAGATAGGTGCGCTCGTACATGGACGTCGGGCCCTTGAGGGGAGCCAGCGACACCCGGAGGAGCGCGGCGACGATGCGGTCCTCGAAGCGGACCGGGATGTTCTCGACCGGGACCTGCTCGCCCAGGATCGGGTGGTGGATGCTGCCGCGCACGATCTCGCCGGTGTGCAGGCAGCGCGCCACGAGCGCCCATTGCGACTCGTTGACGGTCTGGCCCACCAGGTCCTGGTCCACCAGGGTGGGCCGGTTGTTCGGTCGCATCTGGCCGAGCACGACCAGCTCGGGATCGGTGTCCTCGTCGTGATCGCCGCCGCTGGTGCCACTGCTGCCGGCGCCGTGGCCGTTGCCGCGCACGGTGCTGGCGTGCACCGGCACGAGCAGGAGCAGGTCGGAGAAGGAGAGGTCGGCGAGCACGCCCCAGCTGCCGAGGAGGCGCTGCAGGTGCTCGAGCTCCTCGGGCTTGAGGTCGGTGTGGCTCTGCGCGAGCTCGGCAGGCGTCGGCATCAGTCCCCGCCTCCCGCCGCGGTGTCGCCGGTGGCGCCCGTGGCGCCCGTGGCGCCGGTGGAACCCGGCGTCACCGCCACCGCGTGCCCGACGCGCCCGCGGTAGGCCTGGAGCGTGTCGGCGCCGGCCGCGGCGAGCACGGCACGCAGGTCGTCCGCCCGGTCGGCCACGTGCTCGAGGCGGTGCGCGTCGGAGGCGGTGGTCAGCGGCACGCCGCGTGCCACGAAGCGGTCCAGCAGCCCGGCGGCGGGGTACTGCTCGCCCACCGGCTTGCGCCAACCCGCGGAGGACACCTCGGCCGCCATCCCCGAGTCCGCCGCCGCCTCCGCGATGCGGTCCCACCACTCGGCCGGGGCGTCGGGCACGTGGCCCATCACCTTGATGAGGTCGGGGTGCGCCAGCACGTCGCACGAGCCCGAGGCGGCCAGCTCTTCCATGGCTCCGGTATAGGCGTCCCAGCAGGCGTCCACCTCACGAGCCGACCACTCCGCCATGGAAGTCGGGTCGTCGAGGTCGTCGAAGCGCCAGGCGCCGACCCAGTGCACCGACCCGAGCAGGACGTCGAAGGGGTAGCCGGCGAGCAACTCGGACACGGCGTCCATGCGCCCTTCGTAGAAGTCGACCTCGAGGCCCATGACGACCGGCAGCCCGGCGTCCTTGGCCTCGAGCGCGCACGCCACGTAGTCGTCGAGGTCGGCGGTGGCATGGAATTTCCAGTAGCGCGCCATGGACTCGGCGAGCGCCGGCGAGACCCTCGGGTCGTCCCAGAAGCCACCCAGCAGCGCGTCGGCCTGGCGGAACCGGAACAGGTGCTCGGTCACCGCCAGCTCGGTCACCCCGGCCGCCTGCGCCTGCTCGCAGTAGGCGGCGAGCTGCTCCAGTCGCAGCGGCGTCTCGTGCTGCGAGTGCGGCCAGAGGTGGAGGTGGTAGTCGAGCATGCCGGCGGTCCCTCGATCCCTCGATCCCTCGGTCCCCGGTCCCCGGGTCAGTTCCGCGCCGGCGTGGCGCGGCGGATCAGGGTGACGCCGTCACGGACGGTGGTCAGCACGCACACCACCCGGGGGTCGTTGACCACCTTGTCGTTGAACGCCCGCACCGCCTGGGCGCTCTCGTGGGGGTGCTTTTCGGAGGCCAGCACGCCGCCCGACTGCAGCGTGTTGTCGACGACGATCAGGCCGTGCGGGGCGAGCTTGGGCAGGACCGCCTCGTAGTACGCGTCGTAGGAGACCTTGTCCGCGTCGATGAAAACGAGATCGAAGGGGCCCTGCAGCTCCTCGAGCGAGCGCAGCGCCGGGCCCTCGATCACGCTGACGTGGCTCTCGTAGCCGGCCGCTGCGATGTTGCCCCGGGCCACCTTGGCGTGGTGCGGGTCCACCTCGAGCGAGATGATCGCGCCGCCCTTGGCCAGCCCGGCCGCCATCGCGATGGCCGAGTAGCCGGTGAAGGTCCCGATCTCGAGGACGCTCGTGGCCTGGAGGGCGAACACCAGCATCTCGAGGAAGCGGCCCTCCTGGCGCCCGACCATCATCCCCCAGGCGGGGAAGTCGGCCTTGGTCGAGGCGTCGACCTCCTCGAGGTGCGCCGTCGGCGCGGTCGTGTGGGCGTCGGCGTACTCGAGGACCTCGGGATCGATGAGCTGGGTCATGGCACCGATGGTACGCGCCCGTGTCGGGCCGCCCGTTTGAAGGGCCCTAGTCCCAGACCTGTGCGCCCAGCTGGAGCAGCCCCGTCATGTCGTAGATGTCGGCGTCGAAGAACGGCACGGTCACGAGGACGTCGGGCGCCCCCCGCAGCTCGGCCATCTCCTCGGCCTCGCGCCGGGCCACCACGCCGAAGTTCAAAAAGCTCTCGGCCACCTCGACGATCACCCGCGCCGCCACCGCCGGGTCGTCGGTCAACCCCTCGGCCAGCTCGCCGGACCGCTTCTCCATCGACTGCGCCAGCTTGTCGGTCCTGGCGTCGCGCAGGTATTCGGGCAGGACCTTGTTGAGCACGATCGCCCCGAGATGCAGCTCCCGCGCCATCAGCTCGGACGAGAAGAACTCGGCCTCGCGCACCGGCGTCGCCTCGAGCGTGGACACGACCATGAAGGTCGTGCGCCGGTCCGACAACAGGCGGGTCACCGCCTCGGCCCGCTCCACGAAGCCGCTGTACATCGACTGGAACAAGATGAAGAACTCCGAGATGTCGGCCAGGAACTGCGTCCCGAGGATCCGGTCGGCCACCTGGTAGAAGGGCCGCGAGGCAACGTTGACCAGCCGCGACCGGTACGGCACGATCAGCCAGCGCAAAAGGCGGGACGAGAAGAAGTCCGCCATGCGCTGCGGCGCATCGAGGAAGTCGAGCGCGTTGCGGGTCGGTGGCGTGTCGACGACGATGAGGTCGTACTTGCCCTCTGTGTGGATCTCGTAGAGGCGCTCCATGGCGATGTAGTCGTGCGACTGCACGAAACGTCCCGAGATGTTCTGGTAGAGCGGGTTGGCGAGGATCTGCTCTCGGGTCTCCTCGTCGGGCGCGTGCGCACGTATGAGGTCGTCCCAGCTCTGCTTCGTGTCGAGCATCGCCGCCCAGAGCTCGCCTCTCGGATGCGCGGCCGCGCCGGCGAACACCTCGTCGGGGATGCGGACCTCGTCGTTCCCGATCCCCTTGAGGCCGAGGGCGTCGGCCAGCCGGCGCGCCGGGTCGACGGTGAGCACCAGCACCCGGCCGCCCTGCTCGACGACCGCCGTGGCCGCCAGCGCCGCTGCGGTGGTCGTCTTTCCCACGCCCCCGGGCCCGCAGGCGATGACGATGTCCTTCGCCGCCAGCAGCTGGGCCACGGTCTTCGCCGCCCCCGCTCCGGTCGCCGCCGTCACAGGCCGAGCTCCTCGCCCAACGCATGGGCGACCTGACGGGTGGTGCGGGCGCCGAAGCTGCGCGCGAAGAGATACGGCAGCAGGAGCACGGGCATCCCCTCGGGGAGCCCCGCCTGCAGTTGCTGGAGGTGCGTCGAGCGCGTCCGCCGCAGCGTCACCGCCAACCGGGCGGCCTCGAGCACCGGCGCCACCGGACCGCCGGCCCGCTCGGACAGCTCCTCCTCGGTCCCCGGTTCGCGCAACTGCTCGAAGATCTCCTCCTCGCGTTGGCCGAACAGCTCGGGCAGGACGCGGTTCACGACGACCGCCGACATGCGCACGGTGGTCTCCTCGCGGACCCGCGCCGCCAGCTCGATCGTCTCGTTGACGGGCATCTCCTCGGGCGTGCAGACCGCGACGAGGCCCGTCTGATGCGGGTCCGAGAGGATCTCGAGCATCCAGTCGGTCTGGCCGCGGATGAGGCCGACCTTCACGAGGTCGTTGATGGCCTGCGGCGCGGCCAGCTGGCCCACGATGTGCCCGCTCGCCGACGCGTCGACGACGACGAGGTCGTAATGACGCTCCTTGACCTCCCAGCAGAATTTGCCGACGGTCAGGATCTCCCGCACCCCGGGCGCCGCCGTGGCGACGAAGTCGAACGCCTTGGCCAGCGGGCCGATGCGGCCGACGACCGGGATGCGCAGGTGGAGCTTGAGGTATTCGCGCAGCGACGCCTCGGTGTCCATCGACATGGACCAGATGCCAGGCGCGATCTCCCTCGGCGTGAAGTCGGTCGGCGGTGACTCGAACAGCGCGGTGACGTCACCCTTGGCGTCGGTCTCGCAGACGAGGACGCGTTTGCCGTGCTCGGCCGCCAACTGGGCCAGGCCAGCGGCGACGGTGGTCTTGCCGACGCCACCTTTGCCGGTGACGAAGACCAGCTTCAGGTCGAGGAGGTCGGCCGCCGCGCTCAATGGACCCGTGCCCGCCCCGCCACGGGGGCCCCGATCCTCAGGGTGCGCCGAACCCGACGCGGCGTTCAGAGGAAGGGGCTCCCACCTCGACGTAGGCGACCTTGGCCACCGGGACGCCGACCTTGCGGCCCTTGCGGTCGGTCAGCCAGAGGACGCCGTCACCCGTATCGAGCATCTTCTCGATGTCCTTCACCAGCGTGTCGCGGTCCGCGTCCTCGGGCATCTCCACCTCGAGCTCCTTGGGGGTGTGGGTGATGCCGATACGCACGTCCACCTGGTGTCACTCCTCTCATGGCCGTTTCGGCCGTTCCGACCCGTTTCGGGGTCTCCTGGACGTTACTGCCACGCGACAGACTGCATGGCATGAGCGGAGCCGACGGCGCCGTGGGTACGGAGCGCAATGTCCGCTGGGCAGCGACGATGGCGGGCTACGCCGGCCCCGTGCGACTGGCCCACGCCGACTCCCACGCTCGGATCGGTCCGGCACCCGCATCCGGTACGCCCGCGCCGGAGCGTCACGAACCGGCTGCGCCCTGCGGCCGCAGCGAACGCGAGGAGCTCGAGGCAACGCTGCTCACGCCGGGCGCCACGCGCGCCGCCGGCGCCGGCGAGCGTCCGCGCCCCGAGGAACCCGACGAGTGGCGGACGTGCTTCGAGCGCGACCGGGACCGCATCCTGCACGCCACGGCGTTCCGCCGCCTGGCGGGCAAGACGCAGGTGTTCGTCTTCCCCCAGGACCATCAGCGCACCCGGCTGACCCACGCCCTCGAGGTGGCCCAGGTCGCGAGCGCCATCGCCCGGGCGCTGCGGCTGAACGTCGCCCTCACCGAAGCCATCGCGCTCGGCCACGACTGCGGCCACGGGCCCGGTGGCCATGCCAGCGAGGACGCGCTCGACCCCTACGTGGTCGGAGGCTTCGACCATGCGCCGTGGGGGGCGCTGGTCTCGCTGGCGCCGCTCAACCTCTGCGCCCAGACGGTCGACGGCATCGCGAACCACAGCTGGTCCCGCCCCGCGCCGTCCACGCCCGAGGGCGAGGTGGTGAGCTGGGCCGACCGCATCGCATACGTGTGCCACGACTGGGAGGACGCGGTGCTGGCCGGCATCGTGGCGCCGGTGCAGCTGCCCGACTCCGTACGCGCGCGGTGCGGCGAAACCCGCGGCGCGCAGCTCGGCGCCTTCATCGCCGGCGTGGTCTCGGCCACGCTGCGCACCGGCCAGGTCGGCATGGAGGAAGAGGAGGCGGAGGCGCTGGCCGCCTTCCGCTCCTGCAACTACGAGCGGATCTACCTGCGCGAGGCCTCGCTCCGCCAGGGTGAGGCCGTCGTGGCCGTGTTGCGCGCCCTCGTCGAGCACTTCGCCGACCGGCCGCACCTCATCGCCGAGGACGGCGCTCCCGCCCACCCGCCCGATGTGGTGGCCGGGAGCGAGGAGGCGGTCCGCGCCGCGGTCGCCTACGTGGCCGGGATGACGGACCGCTTCGCCTTCCGCCAGGCCGTGGCCCTGCTGGACTGGGACGTGGCCAAACTGCCGGCCGGCGTCGACGGCTGAACGCCGGTCTCCGCGCGGGATCAGGCGGAGCGGTCGGGGAAGTCCGGGCTCCGTTTCTCGGTGAGGGCGGCCACCCCTTCGGCGAAGTCGGCGCCCTGCATCATCTCGACCATGCGCCGCCCGGCGTCCTGGACCGAGGACGCGACGTCGAGGTGCAGGTCCCGGTAGAGCTGCAGCTTGGTCGCCGCCAGCGAGGTCGGCGCGATCTCGTCGGCGAGCGCACCGGCGTAGGTATAGGTGTGGGCCATGAGGTTGTCCGGCGCCAACACCCGGTTGACGAGACCCAGTTCTTCGGCTTCCTCGGCCAGGACGACGCGGCTCGACAGCAGCAGGTCGGCGGCCCGGGTCACGCCGATCAGGCGCGGCAGGAGCCAAGAGAGGCCGTACTCCGCCGGCAACCCCAGCCGGCCGTGCGAGGTCGTGAGCTTCGCTCCCCGCGCCGCAAAGCGCAGGTCGCAGTAACACGCGAGCACAAGGCCGACGCCCGCCGCCGGCCCGTTGATGGCGGCGATGATCGGTTTGGGGATCCCGAACTGGTAGGCGAAGTCGGCATCGAATTCCGGCCGGACCCCGTACCCGGGCATCGCCACGTCGTCGCCCAGGCCGGGGTCGTAGCCGCCCCGCTCGATGTGTCCCTCGAGGGCACGGCTGTCGGCGCCGGCGCAGAAGCCTCGCCCCGAGCCCGTCACGACGATGACCCGAACGGCCGGGTCGGCAGTCGCCTCGCCCAGCAGAGCCCGGTACTCGGCGTGCATGCGTCCCGTCCAGGCGTTGAGGCGCTCGGGCCGGTGCAGCGTGATGGTGGCGATGCGGTCACGCGCGTCGTAGCGGGTCACCTTCAGATCGGACAGGTCCACCTCAGTCGAGGGTTTCGAAGCGCGTCGAGTGCAACGTGCCCGACTCGACGGCCCGGGCGAACTCCCCTTGGAGCGGATCGGCCTCGGTCTCGCGGTAGAACGCGGCGGCGTCGTCCTCGCTCCACCAGAGCGTGACGACGAGCCATTCCTCGCCGTGGCGCGCCGTCGTCCGCCGCAGGAAGCCGGACCGGTTGGGTATCAGCTCGGTTTGCAGCCGCTTGTCCAACGCGAGGAAGGACTCTTCGCTGACGCCCTCGGCGAGTCGGAACGTCGTGATCTCGACGACGGACATTGTCAGGCCTGGACGAGCATGAGGGGATTGCCCTCGGGATCGGTGATCGCGGCGAGCGTCGGGCCCCCGGGCACGTCGAAGGGCTCGGCAACGACGGTGGCACCCAGGTGAACTGACTTGTCCAGCGACGCGCGCAGGTTGGCGACCTGTACGTAGAGGGTGACGCCGGAGCGCTCGCCCTGTCGGATGTGCCCGGCCGGGCCGGGCTCGGGACCTCCGATGCCGGGCTGTATGTCCATGATGAACCCCTCGCCGATCTTCCAATTGAAGAGGTCGGCGTAGAACGCCTTCTGGCGCTCCGGGTCCTTGGCCTCGATCTCCCAATGCACCACGGGGCGGGCCCAATCCTGCACAGCACACACCTCCCGATCGCTCCACGCCACAGTACCGACCCGGTAACGCCGAGGTGGCATCCGCCCGCGCGTCGCCCGCGTTCGGGTCGCGAGTACGCCGGCATGTGATGCCCGTCCGGTAACCGGAGCCAGAAGACATTTGTTGCCCGCGACGCGAATCAGCACCAGATGAATTCCGGGCGAAATTGCCGTCCAATCCCTTCACAAAATGGCCCCGAGGAGTAGAGTCTTGCAACAGATACCCGCCGGGTTACTGGGAACCCGGGTCCGAGGAGGTCGGCGTTGGCGACGCTGTGGAGGAGGGGACCATAGCGGTGGAGCATTGGACTCGAGTTCTGAGTGACATCGCGCTCGTCGAGTTCGTCCTCTTGGCCGCGCTCACCGCTTTGCAGTGGATCCGTCACAGGATCCGCGGTGCGGGTTGGGTTGCGCTCTCGTTCGCCATCCTCGGCGGGATTGCGCTCGTCCTGAAGTTCGCGCCGGGCTGGGATGCACATACCAACGTGGCGAAAGCGGTGGTCGCGCTGCTCCTGCTCATGCCCTATTGCCTGTTCCGTTTTGCCACGTCGTTCCGGCAGCCGAGCAAGGTCATGCGCGTGATCGCCATCGCGCTCACCACAGGCATCGTCCTGTTCACCTT
>DATHPK010000319.1:0-6652 GCA_035483935.1 Acidimicrobiales bacterium
CAAGACCAACACGGTCGTTCGGACAATGGAGCGAGTGGGACACAGGTACCGGAGCCAGTGTCGCCCGGGTGCCGAAGCCGGGCCGAGGAGTGCGACACGGGAGCCGAAGCCAGAGTGGGACAGACCTACCGAACTCTCACACACCGATGCAGCCCCTCTTAGTGGCGGGGGGAGGATTTGAACCTCCGACCTTCGGGTTATGAGCCCGACGAGCTACCAGACTGCTCCACCCCGCGGCGAACAAGAAAGCATCCTATCTGTTTGTCGGTCCTCCCCCGGCCGTCATCGCCCGACGGTCGGGATTCCAAGAATTAGAGAGTCTGTGCCTTCGGCGGGGGTGGCGGCGGTGAGGCCGGGTCGGCCGCCTGCGGGGGTGGCGGTGGGGCCGGGGCGGCCGCCGCGCCGTCGCCGGCGGGTGCCGCCGTCGGGCCGCCGGCTGCGGACTCCGGTGCCAGCGTCACCGGACCGTGCTCGGACTCGTGCTGCTGGAGGGCGGCCACCAGGCGCTCGATGTCGCCGTCGGTGGTCGGAGTGGCCCGGCCCGTCTTGGTCGCGTAGAAGGCGGCGCCCAGGTCGCGCAGCATGCCCTCGGCCGCCTTCTTGGCCTGAGCGTCGTCGAGTTTCGCCTGGCCCTTGGCCGCGGCATCCTTCGCCATCTCCGTGGCGGCCGTCGCCTGCGCCTTGACCTTGTCGAGAAGTCCCATGGGAAGCCTTCCTTTCCTACCTCTGGCTTCCGACATCATGCGACCGCAGGGCTGGACCTGCAACCGGCGCCCGCCCGGACCCCGGAACTCGGCGCCGGGGCGCGGGCCCGGATGCCTCAGTGCCCGGCCGCCGCCACCGCGCCGGCCGCCGACGCGACGCTCGTCGACGTCGTCGTGGTCGAGCCGCTCCGGGGCTCGGTGCTCGTCGGCGCCGTCGAGGTCGTGGTCGTCGATGCCGGGGTCGAGGTCGATGTCGAGGTTGTCCCGGATGTCTTCTTTGACCCCTTCGACTTCACGTTGGGGATCGTCGTGGTGGTGGTGGTCGTGCTGCCCGTCGTCGCGTTCAGCACGTCCTGGGCCGAGGCGAGCTCCTGCTCCATGGCGGTGATATCGGCCTGGTACTGCTGGAGGTTCTGCGCCTTCAGTGCCGCCTGCGCCATGGTGTAGTCGTTCTGGGCCGCAGCGAGGATGCTCGAGAGTGCAGCGGGCACGGTGCCCGACGACGACGAACCGGTCGACGACGAAGGCAACGCCACACCCGTGATGTCGCCCAGGACCGCCGTCAGCGATGTGTCGAGCTTCACCGTCCCGCCTAGGACAGCGACTACGTACTCGAGCTTTGGCTGCGGGTTCGAGCTCGCCGCCACGTACAGCGGCCGGATGTACACCATGGAGTTCGCGATCGGGACCATGAGCGTCTCACCCAACAGCACCTGCGAGCCGTGTTGGTTGAGGAGCGTGATCTCCGACGACACCGCGTTGTCGGCCTGGATCTCTGCGTCCGCGTTGGCCGGCCCGAGCGTGCCCTGGGGGACCTGGTACAGGTTCAGCTGCCCGTAATTGTTCGGGTCCGACAACCCCACCATCCACGCGGTGAGGTTGAAGTTCTGGCTCGAGCTCGACCCCGTCGACTGCGCCGCCGGCACGAACCCATCCGAAATGGTGAAGATCTGGTTGGCCGAGTTCGTAGGGTCGGTGCCCGGCAGCGAATAGACCTGGTACTGCGGCGACATACGCGCCGGTGTCGTCGAGATCAGCTGACCCTGGTTGTTGTACGTGTTCTGCGCCAGCAGCGCCTGGGACTGGGGGCCGGCCCCGGCCGTCGGCGACAGCTGCCAGGCGTTGCTCGCCGTGTAGAACTGCTGCGGGTTCGTCAGGTGGTAGCGCCCGTAGATCGCCGACTGGATCGAGAAGATGTCCTCGGGGTAGCGCAGATGGGCCTGCAGTTCGTGCGGCATCTCGGAGAGCGGGACGAACATGTGCGGGAAGGCGGCCGCATAGGCCTGGAGGATGGGGTCGCTCGGGTCGACGTCGTAGAAGGTCATCTGACCCGTGTACGCGTTCACGATGACCTTGACCGAGTTGCGCACGTAGTTGTAGTTGCTGGGAAGCGTGCTCCCGATGGCCGCCTGCTGCGAGGCGGCGTTCTCCGAGTACGGGTAATTGGACGTCGTCGTGTAGCCGTCGATGACCCAGTCGATCTGGCCCTTGTAGATCACGGCGTAGGGATCGTGGTCGAAGCTCAAAAAGGGCGCCGCCTTCTGTGCCATGGCGACCGGGTCCCGCACGAACATGAGGCGGGACTTGTCGGTGATCTGGCTCGAGATCAGCAGGTTGAAGTCACCGAGCCGTAGGGCGAAGGCCGCCCTCGAGAAGAAGTTCGACAACTCGACGCCGCCGTTGCCGCTGTAGTGGCTCTCGACGTTGTTGCCGTTGGACTGCTGGTAGTCGACCTCCGCCTGTTTCGTGTTCGCCACCACGTAGCCCGTCTCCCCCAGCCCGAAGTAGACGTCGGGCTGGGTGATCTTGGGCAGGCCCTGCGACGACGAGGGGGGGATGCCGGAGACGCCGAAGACCGGGCTGGCGTTCGTGGCGCTGGTCGTCTGGTTGGCCGGCGCAACGGCGGCCCCGTTGCCGTGTGTGTACTGCAGGTGGGTGTTGACCCACGTCTGCGACGGCAGCGCTGTGGGCGTGATCTGGCGCACACCGATGAGCACCGGGGTGAAGGCGCCCCCGAGCACGTAGCGGTCCACGCCGAGGGTGGGGAAGGTGTAATAGGACTTGATCCCCTGCAGGCGTTGGAACGTCTCCAGCGAGATGGAGGGGTCGGGGTCCCACTGCCGGATGTTGTCGATCGTCAGCGAGTTCTGCACGGTCTGGCTCGGCGTGATGGTGGTCGCGGCCGGGAACGAGTGCACCTTGACGTGATCGAGGTCGTAGGCGGTGCGCGTGGCCGTGATGTTGCGTTGGATGTACGGCGCCTCCAGAGTGCTCTGCGCCGGGTTGACCTTCAGCGCCTGGAGCAGTGCGGGATAGATGATGCCGACGACGAGCGCCACGAAGGCCCAGATCCCTACCGCGAGCACCGGCAACGTCCAGCCCTGGCGCCTGATGTTGTAGAGCAGGATCAGCGCCGCCCCGATCGACACCCAGACGAGGAGGAGCTGGGCCGGAAGCCGCGCGTGAACGTCCGTGTAGCCGGCGCCGTTGACGTAGCCGTCCGACGCGTTCACCATCGACCAGCGCTGGAAGACGTAGCCCACTGCCTTGTCCAGCGCGACGAGCGCCAGCAGGACCGAGATGTGGGCCTTGACCGGCGGCCGGACCCGCGGCAGCCCCCGTTGGGGTTGGATCCCACCGTTGAAGTAGTGGAACACCAGCGTGACCGCCAGCGTCACGATGAGAATCGCAAGGGTCCAGTCGACGCAGAAGATGAGGAAGGGCAGCTTGAAGACGTAGAACCCGACGTCCTTGTGGAACTGCGGGTCCGTGACCCCGAAGTTGCCGCCGTGGCGGAACAGGATCCAGTTGTTCCACTGGCTGATAGTCCCCGATGCGCCGATGAGCGCCAGCACGAAGGCGATGGCGACGTAGATGCGCCCGGAGTAGGGCCGCACGTACTGCTGGTAGCGCCGCACCAGCTCGTCCTCTTGGGCCAGCACGATGTCGTGACCGGCGATGCGGTCGCACACGACGAGGTTGACCCAGAGCACCGCGAAGAAGATGGCGCCGAAGACGCCGAAGAGCCCGAGCTTGATTACGAGCAACGTCGAGAAGACGTTGTGGAAGTTGACCGAGGAGAACCAGAGGCTGTCGGTATAAATGTTCGCCAGCGAGCGCAGCGAGATCAGCAGGATGATGATGACGACCGCGAGCCCGGCGATCCACCAGCGGGCGCGGTGGCGACGCCGCGGCGAGGGGTCGGCCGGCAGGTCGCTGGGGATGCGCACGGAGGGAGCCTAACGTTCGCTTCTGCGGCCCCACCGGCACCGCGTGCCGGGTGGGCGAGCCGAATTGCCCAGGTCAGTCGCTCGTCGGCGCCACGAGACAGCGGCAGCCGGAGTGGGCGGGCGGATGGGCATGGCCGGTCGGGAAGGCTTCCCTTGCGCTGACCGCGCCGGCAAGTGCATTGTCCTCGCAGTCCGAGCACCCCGTCGCCGACGTCACCACCCAGCGCAGTTTTTGGTCCGCGCCCGACGCGACCACGCCTGCCGAGAACGCCTGCGTGGCGTAGTCGCCGGCGACCCGCTCGACCCGTTCGCCGCGCCACTCGCGGTACGCGGCGCTCACCTGGTCGCTCAGGTCGCTGTCGTCGGCGCCGATCGATCGCCGCAACATCGTCACGATGACGTGGGCGAGTCCGGTCGTCGACTCCTCGACCGCGCCGTCGTCGGCGACCGCTACCTTCGCTCCCCCGTACCTCGCCCCGGCGTCGTACGCCTCGCCCAGCTGCGCGTGCACGGCTTGCTCGAACACGGCCCGGTGCTCCTCCTCCGGTCCGAGCAATTCGTCGCCGACGAGCAGCGGGGTGCTCCGGATCCGATCGAGCAGCCGGTTCTGGTCGTCGCCGAGCGCCCGCTTCACGGCGCGGCTGAGACGCGCGGTGACCGGCCCCAGCAGCTGGTCGCGTTGTGCAATCAGCAGGTCGTCCGGCCCGGCCGGCGCCGCCTCGGTGTCGGCGCCCTCCACCGGCTCGACCACCAGCACGTCCATGGCCCGGGTCGCGGCCTCGGGAACTGCTTCTGTCACCGGCTCGGCGGTGGCGGCGGCACCGCCGTCGGGCGCGGCGCCCTTTTCCTTCGCGCCGGCCCGGATGCGCGCGAACAGCTCGTCGACCGACGGTGCGTTCGCCGCCCCGACCTCGTCGGTCGCTTCCGGGGCGCCGGCCCCATCCGCGTCGTCGTCCGTCTCGATGACGCGGACAGAGGGTGCGGGCCCCTCGTCGGGGAGGTCGGTGATCGCGCCCTCGAGCGCGTCCTGGTCGTGCGGCTCGTCGGAACCTCCGTGCAGCCGGAACTGCTCGGCCACCGCCACCGCGGCGGCACGCGCCTCGTCGTCGGTGTGGTCGAGATGCGACAGGATGCCGTCCACCCGGTCGCGCACGCCGTGCACGGACGCCGCCATCTCGTCGCGCGCCGCGCGCAGTTGTTCGATCTGGATCCCCAGCGCCCTCCGGCGCGACGCGAGGTCGGCCAACACACGCCGGCGCGCCTCTTGCACCTGCTCGAGGAGCGTCCGCCCCTCGTCCTTGGCCTTGCTGATGGCGGCCTCGCCCTCCGCGACGGCGTCGGAGAGGATCCGCTCGCTCTCGACGCGCGCCTCTTGCTGCGCGTTGGCCACGAGCAACTCGACCTCGGCCACCCGCTCGGCCGCCGACGACTCGGTGTTCGCCTGCAGCTCCTCGACGTGGATCTGCGTCTCGCGCAGCAGGGCGGCCGCCCCTTCCTGGGCTTGGGCCACGATCTTGGCCGCCTCGTCGTGGGCGTGGCGCAGGATCTGGGCGCTGTGCTGGCCCAGGGACGTCGTCAGGGTGGCCTCGTCTACGACGGGGTGGGCGGCCCGCTCCTCGGCCTCCGCCAGGGCTGCCCGGAGCTCTTCCTCGCGCGCTTCGAGCGTTTCGAGGCTGCGGGCGACCGACTGCAGGTACGAACGCACCTCGTCGGTGTCGAAACCGCGGCGGACCACGGCGAAGGAGTGCTGGGCGATGTCGCCGGTGGCGATCCGGGACGATGAGATTGGGGGGCGTCCTTCTGCCATGGCCAGAGCCTACGGCGAAGCTTGGACCGGCACAGGTTTCGTGGGCACGCTGCCCCCGAGGCTCGTGAGGATCCGCAGCACCTGGCTCAGGTTGTTCACGGCGTACACGTGGAGCTGGGGGGTGGCCTTCGACTCGGCCGCCTTGAGCTCGACGGTGGGGACGAAGAAGACCGTTGCGCCCGCCCGCTCGACCGCGATCGTCTTCTCGGCCACGCCCCCCACGTCACCGACATTGCCGTCCTGGTCGATCGTGCCGGTGGCGGCGATGATCCGGTTGCCCGTCAGGCGCCCGCTGCTGAGCTTGTCGATGATGCCGAGCGTCATGGCCAGGCCGGCGGAGGGACCGCCGATGTTTTGCGTGCGCACGCTGACCTTGACCGGGAACTGCCAGTCCTGCTGCGTCTGCGGCTCTATCCCGAGATACGCGGTCGGCGTGCTCGGTGCGCCGCAGCCGGTGTCGACCAGTCCCTTGGGCGGGGTGCCCAGCGTCACGGACTTGGTCGCGGTCGGTCCGCTCACGAACTGGCCCACATCGTTGATGGAGGACTCCTCGACGGTGAGCGAGGCCTTCGTCCCTGGCGTCAACCCGTGCAGCGCATCAATGAGGGAGCAGTCCGTCGTGACGGGCGTGCTGTTCACCGCCGTGATCACCTGGGCCACGTGCAACGTCGAGGCCGCCGGTGAGCCGGGGGCGATCCCGTAAATGAGTGCGCCGGCGTTGGTCGACGTCACGGTGTAGCCGAGGCGCGAGAGCGCGGCGGCGGTGGCGAAGGACTGGGCCTGGGCCATTTCGAGGTACCCCTGGTCGAGATACTGGTTCTCGTTCGTCGTGGGGCCGAGCAGATCCGCCCCCGAGAGCACCTGGCTGTCCGAGTCGAGGAAGCGGTATTGCAGGTAGTTGAGTGCGTTCA
>DATHPK010000320.1:0-8650 GCA_035483935.1 Acidimicrobiales bacterium
GGCATCGTGATCGTGACGAGCGGGTTCAACCGGGCCGACGCGATCGCATCGTTGGTCGTCGTGGGTCTGATGCTCAAGGCGGCGGTGGAGCTGCTTCGGCCGGCCATGCACATCTTGCTCGAGGCGACACCCGACGACATCGACCTCGACGAGGTGCGCACTCACCTGTTGGAGCTGCCGGAGGTGCAGTCCGTGCACGATCTGCACGCCTGGACGCTGACCTCGTCCCTCCCGATTCTCACGGCGCACGTCGTGGTCACCGACGAATGTTTCAACACCGGTGAGGCGGGTCGGGTGCTCGACCATTTGCAGGAATGCCTGTCAGGCCACTTCGACGTCGAGCACTCGACGTTGCAGTTCGAGTGTGCCGGGCATCTCGAACACGAGGTCGGAGGGCACCCGTAAACCCGAATCCGAGCAGGAACGGAGAAGCATTCTCGTGCCCCGCGGTCCTACGCTTTCGGCATGAAGACGATGACCTGCACCCAGCTGGGCGGACCGTGTGAGTTCCCCCACCACGGCGAGACGGCGGACGACGTCATCAAGGCCCAGGACCGTCATGTGAAGGAGATGGTCGGTGGCGGTGACGAGGCCCACGGACCGGCCCGAAAGGACATGAAGGACCGGTGGAAGCACCCGATCGCCAACATGGGCTGGTACAAGCAGATGAAGAGCGATTTCGCGGCGCTACCCGAGGACTGACCTGATGTCCCGAACGGGTGGGGTTCCTCTTTACGGGTTCACTGAGATCGAGGTTCGAACTTCGCCACCAGCTCCACATGTTCTGTCATGGGGAAGATGTCGAAGGCCCTCAGCGACGTGAGCTCCCATCCCTCGTCGAGCAGGACCCGCGCGTCGCGGGAGAACGAAGCGGCGTCGCACGAGACGTAGACCACCCGACGCAACGGCGGCGTAAGACCCGATAGCGCACGTGTGACGTCGATACCGGCGCCTTCGCGCGCCGGGTCCAGCACGATGACCGAAGGGCGTCCGATGCCGCCGGCTACCAGTTCTGGCGTCACCTCGGCCTGGTCCACCACGAGGTGGGGAAATGTCGCACCGTTGTGGCGAGCGTCTGCGCAGGCGCGTCGGTCACGTTCCACGGCGAGCACCGAACCGCTCGGACCGACCCGTCGCGCCAACGCGACGGCGAACAGGCCGGCGCCGGCGTAGAGATCGACGACTGTCTCCCCGTTGCAGTCACCCGTCGCGTCCAGCACGGCATCGAGAAGCGTCCTTGCAGCCCCCTGGTGGGCCTGCCAGAACACGCCGGCGGAGACCCGGTAGGCATGGCCGCTCACGTCCCTGTGTACGGCGCCGGGTTCACGCCGAACCGTGTGGCGCACGACCAGCCCGGCGTCGATCGCCGGGAGCGTGGGCGCCGCGGGACCGCGTGGCCTGACAGAGACGATTGCCTCGCCCGCCGAGGTCCCGGTCGCTACATCCAATTCGACTGCGCCCTTCCATATGGCCCTCAGCGCGCCGGTCGCTGCAATGGCAGGACTTGCGACGGGGCACTCGTCAACGCGTTCAACCCGGTGGGACCGATGTCGGCGGAAGCCGGCACGACCCTCCCGGTCCACCGCGAGCCGGACCCGCGTCCGCCACCCGAGACCGGCGACGTCGCCGTCGACCGGCTCGACCTCCACCGCCCGCTTGACCCCGGCGATTTGCCCGAGGAGCTCCTCGACGCGTAGTGCCTTCAACTTGCGCTGTGCGCCGAGCTCCACGTGCTGGAAGTCACAGCCGCCACATCGACCCGGTCCCGCGTGGGGACAGGGAGGTTCGACCCGGTCGGGCGATGCCGACAGGATCTGGACGGCGTCTGCGCGTGCATACGACCTGGTCGCGGTGCTAACGCGGGCCAGGACGGTCTCCCCGGGGAGAGCGTGGCGAACGAACACGACCTTGCCGTCGGGAGCACGGGCCACGCACCCGCCGCCTCCGGCGATGGCTCCGACCCGGAGCTCGAGGAGTTCGTCGCCCATGGGCTTCGCCATCTGGGCAAGCGTACGGCGGGAGACTTGGCCAAGATTTCTTTGCCGAGGTGTCGTTTCAGGGCCGACCCGATCGTCGTATGGACGAAAACCAACCCAACCCCCGAACCGAGGAGGATTCTGATGCGATACCTGTTGCTGATTGCCGCCGACGAGAAGAACCTGCCGACCGAGGACGTCACGCCGGAGTACGCCGAATGGATGAAGGCGATGTCGGACCGCGGCGTGCTCCAGGGCGGTGAGCGTCTTCACCTGTCCAGTGACGCCACGACCGTCCGGGTTCGCAACGGCGAGGTGCTGTCGACGGACGGTCCGTTCGCCGAGACCAAGGAGCAGCTGGGCGGCTACTTCCTGGTCGACTGCAAGGACCTCGACGAGGCTATCGAGGTCGCTGCGAAGATCCCCGGGGCCCGTGACGGAAGCATTGAAGTGAGGCCGATCTGGGAGATGTGACGCCAGAAGTGGCCGCCGGGGTCCAGTCCGCCATCACCGATGCCTTCCAGCACGAGTGGGGTCGGGTAGTCGCCACCGTCATCCGGCTGACCGGCGACTGGGACCTCGCCGAGGAGTGCGCACAGGATGCCTTCACGAAGGCCGCCGAACGGTGGTCTCGTGACGGCGTCCCGCGGCGCCCCGGTGCCTGGCTTACGACAGTGGCCCGAAATCGGGCGCTTGACCACATGCGGCGCGACCACCTCGGTGTGTCGAAGATCCAGGAGGCCGCCATCCTGAACCCTGCGGACGACGCGACGATTGAGGAAGTCCCAGACGACAGGTTGCGCCTCATGTTCACGTGCTGCCACCCAGCACTCGCGCTCGACGCGCAGGTGGCGCTCACGCTTCGCACACTGGCAGGCATGACAACAGCTGAAATCGCCCGTGCGTTCCTCGTTTCCGAGCCGACGATGGCACAACGCCTCATCCGTGCCAAACGCAAGATCCGCAATGCCGGCATCCCGTTCCGTGTGCCGCCGTCACATGAACTCGTCGACCGGACGCACGCCCTGCTGGCCGTCCTCTACCTCCTGTTCAACGAGGGCTATGCGGCGACGACGGGCGAGGATCTCATCCGGCGGTCGTTGACCCAGGAGGCCATCCGTCTCACCCGCACTCTGTGTCTCTTGATGCCCGACGAGCCCGAGGCGCTGGGCCTGCTGGCGCTCATGCTGTTCCACGATGCGAGGGCCGAGGCTCGGGTGGATGAAGATGGCGACCTCGTCCTCCTCGAGGATCAGGATCGTTCGCTCTGGAAGGCCCCGATGATCGAAGAGGCCTCCTCGGCTCTCGACGCCGCACTCCGATTGCGCCGCCCCGGGCCGTTCCAGGTCCAGGCCGCCATCGCGGCGTGCCACGCGGAGGCGGCGAGCCCAGCCGATACGGACTGGCTCCAAATCGCTGCGCTCTACGCCAGCCTCGCCGAGATGGTTCCCACCGCCGTAGTGGAGCTCAATCGCGCGGTCGCCGTGTCGATGGCGTTCGGCCCCGCGGATGGCCTGGCCATCATCGACGCCCTGGCCGACAGCGGGCAGTTGCACGGGTACCACCTGCTGCCGGCCGCCCGAGCCGATATGTTGCGGCGCCTTGGCCGCAATCCGGAGGCGGCGTCGGCCTACGAGGAGGCCCGCGATCTGGCGGGCACCGAGGCCGAGCGCCGTTACCTGGAACGCCGGAGGCGCGAAGCGTCGGTTTGACACTGCACGGCGCCATTGCAAGGGTCTCGCCCGGATTCGCGCCCCTCGCCGGGGCGGCGAGGACACCGACGAGACCGGAAGGACGGCGATCAAATGTTGCAGGACAGAGTCGCGATCATCACAGGCGCAGGCCGGGGCCTGGGCCGCGAGCACGCGCTGCTCTTCGCCTCGCTGGGGGCGAAGGTCGTGGTGAATGACCTCGGGGGCGCGGTCGACGGGTCGGGGTCGGACGTCTCCGCTGCACAGTCGGTCGTCGACGAGATCACGGCGGCCGGGGGCCAGGCGGTGGCGAACACCGACAGCGTCAGCGCGTTCGAAGGCGCCAAGGCGATGGTCGACCAGGCCGTTTCGACGTTTGGCGATCTCCACGTGGTCGTCAACAACGCGGGGATCCTGCGCGACCGGATGCTCGTCTCGATGAGCGAAGAGGAGTTCGACGCCGTGATCGCGGTGCACCTCAAGGGCACCTTCAACCTGACCAAGCACGCCGCGGGGTACTGGCGTGAGGCGGCCAAGGAAGGAACGATCACCGACCGGGCCATCGTCAACACGAGCTCGGGCGCCGGGCTTCACGGCAACGTGGGCCAGACCAACTACTCGGCCGCCAAGGCCGGCATAGCGGCCATGACCGTGGTCAACAGCATGGAGCTGAACCGCTACGGCGTCCGCGCCAACTGCATCGCGCCGGTGGCGCGCACCCGCCTCACGCTCCAGACGCCGGGCATGAGCGAGTCGATGCAGCAGCACGTCTTCGACCCCGAGAACGTGTCGCCCCTTGTTGCCGTGCTGGCCGCCGAGACCTGCCCGTTCAACGGCCAGGTTTTCAGTGTCTACGGCGGAACGGTCGGGATCTACGCCAGTTGGTCCATCGCCGAGTCCGTGGACACAGACGACCGCTGGACGGCGGAGAGCCTGGCGGCGGCAATGGACAAGCTGCCCCGAACGGTCGAGGTCAACAGCCAGATGACCGAACTCGTCAAGGCCATGGGGCGCGGCTGAGGCCCCAGAGGACTCGTCCGCCGGGCCACCTCGCCAGTGAATCCCCGGTAGACGCGCGTACCGGTATATGCGAAGAACGGGCGCCCGCGCGTGGCTGTATACGCGGCGTCTCGAACGGCATATACACCCAAAGGCAGCCGGCGGAATCACGCGTACACGCTTTCGCGTGAGGGGTCGCTTCTCCCGCCTATGCCGGCACTTGCGAGACATCGCCACAGCCGCGTATGCACCCGCGGGGGACGAACCGGTCCTCGTTGGGCCGCCTCGGCCACCCCTGTTTTGCGCCCGCGCCCGGCGTCGTTTACGTAGTCTCTGAGCCATGGGTGGGGTTGAAGACGGAGGCGGAGAACACCCCGATCTGGACGAAGCCGTCGCCGCGGCCGAGGTCCATCCGTTGCTGTGCGCCGTGGCCCAGCGCACGGGCGACCTTTCGGTCCTGCGTGACGAGTTCGTTCCCGACCAGACCCAGCTCCTGCAGCCAGGGCGTGGCCTCGGTCCCGAACAGGAGGACGAAGCGCGCCGGCTTGCCGCCGACACGCTGGTCACCCATCAGAACGCTGGCGCCCCCGACCACGAGCTGACTCGCGAGGAGCTCAGACGGATCTACGCCTTCTTGGTCGGAGCCGACTCGGTGGACCACTGGGAGCCGTTCCTCAGCGAGGAGCTTGCGCCAGCAGGCACGGATCCACGTGCGCCAACCTGGCACCTCGACGAAGTCGGCGGCTCGTTCCGTTGCGCGGTAATCGGGTCGGGCGCCTCCGGACTAGCGGCCGCGCACCGATTGCGCCAGGCGGGCGTCACCGTGACCGTCTTCGAGAAGAACACCGACGTCGGCGGCACCTGGCTGGAAAACGTCTATCCCGGGTGCCGCGTCGACGTGCCCAACCAGCTCTACAGCTTCTCGTTCGCACAGACCAACGACTGGGCGTCGAGATTCTCGGCCCAACCCGACCTGCTTGCCTACCTGCAAGGCCTGGCGAAGGAGTTCGGGCTCGGGCCCTGCATCCGCTTTGCCAGTGAGGTGACAGAGGCGCGCTATGACGACGAGGCGCACACCTGGATGCTCAAGGTGCGGACCGGCGACGGGACCGAGACAAACGAGGAATTCGACGCCGTTGTGTGCGCGGTGGGGCAGCTCAATCGCCCGTCGTTCCACTCGGCGGCCTGGGACGAAACGATCGAGCTCGCCAACCGGCGCGTCGCGGTCATCGGGACAGGGGCCAGCGCGGCACAGTTCGTGCCCCTCATCGCCGGTGAGGTCGCGCACCTCGATGTCTTCCAGCGAACGCCGCCCTGGCTGCTGCCGACCGATAACTACGGGGACCCCTTCCCGCCCGAGTTCCGCGACCTCCTCGAGCGGCTACCCAACTACGGACGCTGGGACCGGTTGTGGCAGTTCTGGATCATGCACGAGGGTCTCCTTGTGGCCGCTCGGGTCGATCCCGAGTGGGACGAGCACACGGAGGCGGTCAGCGCCGAGAACGACTTCGTGCGCTCGATGCTGCTCGACGTCCTCCGCACCCAGGTGGAGGATGACGAGCTCTACGAGAAGATGGTGCCCCACTTCCCCCCGTTCGCGAAGAGGGCGTTGCGCGACGACGGTCGCTGGGCCGCGGCCTTCAGCCGACCCGAGGTCGACCTCGTCACCACGCCCATCGCGGCGATCACACCCGAAGGCGTCCGCACCGCGGACGGCGAGAAGCACGCGGCCGACGTCCTCATCTACGGGACTGGTTTCACGGCATCGGATTTCGTGGCGCCGATGCGCGTCTTTGGCACCGACGCTGTGGAACTGAACGAGGAATGGGGCGGCGACGCCATGGCTTACCTCGGCATCACCGTTCCGGGGTTCCCGAATTTCTTCATGCTCTACGGACCGAACACGAACCTCGTGATCAATGGGAGCATCCTCATCATGGTGGAGTGCCAGGTGCACTACGCCGTCGAGGCGATCGGCCGTCTCCTCCGATCGGGACACCGGGCCATGTCGTGCCGTCGCGAGGTGCACTTGCGATATGCGGCCGAAATGGAGGAGGGCAACGCCAAGATGGTATGGGGCGTCGCCGATGTCCCCACCTGGTACCGCAACAAGAATGGGAGGGTCACCCAGAACTGGCCGCTCGACCTCCACACCTACTGGTCACGCACCCTCGAGCCCGACCTGGCCGACTACGAGCTCGCCTGAGAGCTCACAGCTCCTCAACTGCCAACGAGGATGAGTACGACGGCTCAGGCCGGGCTGAACGGCGTCACCACCGAATCAAACCAACACCAAGCCCCCGTCAGTCGAACTGACCGGCCACGTAGTCACCGGCCGGCATCCGCACGATCACGTTGAGTCGGTTGTACATGTTGATCAGCGCGATGATCGCGACCAACGCGCCCAGCTGCTCCTCGTCGTAGTACTTGGCCGCCCGGTCCCAGACGTCGTCGGAGACGCCGGCGGAATCGGCGATCCGGGTGCCCTGCTCGGCGAGCTCGAGCGCGGCCCTCTCCGCTTCGGTGAACACGTTGGCCTCGCGCCACGCCGCCACCATGTTGAGGCGCTGCTGGGTCTCCCCGGCGGCCGCTGCATCCTTGGTGTGCATGTCGAGGCAGAAGCCACAGCCGTTGATCTGGCTCGCTCGAATCTTCACGAGCTCTTGGGTGGCCTTCGGAAGCGACGACTCCGAAACGACCTTGCCCGCTGCGTTGACGTACTTGATGAGCTTGGGGGCGATTGGGTTCTCCCACATGTTGAGGCGCACGTCCATGATCTCTTCTCCTTCTTTGCTCGATTGGTTACTCACATAAGACCGGCGAAAGCCCGAATATGTGACATGCCCAACCGGCGGAGACTCAGTCCTGGAGCACCGTGAGGTCGAGACCAGCCAGGCGGACCGGGTCGGCCAGGAAGTCAATGGCCACGATCTTTCCGCCCCGTACGGTGAAGGCGCCGACCGAGAACGCAGAGCCGTCGTCGCGCAACGCAACGGCGCCTGCCACGCCGTTCACGATGGCCGGCCGCGTCAGCAGCCCGAGACGTTGGAAGGCACTGGCGTTGCGGGCGACCACGGCGGCGCCGCGGAGCTCGTGGGGGATACCGGCGCCCGAGTCTGCCCGCACCACCACGTCCGGATCGAGCACAGCGAGAAGTCCTTCGAAGTCACCCTTGCGGGCCGCCGCCATGAAGGCGTCGACCAGCTCGCGCTGACGGCCGAGGTCGGTGTCGGGCACCGTCGGCTCGCCCTGGACACGTCGGCGGGCCCGACTGGCCAGTTGACGCGCCGCCTCGGGTGAGCGGTCCACGATCGGCGCGATCTCGTCGAAGGGCACCGCGAAGATGTCGTGCAACACGAACGCGAGCCGTTCCGGCGGGCTGAGCGTGTCGAGGACGACGAGCAGCGCCACGCCGACCGAGTCGGCCAGGAGCGCCTGGTGCTCGGGGTCCGTCCCGTTGGGCGAGTCGATGATGGGGTCGGGCATGTGCGGCGCGTAGCCCTCTTCGTGCCGGGTCTGGCGTAAGCGCAACATGTTGAGCGCGACCCGGGACACGACAGTGGTGAGCCAGGCCTTCAGGTTCTCGACCTCGCTCGTGTCGGCCCGGCTGAAGCGCAGCCACGCGTCCTGGACGGCGTCGTCGGCGTCGCTGAGGGAGCCCAGCATGCGGTAGGCCACCGCCCGCAGGTGGGACCGGTGTTCCTCGAATTGCTCGTTCAGCCAGTCGGTGTGATCCATCGTCACACTCCTCCCGCATCTCGTGTCATACCACTGAGACCCGCAGGAGCCGGAAAACGTGACCGCGCGGCCGCGCCCCCGTGTTGAGCGGCGCCGCCGGCCCGGCCCGGCCTAGGTGTAGTACCCAGCAAGGTTGCTGACACGGCTCATCGGTGGTCCCCCGATGGCAGTGTGGTGCCGATGATGGTTGTAGATGTGCAGCCAGCGGTCAAGGGCTCGGTTGCGCTGGCCCTCTGAGGTCCAGGT
>DATHPK010000321.1:0-21229 GCA_035483935.1 Acidimicrobiales bacterium
CTGCCCACCCCGGGCGACGACCCCGGCGCCTCCCCCTACCCGGCCGCGGCCGAACACGCACCCCTGAGCGGGCTCGATGAATTCCTCGTGCACAACGCGCCCTATCCCGTCCGCGTCATGTGGACCCCCGACGCCCAGGCCTACGAGCGCGTTTGGTTCACCTGCCAGGACAAGGTCGGCGACCTGCTCGTGGTGATCGGCCTCGCCTTCTACCCGAACCTCGGCACCGCGGAGGCCTTCGCCATTGTCAACGTGCGCGGCCGGCACACGACGGTGCGCGCGCACCAGAAGCTTCGCAACGACCGCATGGACATGCGGCTCGGACCCTTTCGCTTCGAGGTCGTCGAGCCGTTCCGTCACTGGCGGCTCCGTCTCGACCCCGCACACGACAGCGCCGGCGCGGACCTCCCCATCTCCTTCGCGATCGACTGGCTCGATACGAAGCGGCCCGTCTTCCGCCAGCTTGGCGCCGGCATCATCGTGGGCGGACGCGCCATGAGCCCCATCGCGGGCTACGACGGGTTCGGGCGCCAGCAGGGATGGGTCCAGGCGCACGGCGAGCGCTTCGAGCTCAGCGCAGACACCCACCTCGGCACCCGCGACCACCACTGGGGGACCCGCGACGGCGTCGGCGGCCCCGGGCGCTACATGGGCATGCAGCACCCGCACAGCGGCGAGTGGGTCGAGTTCGCGGACTTCGGCATCTGGGGCGACCACGTCCTCTACAACATCGCCGATCCGCGCAAGCGCAGCGCCACGCTCGCCAAGCGGGTCCATCGCATGCGCTTCGAGCCCGATACTCACCTCCTGCACAGTGGCGAGGTGGATCTCCATCTCGCCGACGGGTCGGTCAAGACGATGGCATTCGAGCGACTTGGCAATCAGATCGCATTCCTGCGTTGCGGCATGTACGGCGGTCCGAACGGCGGTACGCCCGACGGTGACCTCTGGCACGGCATGGCGGTCGCCCAGGGGGACGAAGCGGTCGTGCACGCCGAGACCTTCGACGTCAACGACCCCGCCGTGCGCACCCGCTTGGCGGGTCAGGACCAGCACCACTGCCGCGTCACCTGCGACGGCGAGATCACCTACGGCCTGGTCGAGCCCTACGACACCCTCTGTTACGAGGTGGCCAAGGCCGGCGTCATGGGTTTCTCACTCCTCGACGCGAGCTGAGGGCGACACAACCGGGTCACCGTCCGGCTGTGTCCACCCCCCGCTGCCGCCGGAACCGATCTTGGGGCCGGCCCCGGCTCCCCTACCGCCAGACGTTCAAAATGCGTCGCCCACGACCGCCGGCCGCCTGGCAGCAGCCGACGCGTCGTTCGCCGGCCACGACCTGACCCACAGGAAGCCGATGACGGCCAGGGCGATCATCCCGCCGAACCAAGCGAGCGGGCCGAGGGGCAGCACGCTCCACGCCGCCATGGCACACAGGACGACGAGTGCGACGCGCTGGACACCGCCGTCGGTGAAGGTGCACGCCACGAGCGGAACCGCCCACAGCAGGTACCACGGCTGCGGATTGGCAGAACAGACCGCCATGACCCCGAATCCGATGGCGAGTGCTCCGATCCAACTCCGGCCGCGCGGGACGGCGAGCACCAGCGCGACGGCGACCAGGATCCCCAGCGTCTGCACGAGGTTCACCGGCCCCGTTGCGGTGGTACCGGCAAACCGCGCGAGCGAGAACGCGCTCGCCACCGTGCCGACGGAAGCGGACTTCAGCCAGCTGAACCCTCCACCGCTGAAGAGTCCGGTCACGCTCAACGCGACAAGGGTCGCGCCCATGCCCGCCGCCACGGCTAGCGCACGGCGGTACCAGGAGCCCTTCCAACACCACCAGGCGACGGCCAGCACGGCGAGCGCGGCCGGCGCCTTGACGGTCACGGCCAATGCGAGCACGGCCAGTCCCCACCACCGCCGACCGGTCACGGCGAGGGCGACGCCCGCCACCACGAGACCGATCATGAGGGCGTCGTTGTGGGCACCGGCGACGAAGGCGATCAGCACCGCTGGATTGGCGACGCCGGCGACGACCGCTTCCACCGGGTTCGCACCGCGGGCCGCTGCGATCCTGGCCACGCCCCACCCGCACAGCACCATCGAAGCAATGACGGCGAGCCGCCAGCCCTCGACGGCGATCCAGGGATGGCCGCCCGAGACGCGCGCGAACAACGCGGAGAGGTCGTTGGCGCCCGGCCCGTAGATCGAACCGCCCTTCAGGTACTTCGGGTCCACGGCGGAGACCCACGCCGAAGGGCCGAGCGTGTGCAGCGGCGTTGCGGCGCTCATTCCAGAGGCCACCACCTTGCCCTGGGCCACGTAGACCCAGACGTCCTGACTGGCGAACGGTACAGCGAAGAGCAGCGGCGCGGTCCACGCGGCGCAGACCCACCACACGTCACGCAGCCCCACGTTCTCGTCGGCCCGCACCGCCCGCCAGAGACGGAGCCAGGCCACGCCGAGGAGCCCTAACCCGAGTAGGGCTGCCGCCAGGACGAGCAAGTGTCCGGTCGGCACCCCGGGGCCGCTGTTCGCCGGCGCGGCCCAGGCCGGGACCGAAGGCCCCTCCCACGAGCGCGCGACCCCCGAAGCGGCGAACGGCCAGACGCCGCCGGCACGTGGCCCGAACGGTGAGGCGGGCAGGTCGCTGGCCAGCGCCAACAGAGCCGAGCCGCCGGCCCCCAAGAACGCCGTCGCGGCGAATCCGTGTCGCGGCGCGACCGCCGCGCCCGGTGCCTCTAGGTCTGAGACCACCGTGCTCGTTGCCACACGAGAATTGTTCGGCCCTTGGGCCGTCCTCTGCATGAGCCATTCGGCCCACCCGCTCCCCGCGATCGGACACCTGCGACCGGGATGCGACCTACCCGCCCCCCAGTGTTCATCGGTTCGAAGAGCTGGCGTCCTCCAAGCGGGCGAGCAACACGGCACCCATCGGGTTCTCACGCCGGCGCCGGTCACCGGTGATGCGCTGATGCCGGTCGTTGATCGCCAGCGCCCGGGTCAGGGCGAAGACCTCGTGCCACGCGAGGTCGCGCACCTCGTACCCGGCTGCGTTCTCGTAGCGCTCTAGCGCCTCGATCCTCGAGGGGAACCCGGCCACGCGCTGGCCGAACAGCTCCTCCATCATGAAGTCGAGCCCGAAGTGCCAGCCCAGGTCCATCTCGCGCGGGCCGAGGGCGGCGAGATCCCAGTCGAGGACGGCCAGGACGCGGCGCGCGTCGTCGAAGACCAGGTTGCCGAGGCGGACGTCGCCCCAGAGCAGCACGGGCTCGCGCTGGGGCGGGCAGTGACGCGCGCACCAGTCGAGCGACTGGGCGAGTGCCGGGAGCGGGTCACCCGCCGACGACCACTCGACGTAGGCCGCCCATCGCCCGACGGCGTCGGCCAGTCCCGGCCCGGACAGCATCTCCGCCAACCCGGTGCCCTGCCAAGGCACCGCGTGCACAGCGGCGAGCACATCGACGAGGCCGTCGTGCATGACCCGCTGGAGTGCGGGACCGGCGTCACGGACATAGGGGTCGAACGCCGGCGCCGGCCCGGCCACCGCCCCGTGCACCCGTGGCATGGCGAGGAACGGCGCGCCGACCCATGACGGATCTCGCTCGACGATCGCCGGCGCCGGTGCCGGAACGCCGCGAGCGGCGACGGCGTTCTGCACCGCCGCTTGGGGGTCCAGCTCGTAGTCGGGGAAGGTCGGCTCGAGGGGCGGCATGCGCACGACCATGCCGGCGTGGCCCGGTCCGAAGTCGACGAGCACCGTCTCGTTCGCCATCCCCCCCTCGGCGTGCGTCAGGCCCGCGATCGTCACCGGGCGCGAGCTGGCGGCGGCGCCGGGTACGGCTCCCGCGTGCTCGGCCACCCACCGGCCGAGGCCGTGCGTCAGTGCGGCGTCGTCGCGCCGCGCACCCGTGGCCATGGGGGCGACCGCCTCAGGGCAGGTACACGACGGCCTGCCACTGGCCTGTCATGTCGACCAGGCACAGGGCCGTGCCGGCCTGTACACACCACGTCACGATGTCCGCCGGAACGGCGCCCGGCGGCGGGTCCAACAAGATGCCGCGCCGCGCGTGATCCTGGCGCACCACCCACCCCGGAGGGACCGCCACCCCCGCCTCGGCCAGTCGGGCGATGGCATGGGCTCCCGTCGGGTGCATCAGTCCCACCGACATGCCCTCGAGATCGCGCTTCTCCTGGCGCACGGGGATCACCGTCGCCATCGTCACCGGCGCTTGGCGCGTCCCGAAGAATGAGAAAAGTCCGGCGGGAGGGTTGATGTCCGCATCGTCGACGACACCGGGCATGAGATTGACCCAGCCGCTCCCGGCTTCGCGCAATGAGGTCAATACCTCGGCCACGACATCATTCTCCGGCGGCGTGAACTCGATCGTCCTCGTCTGCCGGCGGCTCGTCACCGGCGCCATCCTGACACCAGCCGCTCGACCACCTCGGCCGCCGGGCGCGCCTCGGCCGCCCGGAAGCCCGTGCCGGCATAGAGGCTCATGTGGCCGGCGTCGCCCGCCCGCGCGGCCGCCGCACGCAGGGGGCGGGTGGCGTTGTTGATCTCCGGATAGGCTGCAGGCGCGTCCGGGTGCTCCAGCACCATGGCGTTGATCAGGGCCCGGGCCCGCCGTCCGCTGAATGCGCGCGTGACCGCCGTCTCGGTAAAGACGTCGGCGCCGAGCGCATCCTTGGCCGCCGGCTGCGCCCCCGACTCCGGGCAGCGGAGAAATGCCGTCCCCGCCTGCACGAGGGCGGCGCCGCGCCCGAGGAGGTCCGCCACGTCGTCGGGTCCCGCCACGCCACCCGCCGCCACGAGCGGGAGCAGCGTGCGACGCCGGACCGAGGCCAAGAGCGCGCGCAGCGGCCGGTCGGCGTCGGGGCGATCGACGTTGGCGAGACTGCCGCGGTGGGCACCCCCTTCCGCTCCCTGCAGACAGAGCGCGTCGGGCGCCACGCGCAAGGCCGCGTCGGCTTCCTCCGGCGTCGTCACCGTCACCATCACGACCGAGCCCGAACGCTGCAACGCGCGAACGGCCTCGGGGTCGGGCACGCCGAACGTGAAGCTGACGACGGCCGGCACGTCCGCGAGCACAAGCGCGAGCTTGGTCGGGTAGTCGTCGTCGTCCCACTCCCCCGCGCCGAGTTCGACCCCGAGCGATGCGGCGAGCGGCCGCAGCGACGCCAGGAAGGCATCGAGCTGATCGGGCGCGTCCGTGGCTGCGCCGGGTACGAACAGGTTCACACCGAATGCGCCGACCCCTGCGGCCCGGACCGCGGCCATCTCGGTGCGCAGGTCGTCCGCCTTCTTGTAGCCGCCGGCGAGGAACGCGAACGCTCCCGCCCGCGACGCCGCGACGACGAGCTCGACCGTCGACGGCCCGCCCGCCATGGGCGACACCACCAGCGGCGTCGCCGCCAGCGACCGCAACCGGGCGTCGCCTGCCGCGCCGGTGACAACCTCCGTGCTGTCAGCGCCGAGGGGTGCCCTCACGCCCCAGATAGAACCAGCGACCGCTACGGTGGGCAACTCGTGGACCTCGACCTCCTCACCACCCTCCGCAGCACCGGAGCGGTCCGCGCCTTCCGCGACGAACCGGTGTCCGACGACCTGCTCGCCCGCGTGCTCGACACGGCACGATTCGCCCCCAACGGCGGCAACCGCCAGGGCTGGCGCGTCATCGTCGTGAAGGACCGGAAGGCGCGCACCGCTCTCCGTGACCTCTACCTCTCGGGTTGGTACGAGTACCTCGCTCTCGGCGCCGCGGGCCTGACCCCGTGGTCACCGTTGACGGACCGCGAGGAGGAAGCCGCCGCGCTCGCCCACGCGGGCCAGTTCGCCGAGGCCGGCGCTGCCGCGCCCAGTTTCGCCGAGAACCTCGATACCGCACCCGCCCTCCTCCTCGTCCTGGCCGACCTCGGCGTGCTCGCAACGGTCGACCGTGACCTTCCCCGCTACACGATGGTCGGCGGCGCTTCCATTTATCCCTTTGTCTGGAGCGTGTTGCTCGCCGCGCGCGCCGAAGGACTCGCCGGGGTGATGACGACCATCGCCGTGCGGCGCGAGGCCGACCTGCGCACCATCTTCGATTTTCCCGAAACGGTCGTGGCCGCGTCGCTCGTCGTGTTGGGTCACCCGATGTCAACGCCACGGCGGTTGAAGCGAGCCCCGGTCAGCTCGTTCGCATGGGTCGACCGCTACGGGGGCACACCCTTGGAGGCCGGGTAGGCAAACGAGCCGGCAGGCTGCCCGGCGGCGCCGTGATCAAATGGGCCATGGCACAGAACGTTCTGGGCGAAGAGCTCCAGCCCTGTAACTTCGATCCGGTCACCGGCTTCTTCCGCGACGGTTGCTGCAACACGGGCGCTGAGGACCTCGGCGTGCACACTGTCTGCACGCAGGTGACCGCGGAGTTCCTCGTGTTCTCGGCATCGGTCGGCAACGACCTGTCGACGCCCCATCCCGAGTTCGGTTTCGCCGGCCTCCAGCCGGGCGACCAATGGTGCCTGTGTGCGTCGCGCTGGCAGGAGGCGCTCGATGCCGGCATGGCGCCACCGGTGGTCCTGGCCTCGACGCACGCTGCGACCCTCGAGTGGGTGCAGCTGAGCGACCTCGTCGCCCACGCCCTCTGAGGGGCGCCCCACGTCCTAGTGTCGTCGCCCGGGGAACAGCCCGATCGGAGGTCCCGGCATGGGAGACACAGTCGTCAGCGTGGAGCGGGTCATCGGCGCGCCCGCCGCTGACATCTTCGCCGTCGTGGCCGACGCGTCTCGGCACCCCGAGATCGACGGCTCGGGATCGGTCAAGCAGCTGAAGCAAGGCGCGCCCAAGCGACTCGCACTGGGCACCACGTTTGGCATGTCGATGAAGCTCGGCGTGCCGTACTCGATGTCCAACAAGGTGATCGAGTACGAACCGGACCGCCGGATCGCCTGGCAGACGACGTTCGCCGGCCCGCTCGGGCGCTTCATCGGCGGCCGCATCTGGCGCTACGAGCTCCAACCGTCCGGCGATGGCACCCTGGTCCGCGAGACGTGGGACATCACGCAGGACAAACAACGCTTCATGCTGAAGACGGGACCGGTGGGCAAGCAGACCAAGGAGGCCATGACCAAGACCCTCGGGCGGCTGGCCGAGATCACCGAGAGCCCCGCCGCGTGACCCTGGCACTCACCGCGACCGTGACGACCGTCCCATGAGTGACGCCATCGACGTCGCCTGGGAGGAGCGGATCCTGCCGGCGTTGGCCGAGTACACGCGCATCCCGTGCCTCTCCCCCGCCTTCGATCCGGACTGGGCCGAGCGAGGCGCCATCACGGCCGCCGCCGAGCTCCTGCGTGACTGGGTGCGCGACCAGGGCGGGGCTCTGGCGACCGAGATCGTCCAGCTGCCCGGACGCACGCCGGTGCTCCTCGTCGACAACGGCGGCGCCGGCGACCCGATCGTCGTCTACGGCCATATGGACAAGCAGCCACCGCTCGGCGAATGGCGCCAGGGGCTCGGGCCCTACGAACCGGTGCGAGAGGGCGATCTGCTCTACGGACGTGGGACGGCCGACGACGGATACTCGACGTTCGCCGCCGTGACGGCGCTGGCGGAGGCGGGCGGCGGCCACGGCCGCGTCCTCGTCTTCATCGAGGCGAGCGAGGAGAGCGGCAGCCCCGACCTCGCCGCCTATCTCGAGCACCTCGCACCGCGCATCGGCACGCCGCGGCTCGTCCTGTGCCTCGACTCGGGCGGGCTCAGCTACGACCGGCTGTGGCTGACGACGTCACTGCGGGGAATGCTGATCGTGACGGTCACCGTCGACGTGCTGACCGAGGGCATCCACAGCGGGCAGGGCGGCGGCGTGGTGCCGTCGTCCTTCCGGATCATGCGGCGCATCTTGTCGAGGATCGAGGACGAGGCCGACGGCCGCATCCTTCTGCCGGAACTGCTCGGGGCGGGGATGCCCGACGCGCACCGGGCCAACCTGGAGGCGCTCGCCGCGGAGTTCCCCGACAGCGGGTATCCGATTGTCGACGGGCTGCACCTGCTTGGTGCGGACCCGCCGGCGCGGCTGGAGGCGCGTACCTGGGGCGCCGCACTCGAGGTGGTCGGTGCCGACGGGATGCCCAAGCCGCTCGAGGCCGGCAGCGTCCTGCGGCCCTCGACGACGCTCAAGATCGGGGTGCGGCTGCCGCCCGATGTGGACGCGCAGGTGGCGTGCGACAGCCTCATCTCGGCGATCCGCACCGACGAAGGGGCGCACGTCACCATCGACGTCGTGGGGGTGGCCCAAGGGTGGGTGGCCCCGCCGCTCGACCCCGACGTGGCGGCGACGCTGGATCGCGTGTCCAAGGAGCGCTTCGGGCGGGCGGCGGGCGCCGTCGGCGAGGGCGGATCCATCCCGTTCCTGGCCGACCTGCAGAGGGGCTTCCCGGGGGTGCAGTTCGTGGCGACGGGTGTGCTCGGACCGCATTCCAATGCGCACGGGCCCAACGAGTCTTTGCACATCCCGATGGCCAAGGCGGTGACGCACATGGTGGCGGAGCTGTTGAAGTCGAACTAGCGAAGGAAGGACACATGGCAGAGGAAGGCGCGCTGAGCGGAAAGGTCGCGCTGGTCACCGGCGGGAGCCGCGGGCTGGGGCGGGAGATGGTGCTCGCCTTCGCCGCCGCGGGGGCCGACGTGGTGATCGCAAGCCGCAAGATCGACACCTGCAAGGAAGTGGCGGCAGACGTCGAGGCGATGGGCCGGCGTGCGCTGCCCGTGGCATGCCACGTCGGCCACTGGGACGAGCTCGACGGCCTGGTGGAGCAGGCCTACGGCACCTTCGGCCGGGTCGACGTGCTCGTGAACAACGCCGGCATGTCACCCCTCTATCCCGACCTCCCCTCGGTGACGGAGGAGCTCTGGGACAAGGTGATCGGCGTCAACCTGAAGGGCCCGTTCCGCCTCACCTCGCTCGTGGGCACGAAGATGGCCGCGGGCCCCTACGGTGGATCCATCATCAATGTCTCGAGCACGGGGTCCATCCGGCCGGCGCCGCACATGCTGCCCTACGACGCGGCCAAGGCCGGTTTGAACGCCCTCACCGAGGGGTTCGCCAAGGCCTTCGGGCCGTCGGTGCGGGTCAACACCATCATGGCGGGGCCCTTCCTCACCGACATCAGCAAGGCCTGGGACCCCAAGATCCTCGAACGCGGCATGCCGAACCACGCGCTCGGCCGGGCCGGCGAGCCGCCCGAGATCGTGGGCGCGGCGATGTTCCTGGCGACCGACGCCTCGTCCTTCGTGAGCGGGACGATCGTGCGCGTGGACGGAGGCATCCCATGACCGACACCGCCGACTTCTGGTTCGATCCCCTGTGCCCGTGGGCCTGGATCACGTCGCGCTGGATGCTCGAGGTGGAGAACGTGCGCGACATCCACACGAATTGGCACGTGATGTCGCTCGCGATGTTGAACGCGGGCAAGGAGGGCCTGTCGGACGAATACCGCAAGCGCATGTCGTTGGCCATGGGGCCGGTGCGGGTGTGCATCGCGGCGGAGCAGCTGAAGGGACACGACATCCTGCTGCCCCTCTATACGGCGCTGGGGACCCGGATCCACGTGCAGGGCCGCATGCGCGACGAGGACGAGCGGCCGAAGATCGTGCCCGAGGCGCTCGAGGAGCTGGGCCTGCCGGCCTCGCTGGCCGACGCGGCGACGTCGGAGGAGTTCGACGACGCCCTCGAGGCGTCGCACCGCGCCGGCATGGACCCGGTGGGTTACGACGTCGGCACCCCGGTGATCCACTACAACGGCCAGGCCATCTTCGGGCCCGTCGTCACCCCGTCGCCCAAGGGCGACGCGGCGGGGCGGCTGTGGGACGGCGTGCTCTTGTGCGTGCAGACCGAGGGTTTCTACGAGCTGAAGCGCTCGCGGGAGCACCGGCCGAGCTTCGAATAGGGACCCTCCGCGTTCGGCTCCTAACCGGCGCTACAAGCCGATGTCGATCCGTGACCGAAGTCGGCTTGGAACGCGGCCAGCGCGTTGGGGAACGAGCTCCCGGTGATCTCGGAGTTCCAGCCGGGGTAGTTGGTGTTGGAGTAGCTCTCCCAGGCGACGTTGTTGGCCGGGTTCGCCATGAAGCAGTACATGCCGTTGACGTACCCGGGGTCGTCGCCCATTCCTGCAAACGGCGGCTCGTGCGACATCACGCCCCATTCGGGAAAGGCCAGCGGGACGCCCACGCTCGACGCGAACTGTTCCGCCCCGAGGAGCTGGGGGTCGATGAAGTCCGCCCAGTTCTCTGCTTGCGTGTATCCGGTCGTGAGCGTCGGCTCCCAGTCGTAGACGTTGGCGCCGACATAGTCGACGTACTGGGCACCCGGCCACGCCGCGGAGAGGGAGATGCCGCCGGACTTCAGGTACTCCGGGTCGTTGTTGCCGAGGAAGGCGAAGCCGTCGGGGTTCCAGACGAACTTGAAGTCGGCTCCCGGCACGGCACGCATGGAGATCACGATTTGTTGGAAGTACTGCGCGAAATACCCCTCTTGGGTCGGGTCGTTCCCGGTGCCCCAGGGCTTCGAGTTCCCGTCCAATCCGTGGTTGTCGAATTCGTAGCCCAGTCGCAGCCAGGCGTTCCCCAGGCCTTGCGCGACGAGCGAGGATGCCAGCTGGCTGAAGTACGCGTCGTAGTCCTTGTCGGCTCCCCCCTCGAGCGAGACCTTTCCGTTCTTCGACGGCAGGATCGGCACCCCGAGCACCAGTTGGTAGCCCGGTGTCGCCTGGCTCGAGGTCGACCAGCCATCCGCCTGCAGTTGCGCCACGCTGCCCGACGACCCGTCGATCTGAGCCCAGGTGTTGCCCGGAAGGTACGCCGTGCCGAGGGTTGGAACCGTCTCGGTGGGCGTTCCGAACAGGCTCTGGAGGTAGGCGGGAGAGGAGAGGTCCGCCTGGGGGGCGGCCGCCACGTTTGGTATCGCTCCCTGGACCAAGCCGGCTCGGGCGGCACCGATGGTGTAGGTCGCGGTCGCCGGGGACGGGTCTTTCGATGTCCATATGCCCAGCGTCTCGGTGCCGGGCGCGGCCGGGTTCGTACCCCGGGCGACGATCGTCACCGACTTCCCACTCTCGATCGTGCCCATCGCGAGCGTGATGACGAACTCGTTCGGCGTGCTGCTGCCGCCGCCCTCCTGTACCGACACCTTCGTGAAGGCCTTGTAGCTGCCGCCCTGCGCGATCTTGTAGCCGGAGCAGGAACCCGCGCACGGTGGAAACGTCGTACCGGGGGCCGCCTCGACCGTGATCGTGCCTCCAGCCGACTGGCTGGTCGCCGGGGTGTACGAGATGGGATACGAGGCGGTGGCTCCAGGGGTGGGAGGGTCCGCGGCTGCCGTGACCGCCGAGACGCCGGCGGCGGAGGCCCAGCTGGCTCCGGTCAACGTGACGAGCAGGGCCAAGGGTCCCACCGCGAGCGCCGCGCACCCAAGACGGCGACTACGTGTCCTTCGAGCGCCCGCTGACCTGCGGACGACTGTCGTGTTTCCCGTCACCGGTTGCCTCCCGCCGGGCCCCTCCACCGCCGCCCTCCGTGGAGGGGCAATCGGGCGGCGTCATGCCCGTTTCAGTGAGGGAAACGGCGGTGGACCGAGGAACCTTGTGATCTCACCGGCAAGCGGGGACGCCCGTCACTGGGAGGCGAGGATGGCGGCCACGTCGGCGACCGGGTCGTGCACGACCGGCCCGGTGGCGGCCACCTCGGCCCGCACGATGGCGCCGTTGAAGGCGAAGGGTGCCTCATAGCCGGTGCCCACGGCCGGGCCCCACTCATAGCCGCACGTGAGGCCGACGCCCACCTCGTTGAAAGCGACCGGCGTGAACTTCGGGACCTCGGCCTCGCCGACGGGTTTGCCGTCGACGAAGAGTGCGGCCACGCCACCCGCGCCCTGGTCCTTGTCGAAGCGGAATTCGACGGTGTGGCGGCCCGGTGCCAGCGAGGCGGCGGAGACCACCTCGTAGTGGGCCTGGCCGTGCAGGTTGTGCACGTAGCGGAGCCGGCCCTCGCATACGTGGAAGGACCAGCCGCCCAGCGCGCAGCCGAGTGCGAGGACGGTGCCATCGGGAACGACGCCGGCGGGCGTCTCGATGTCGGCCGTGATGGCGTGCGAGCGATTGCGCACGTCGGCCGCAACCCACTCGGGGACCTGCGCTCCGTCCTGGAAGTAGCGGTAGGTGTCCTGGTACCGACGGCGGTCGTGTTTGTGGGCCATCACCTCGAGGACGCGATTGTCGAGCGGGAGCACGTCGTTACGCCTTGCTTCGTCCCACCACAACGCCACGAGCTCCTCCACCTTCCCCGGCAACTCCGCGGCGCGGTCGTGCACCTCGGACACGTCCTCGGCGACGTGGTACAGCTCCCACACGTCGTCGTCGAACGGCGCGTTCGAGCGCAGCCCGTCGTCGTAGAGCGGGCCGACCGGGTGGAATGCCACGGCCTTCCAGCCGTCGTGATAGATGGCGCGCGACCCCAGCATCTCGAAGTGCTGGGTGAGGTGGCGACCGGGTGCACCTTCCCCATCCTCGTCGAGGACGTACGCAAAGCTGGTTCCGTCGATACGTGACTGCTCGATGCCGTCGATCTCCACCGGGGCGGGGACACCAGCCAGGTCGAGCACCGTGGGCAGGATGTCGATGGCATGCGCGTATTGCCGGCGCAGGCCACCGGCGGTCGCCGCGCGTTGGGGCAGCCGGACGATGCAGGGGTCGGCTACGCCGCCTTCGTGCACCTCACGCTTCCAGCGCTTGAACGGTGTGTTCCCGGCCATGGTCCAGCCCCACGGGTAGTTGTTGTGGCTGAGGGGCCCGCCGATCTCGTCGATGCGCCGGTGCATCTCGTCGACACCGACGCCTTCGAAATTGGAGAGCCGGCCCTCGTTGATGGTCCCCTCCTTGCCTCCCTCGGAGCTCGCTCCGTTGTCCGACACCAGGATCACGACCGTGTTTTCGCCGTCGCCGATCTCGTCGACGAAACCGAGCACCCGGCCGATCTGCTCGTCGGTGTAGGACAAGAACGCGGCGAAGCACTCCATGAAGCGTTCGGACAGCTGGTGCTCCCTGGCGTCGAGGGTGTCCCAGGCCGGCACCCAGGACGGGCGGGGCGAAAGCGTGGTCCCCTCGGGGACGACGCCCATCGCCAGCTGCCGGGCAAAGGTCTCGTCGCGCCAGCGGTCCCACCCTTGGGAGAAGTGACCCTTGTAGCGCTCGATCCAGTCGGACGGCGCGTGGTGCGGCGAGTGACAGGCACCCGTCGCGAAGTAGAGGAAGAACGGCAGCTCGTCGTCGACCGCGCGCAGGTCGCCCAGGTACTCGATGGCGCGATCGGCCAGGTCCTCGCTCAGGTGATAGCCCTCCTCGATGGAGCGGGGCGGCCGGACGATGTGGTTGTCGTGGTACAGGCCCGGGACGAACTGGTGCGTCTCGCCGCCGTGGAAGCCGTACCAGCGGTCGAAGCCGCGGCCGAGCGGCCACGTGCTGCGCGAACGCGCCATGTTCGTCTCGTCCTCGGGGGTCAGGTGCCACTTCCCGACGGCGTAGGTGGCATAGCCGTTGGCCCGCAGGATCTCGGAGAGGAATCCGTTCTCGCGGGGCGGCCGTCCCCAGTAGCCGGGGTAGCCGGCAGCGAGGTCGGCCACACGCCCCATCCCGCTCCGGTGATGGTTGCGCCCGGTGAGGAGGCAGGCGCGGGTGGGCGAGCACAGCGCCGTGGTGTGGAAATTGGTGAGCCGGAGGCCCTGGGCCGCAATGCCGTCGATGACCGGCGTGGCGATGTCCGACCCGTAGCAGCCGAGCTGCGCGAAGCCAACGTCGTCGAGCACGATCAAGACGACGTTGGGCGCGCCGGCCGGTGGCACAGGCTGGGGTGGCCACCACGGCTCCGAATCCCTCCAGTCGTTGCCGATCTTCCCCCCGAATTCGATCTTCGGCACCGCGTACCCCCTAGAAGTCCCCGCGCGAACGGGGACCGATCGTGATTGGCGGCCACCGTACCGGCTCGGTCGCCGGACGGTAAGGCCCACGCGTTCGAACCACGACACAGGGACGGGCCCTGCGTACGCTGCGATCGTGATCCGTCCGCGGGCTGCCCTCTCCCTCGTAGTCCTCGGCGTCGCGCTGGGCGCCGCGGCATGCTCGAGCACTCCGTCACCTTCGGCGTCGACGACATCGACGACCTCGACGACCTCGACGACCTCGACGACCTCGACGACACGGTCGTCGGGTGGTACGACGACGACGTCCAACGCGTCGACCACCTCGTCGACGAGCAGCAACGCGACCACGACGACGGCGACACTCGTCCCCCAGACCTCGACGGCGACCGAGTTCTACGCGCCATCGGGCAACCTGGAGTGCGAGATCGACTACCAGTTCGGTCAGAGCTCGTTGACGCAGGCCATGTGCTTGACCGAGACGCCGGCCCAGTCCGCGACCCTCGGGGCGGACGGCACGCTGACGGAGTGCACGGGACAGACCTGCCTCTCGAACGCCGGGCTCAACACGCCCCAGCTCCCCTACGGGGCCTCGGTCACCCTGGGCCCGTTCACCTGCCTCTCCATGACCACGGGCATGAAGTGCACACTTGGCAACGGGAACGGCTTCATCCTGGCCAGGTCGGGGCTGACGCCGCTGGGGAGCGTCACCGTCACGAGAACAACGAGCGGTTGAACGACCGGGTCCTCGCCCCGGCCCCAGACCGGTGCGGGCGTCGGCGGATCGGCGACCCGCTTACTGCGGCTTCAGAGCCCTGAGCATCAAGAACAACGGCACGGCCTGCCAGCGCTCGAAGGCGGCGGACGACGCCGGCCGGGGCTCGCGCATCGCCTCCACCACGAAGCCGGCCGCGGCTAAGGCCATGACGTAGTCCTCGAGGGTGTACGTCCAGCCTCGACAGGTGACACTGAGACCGTCCATCTCGAGCGTGTCGTCGACCCGGCGCGACTCGAAGTACGACGGACGGATGGTGAAGACCTGGTCCGGCCCGCTCTGTACGAAACGCCCGAGATCCATGGCCGGATGGCTGACCGTCGCACAGAGGTGGCCTCCCGGGCGGAGCAGGCGTGCCGCCTCCCGCACGGTGTTCCGCATATCGGCCACCACCTGCAAGGAGTTGTACGCCACGACGAGATCGAACGCTCCCGACGCGCAGGGCACCGCCGCGCCGTCGGCGACGAGGTACGAGCCTCCGGGATCGGCGCTCCGGGCGTGGCGCACCAGCGTGCGCGCGGGCTCGACGCCGACGACCCGGTGACCGCGCTCGGCCAGGTCGCGCGCCACCCGTCCTTCGCCACAGCCCAGCTCGATCGTCCCTGCCCCCGGGGCGGGCACAAGCTCGAAGAACGCGTCGCGGTAGTACCAGTACGCATCGTGGCCGGGCGTGCGCGCCCAACGCACCCAGTTCTCGGCCTCGGGCTCCCACTCCGTGACGCCGGACACGCGTCAAGGATACGCAGCACCCCTTGCGACACGGCCGCACCGCTACGTTGACGCGATGCGGTCGGGGTGTCTGGGTCCGGGGGGCGACCTCTGATCTGGTTCATCACCGCCAACGAGTTGCGCCGGCGCATCCGCGACCGCTCGGCCGTGCTCACCGTCCTGGTGGCCCCGTTGGCGATCGCGGCGATCCTCGGCTTCGCCTTCGCCGGCAACGCGTCGACCGGCCCCGTCCCCATCGGCGTCTCTGGCGCCACGCCTTCCCTGCTCCGCGCCGCGGTCCAGGCCAGCCAGTTGCCGACGAACGTGTCCGTCCACCTGGTCGCCGACCGGGCTGCGCTCAAGCGGGAGGTGGCGGACGGCACGCTCGAGGGAGGCATCGCAGTCCTCCGCGGGCGCAAGACCCTGGGGCATCTGCTGATCCCGATCGTCGCTCCCGGTGCGACACCCTCCCCCGGCTTCGACGTCGTCGACCGCGCCGACGCGCTGGTCGGCCAGGAGTACGCCGAATCACTTGCCGCGGGGCTGGCGAGCCGGTTGTACGCCGGCCGCCTGTACCGGGGAACGGCCACCGACCCGGCGGACATCTCCGTCGAGACGAGCATGGTCGGCAACGGGCGCAAGGCGGTGCTCGACTACTTCGCCCCTTCGATCGCGATCGTGTTCCTCTTCATCGGCAGCGGCCTCGGCATGCGCTCACTGTTGATGGAGCGGGCGACGGGCACGCTGGCGCGGCTGGTCGCCGCGCCGATCCGGCCGCGCTCGATCGTGTGGGGCAAGATGCTCGCCATCGCGCTGACCGGGCTCACGTCGATCCTCGTGGTCTGGGGCGTGACGGCCACGGTCTTCGGCGCCGATTGGGGCGCGCCGGCCGGCGTCCTCCTGATGTGCCTCGGCGCGACCGCCGCCATGTGTGGCCTCGGGACGTTCCTCACCTCATTCGCCCGCTCGCCCCAGGAGGCGTTCGCGTCGTCGATGATCATCGGCCTCCTTCTCGCACTGCTTGGCGGCAACCTGCTGCCACCCGGTGCCCTGCCCGAGTTCCTCCAGGTGCTGAGCCTGGGGACGCCGAACGGCTGGGCGCTCGTGGGGTTCGGCCGCCTGGCGCTGCTGCACGATCCGCCGTCGTCGATCATCGGCCCTTTCACCGTGCTGTGCCTGATCGCCTTCGTGACCGGCGGGCTGGCCATGATGCGCGTCCGCCGGATGGTGACGCCGTGATCGCGATCCTGCGAGTCAACCTGCGCCGGGCCGGCGGAGACCGGCGGCTCGTCTTCGTAGCGACCGCCTTCCCCGTCCTCTTCATCCTCGTGACGGGCCTGCTGGCGGGGAGCCCCAAGGAGCCGGTGGGCATCGTGCACCCCTCGGCGCGCCTATTGCAGCTCGTGGGTCAGACCGCCGATCTGAAGGTCCGCATCGAGCCCGATCGTGCGCAACTGTCCGACGACATCTTGCGGGGGCGGGTCGTGGCCGGCCTCGTCTTGCTGCCGTCGCCCGCCGGGTCGCAGCGGGCGCAGTTCGTGAGCCAGTCGGCCTCGACGGGCGCGGTCCAGGCGCGCACCGATGTGGTGGCCCTGCTCGACCTCATGGCGGCGGAGGGCCATCGCACGGCGGTCACCGATGTGACACTCGCCCGCACAGACCTCCCGGCTGCGCTCAGCCCGTTCTCCTACGTGGCGCCGGCGGACCTCGTCCTCTTCCTCGGCATCACGGTCCTGCTGCTTGCCTCCGGAGTGGTGGAGACGCGCCGGCTCGGCCTCATGGCGCGCATCGCCGCCGCGCCGATACGGCGGCGGTCTGTGGTGGCGGCGCTGATCGCGACCAGCCTCTGCGTGGCCGCCGTGCAAAGTGCCGGGCTACTCGTGGTGGGGGTGCTCATCTTCGGCGTGCACTGGGGCGATCCGGCCGGGGTGTTCCTGGTCCTGGCCATGCTCTCGCTCGCGTACGCGGGCGCGGCCGCCCTGATCTCGCTGCGGTCGCGCACGGAGGAACAGGCCATTTCGACGGCCGTGGTCCTCGGCATCGTGTGCGGGCTGCTCGGCGGATGCATGTACCCACTCGACGTCGTGGGGCCCGTGGTGCGCGGAGTCGGCCATCTGGTTCCGCAGGCCTGGGCAATGGACGCGTTCGTGAAGCTGATCTACGACCATGCCGGCTTGTCCGCGGTGCTGCCCGAGATCGGTGCCCTGGCCGTCTTCGCCGTCGTCCTGGGAGCGCTCGCGGTGCGCGCCTACGCGCGGACCGTGTACTCGCCGGGGTGAAAACGCCGGGTCAACCGGCGGAACTTCCAAGTGTGGTCCGGCCAGAGCGTCGTGTTGCACCCTCGGTGATCGAGGTACCAGCTGCCGCACCCACCCTCCACCCACACGGAGTGTTCCAGGCGGGCCTGCAGCCGCTCGTTGTAGCGGCGCTGCACACCCTTCTTCACCTCGACGGTCCGTACCCCAGGACGCGCCATGAAGGCCAGCGCACTAGCGATGTAGTTGATGTGCGACTCGATCATGTAGATCATGCTGTTGTGGGCGAGCGTCGAGTTCGGCCCGATCATCAGGAAGAGGTTCGGGAAGCCGGCCACCGTTGAGCCGGCGTATGCCTCGACCCCGTCGGACTTCCACAACTCCGAGAGCCGGGCGCCGCCGCGGCCGACGATGTGCTCGGCGTAGGGGGGCTCGGCCGCTTCGAAGCCGGTGCCCATGATGACGACGTCGACGGGGCGCGCGATGCCGTCCTGCCCCACGACCTCGTGGGCCGTGAAGGAGGACACCGGCGTGTCCACCACCTCCACGTTGGGCAAGGTCAGCGAGGGGTAGTAGTCGTCGGAGAGCAGGAGGCGCTTGCAGCCCGGCTCGTAGTGCGGGGTGAGCTTGGCGCGCAGCGCCTCGTCGGGAACCTGCTTGCGCAGGTGGTCGAGCGCCCGCTTGCGCACCACCGCCTTCGTTCGCTCGCGCTGTCCCACGAAGACCCCGAGCAGCGACTCGAAGATGGCGTAGATGCGCAGCCGCGACAGCCGCTGGAGCGCGGGCGCCTTGGCGTACGCCAGCTTGCGCAGGCGCGACACCGGCCGGTCGCCCCGGGGCGCGATCCAGGGCGGGGTCCGCTGGTGCAGGTACAGATGCTCGACGACGGGCGCGATCTGGGGCACGAACTGGATGGCCGACGCGCCCGTGCCCACGACACAGACGCGCTTGCCGCGCAGGTCGAAGGCGTGGTCCCACTTGGCGGAATGGAACACCTTGCCCCGGAAGGTCTCGAGGCCCGGGAACTCCGGGATCTGGGGCTCGCTGAGCGAGCCGGTGGCCCACACCAGCACCTCGGCGACGTACTCCTCCCCCGCGGCGCGCACGACCCAGCGCTCCGACGACTCGTCCCAGCGCGCCTCGTCCACCGCGTGGTCGAAGCGGAGATGTTCGCCGACGTCGAAGCGGTCGACGCAGGCGCGCAAGTAGTCCCAGATCTCGGCCTGGGGGGAGAAGGACCGCGACCACTCGGGGTTGAGCGCGAACGAGAACGAGTAGAGGTTGGACGGGACGTCGCACGCCGCACCGGGATAGGAGTTGTCGCGCCAGGTTCCGCCGAGATCGTGGCCGCGGTCGAGCACGACGAAGTCGTCGATACCCATCGAGCGCAGGCGGGCCGCCATGCCAATGCCGGAAAAGCCGGCGCCGACCACGATCACCCGATGTGCGGAGGTCACGGGGTGGCGCGCACGAAGTCGGCTACGACCTGCGCCAGCTCCTCCCCGCAGTCCTCCTGGAGGAAGTGCCCGCCCCCGACGATGGTCGTGTGCGGCTGTCCCTTGGCACCGGCGATCCGCTCCTTCAGGTTGCGGTCGGCCCCGCCGGTGATGGGGTCACTGTCGCTGAACGCGCACAGGAACGGCCGGTCGAATGCCGCCAGGCCGACCCAGGCGGCCACGTTGGCGTCGTGGGCGGGGTCGTCGGGCCGCGACGGGACGAGCATCGGGAAGGCGCGGGCCCCGGCCTTGTAGGACTCCTCGGGGAACGGGGCGTCGTAGGCCGCCCGCACCTCGGCGGTGATCCCCTTGGCGCAGCCGCCCTGCACGATGCCACCCGTCGGGAACTCCTCGACCTCCTGGGAGAACTTCTGCCAGGCGAAGAACGCCTCGCCGGGGTTGGTGTCGCCCGTGGGGAGGAACGTGTTGGCGGCCACGACGCGTGCGAAGCGCCCCGGGTGCTCACCGACGAGGCGCAGCCCGATGAGGCCGCCCCAGTCCTGGCCCACGAGGGTGACGTCGCGGAGGTCGAGCACGTCGAAGAGGAGCTCGCGCATCCACTCGACGTGGCGGGCATAGGAGTAGTCGCTGCGCTCGGTGGGCTTGTCGGAGCGGCCGAAGCCGACCAGGTCCGGGGCCACGACCTGGAGCCCGGCGCCGGTGAGGACGGGAATCATCTTGCGGTACAGGTACGACCAGGAGGGCTCGCCGTGCATGAGCAGCACCACCGGGGCTCCGGCGTCGCCTTCGCGCAGGAAGTGCACCCGCAGGCCGCCCCCGTCGCCGTCGGCGATGTCGGCGTAGTGGGGCTCGAAGTCGTAGCCGGGCAGGCCGGCGAAGCGTGCATCGGGGGTGCGCAAGGTCTCCATGAAGGCGGGAGCCTACGCGGTCGCCCCCAGAGCCGCCCGCGGTGGGGGTGGTGCCACAGGGGACCGCGGACGTAACCTGACTCCAACGTCACACCGCGCCCATTCGGGGAGGAAGTTGCGCCATGACCACGTCCGAGGCACAGGAGTACGACCCGTTCGCTGCCTTCGACGACGTGGTCGCCGGCACGTCGCGCGATCCGTGGCCCGCGCTGGCGGAGAAGCGCCGTGACGCCCCGGTGAGCAAGGGCCACACGATGGACCCCGAAGTGCTGCCCGAGGGGTTCGACCCCGAGCCGGAGTGGATCGCCTACCGCTACGACGACTGCTCGCGCATCTTGCGCGACGCCAAGACCTTCACGTCGACGGGCTACGACACGTCCATCGGCATGGTCCTGGGGCACGTGATCCTGGGCATGGACGACCCCGAGCACCGCAGCCACCGCAACCTCGTTGCGCACGCGTTCCGGGAGAAGGCCTTGGCCCGCTGGGAGCCCGAGCTCATCGTGCCGATCATCGACGAGCAGATCGACGCCTTCGCGGCCGACGGCCAGGCGGATCTGGTGCGCCAGCTCACGTTCGAGTTCCCCGTCCGCGTCATCGCGCGGCTGCTCGGCCTGCCCGAGGAGGACTTCCCGCAGTTCCACCGCCGCGGGATCGAGCTGATCGGCCTCGTGGCCGACATCGACCGGGGCCTCGCGGCATCCGAGTGGCTTCGGGAGTACTTCGCCGCGCTGTGCGCCGACCGCCGGTCGCACCCGGCCGACGACCTCATCAGCGACCTCGTGGTGGCCGAGATCGACGGCGAGCGGCTCACCGACGAGGCCATCTGCTCCTTCCTGCGCCTGCTGCTCCCGGCGGGCGCCGAGACGACCTACCGCTCGTCGGGCAACCTGTTGTTCCTGCTGCTGACCCACCCCGACCAGCTGGCGGCCGTGCAGGCCGACCGCTCCCTGCTCCCGCAGGCGATCGAGGAGGCTCTCCGGCTCGAGCCGCCGTTGCTCACGATCACGCGCACCACCACCTGCGACGTAGAGGTGGGCGGCGTGCAGCTGGGCCCGGGCGAGCCGATCACCACGCACATCGGCTCGGCGAACCACGACGAGACCCGCTGGGACGACGCGGACAGCTTCGACATCTTCCGCCCGGCGCAGCCGCACATCGCGTTCGC
>DATHPK010000322.1:0-12528 GCA_035483935.1 Acidimicrobiales bacterium
GACCGGGCGCTCGAGCCGCTCGTCGAAGCTGTCGAAGACCCGCGCCATGCCACCCTCGCCCAGCAGGGCCTCGAGCCGGTACCGGCCACCGACCGTCCCCAGAACCGCGCGCGTCTCCACCCGTGTTGTCTACCCCCGGGCATCCGGGCCTAGTCCTGCCATCGGTCGGTCGCTGCCGCGGGGGTGCGACCAGCGGGTACGCAGCCGTCCAGGCCTTCAGGAGGCGCTCTGCCGATCGGCCAGGATCGCCATCTCGCCCATGACGGTGACCACGTCCGCCGGCGACCCGTCACCGAAGTCCCGGTACAGGGCACGGACATTGGCCACGACCCTCTCGGGCTCGCTCCAGCCTGCATACGGCCCGAGGTCGATGTCCTGCGCCGCCTCGAGTGGCGTCATCCCGGCATCGTGGCGCAGCCGTGCCTCGGTCGTCAGGAGCTCGAAATAGCCCTTGAGGTCAGCCACCGCGGACGGTGTCGCGAGCGGCCCGTGCCCCGGCACGATCACGGATGCGCCGAGCCCGAGCACACGCTCGCAGGCGCCGACCCAGTTGGCCACCGGCCCGGCCCACACGATCGGATGGCCGCGGTGAAAGAGGATGTCGCCGGTGAAGACGACCCCGTCGTCGGGGAGATGGACCACGACGTCGCCCGCGGTGTGGGCCGGGCCGACCTCGAGCAGGCGCACAGGCCGGTCCGCCACCATCAGGTCCAGCCGCCCGTCGAACGTCGCGGTGGGAAGCGTGGTCTCGATGCCGTCGAAGGAGAACGGCTCGAAGATGCGAGCCAGGAACTCCCCGGCGAGACCGAGCGTCGGCGCCGCGCGCAGCACTCCCGCCATGGCGGACGCCGGCAGCTCCTTCATCTCCTCGGCACACCGGGCCGACGCGATGATGTCCGAGCCGGCCAGGAGCGCGTTCCCATAGCAGTGGTCCCCGTTGGCGTGGGTGTTGACGACCGTATCGATCTGCTGGGCCGCCGGCGTCACGCGCCGCATCGCGTCGAGCATGTCTCCGGTCAGCCGGAGATCGAACAGGGTGTCCACGAGAAGTGCGGTGCTGTCGCCGGTCACCAGACCTGCGTTGGACCAACCCCATCCGCCGTGGGGTTGCAGATAGGCCCAGACGCCGTCGGCAATCTCGTGCAGCCCCTTCGTGTACGGCACGGCGCAGAGTCTTGTCGCGGCCGGGATCGGCCGCTTCGCCTCCGGCGCCGCAACCATTGTGAACAATTGATGAACTGGCCGCCCAGCAGCGCATTTGGCAGAGGTGCTGTGGTAAGCACCCAGGCGACTCTCATAGGCCCGGGCGGCAGGCGGCCGTCCGACGAGATCGCAGAGGAGCACCCACCATGCAAGAGCGCAGCCCGGCCGAGGTCGTCCGCCTCGTGAAGGACGAAGGGGTCGAGGTCGTCGACCTACGGTTCTGTGACCTGCCCGGCCTCATGCAGCACTTCTCCATCCCGGCCCACGGGCTGACCGAGGACGGGTTCAAAGACGGCTTCGGGTTCGACGGCTCGTCCATTCGCGGTTTCCAACAGATCCACGAATCGGACATGATCCTCCTGCCGGATCCGTCGACCGCCGTCGTGGACCCCTTCCGGCAGCACAAGACGTTGAACCTGAACTGCTTCGTGCACGACCCGCTGACGCTCGAGCCGTACACCCGTGACCCGCGTTATGTGGCGAAGAAGGCGGAGGCGCACGTGACGTCGACGGGCATCGCCGACACGTCGTACTTCGGCCCGGAGGCGGAGTTCTTCATCTTCGACGACGTCCGCTTCTCGCAGGACCAGCACTCCGCCTTCTACCAGGTCGAATCGGTGGAGGGGATCTGGAACTCGGCACGCGAAGAAGGCCCCAACCTGGGCTACAAGCCCCGGTACAAGGAGGGATACTTCCCCGTCCCGCCGATGGACCACTTCCAGGACCTGCGCTCCGAGATGATCCTCACCATGGAGCGGATGGGCATCGAGATCGAGGTGCAGCACCACGAGGTCGGGACGGCAGGCCAGGCGGAGATCGACATGCGCTTCGACACCTTGCTCCGGATGGCCGACAAGCTGATGCTCTACAAGTACATCGTCAAGAGCGTCGCCAACCAGGCCGGGCTCACGGCGACGTTCATGCCAAAACCGCTGTTCGACGACAACGGATCGGGCATGCACGTGCATTCGTCGCTGTGGAACGGGGGAGAGCCCTTGTTCCACGCAGAGGGCACGTACGCCGGCTTGTCCGACATCGGACGGTGGTACATCGGCGGCATCATCAAGCACGCGCGCTCGATCCTGGCCTTCGCCGCGCCCACGACCAACTCGTACAAGCGGCTCGTGCCCGGGTTCGAGGCGCCGGTGAACCTCGTCTACTCGCAGCGCAACCGCTCGGCCGCCTGCCGGATCCCGGTGTATTCACCGAGCCCCAAGGCGAAGCGCGTCGAGTTCCGCTGCCCGGACCCGAGCTGTAACCCATACCTTGCCTTCTCGGCCATCCTGATGGCCGGGCTCGACGGGGTGGCGAACAAGATCGAGCCACCGGCCCCGGTCGATCACGACCTCTTCGACATGCCGGCCGATGAGCTGGCGAAGATCGGACAGGTGCCTTCGTCGCTCGAAGAGGCGATGGACGCGCTCGAGGCGGACAACGACTACCTCAAGGTAGGCGGTGTGTTCACCCCTGACCTGATCGAAACCTGGGTCGACTACAAGCGCACCAACGAGGTGGACGCGGTGCGGCTCCGGCCGCATCCGTGGGAGTTCATGCTCTACTACGACATCTGAGAACGAGGAGCGCTTCGCCTCGTGGTTCCCGATCGCCTCGTCGGAAAGCAGGAACCAGCCGTGAAGGGCCACCGTTCCCTTGCTGCGACCGTTTTGACGTCACCCGACAATTGGGCTCAACGGCCCTTCGCCTTGCGGGCTCCGGTACTCGATCAGGCCTTTCGGTCGCCCGCTGGCGCTTGCGAATCGCCAGCCGTTCCCGCTCGTCGCTCCCTCCCCACAATCCCTGGATGTGGGGATCGGCAAGGGCGAAGTCCAAGCACTGAAGACGGACCGGGCACGTTCCGCACATTCCGCGCGCCGACCGGGTGTAATCGGCCTCGAGTCCCCGCAGGAAGAGGTCTCCAGGTCCTAGGCCTCGGCAAGCGCCGTATTGAAACCAGTCCGGTATCGCCACAATCTCAACTGTGTCCCGGAACCACCGCTCCGTAGAAGGGCCGGAAGGATCCACCTGGCACAACGGCGCGACAACTCGTGACCTGAGCTGATGTCGAACTGTCGTGCGCAACGCGATCGATCGGCCCTGGCCAGTCCCGGTGACGACAGGCACCATCGACGTCGCGCGGGAACTGCGGTCGGGGTGCTGCACGTCGGGACGAGATGGTGGCGGTTCACCTGCACGATCCGAAAGCCTTCTCGCGGGCCCACCCGCCGCACGAAACAGCCCCGGGAGGCGGGGTGGCGCGGGTCACCTTTGTTCTCCTGTGGTGCGCGCTGCCGATCTTCGACCGGATAACGCCGTCTCGCTGAGGAGTCGCCCGCGATGAGTGGTCCGGTCAGTAGACCCAGACGGTCGTGCCGATGGGGTCGATGTTGTTGGCCCACACCCACTCGATCGCCTCGTTGCTGATGCGCGCACAGCCGTGCGACACCGGCACCGGGGGGACCTCGGTGTCACCGTGGATGGCGAACCCCTCGTAGAAGAACTTCGGCATCCACAAGGAGCCCAGCGAGTCGACGACGAGGCCGTTGACCTCGCGGAAGGTCTGGAACACGCCCGTCGGGGTGGTCGCGACCGAGGTGACTCCGTCCTGCGTGTAGGTGTAGCCGCCACCCGTCGACGTGTTGAGCGTCCACTCGACGTGCCCGTTGTTGACGACCATCAGCAGGTCGTCCTCGAGGTCGATCTGGATCTGATACCCCGCCATCGGCCGTGGAGTGGGGACCACCCCGGCTTCGAGCGCGGCCCAGGTCTGCGGGCCGACCACGCCGTCGGTGCCCAGGCCGGCCGCCTTCTGCAGCGCGTAGACGGCCTGCTCGGTGCTGTCGTCGAACGAGCCGTTGGTGGTGTCCACCCAATAGCCGAGCGCATAGAGCTGCTGTTGCAACTGTACGACTGCAGGGCCGCTCGCGCCCGGGCTGAGCGTCGGTGGCGCCGGGGGCGGCGGCGCGGGCAGCAACCAATAGCCGGAGCCGTCGGGTGTCGCCGCCATGCCCACGATCGGGTTGGAGTTCGACTGGCCGCCCATGGACCCGAAGAACGAGGTGCCGTAATTGAAGATGCCGCCGTCGGACGCCACCATCCAGTAACCCTGCGGCGCGCTGGCGATGGCGACGATCGGCGCATTGAGCGCGGTGCCACCTGTCGATCCCAGGAAGGGAGCGTCGCCGTAGCTGAAGATGCCGCCGTCACGGGCGACGAACCAGTAGCCGGCGCCGTCGTGGGTGGCCGCCATGCCCACGATGGGCTGGTTGAGCGGTTGGCCACCCCGTGACCCGTAGAACACGGCGTCTCCGTAGCTGAAGATGCCCCCGTCGGACGCGACGAGCCAGTAGCCCCGGCCGTCCGCCGTGGTGGCCATCCCGACGATCGGGGCGTTGAGGGGTTGGCCACCCCGCGAGCCGAAGAAGCCGGCGTCGCCGTAATTGAAGATGCCGCCGTCGGAGGCCACGAGCCAGTACCCGCCGCCGTCGGGGGTGGCCGCCATGCCGACGATCGGCTTGTTCAGCGGGACGTTGCCGGCAGAGCCGAAGAAGCTGGCATTCCCGTAGTTGAAGATGCCGCCGTCCCTCGCGGCCATCCAGTAGCCCTGGCCGTTCGGGGTCGAGGCCATCGCAACCGCGGGGGCATTGAGCTGCAGCCCTCCGGACGGCCCGAAGAAGCCGGCGCTGCCGAAGTTCACGGGCTGGGCCGGGTTGTCCGGGTACGCGGCTCCCGCGGTGCCCGGTGCGACCGCGACGAGTGCGGGAGCCAGGGCCAACGCGCCGATGACGGCCACCACCAGGCGCCGTCGCAACCACGGGCTGCCCGCCCGCGGGCGAGGACGCTGACGTGGTGCGCTGTCGAAGAGCGGCATCGTGCACTCCTTACGAACGGAGGAAGGGCGGCGCCGACGTCCTGTCGGAGTGGGTCCGGGCGCCGACGGGCTGGTCGAAGGTCGGCTCACCCTACATCGGGGGTTGTCCCGGCGGCTTCAGGCGGTGCGCTCCAGCGGACGATGTCCTGCACCCGTCCGCTGTCGACGTCGTAGAGAAACCCCGCGATCGTCCGCAGCGCCGAGAGGTACGCCGTGCTCGCGAGGCGCTCGATGTCGGCCCGGAGGGAGGCCTCGTGGTCGGCGATCGGGAGGAAGTCCAGGTCGGCTCCGGTACGGGAGCGGAGCTCGGCGTCGCTCGTACCCGCGAGGCCGCACCGGGTGTGCTGCATGACGACCAGGGTGTCCACGCCGAGCACGTTGCTCGAGAGGGTCAAGCTGCGTAGGACGTCGTCGGTGAGCCGCCCGCCTGCATTCCGGATGACGTGCGCGTCGCCGAGCCGGAGCCCGAGCACCGCGAATACGTCGATCCGCGCGTCCATGCAGGTAACCACGGCGAGCCGGCGCAATGGGCGTTGATCGAGCGGTACCGGACGCGGCGCGTCCCCGTTCGCGGCCAAGAGGTCGTCGATCAGCGTCACCGCGCCAGGAACCCTTCGCCGTGGTGCTGATCGAGTGCGGGCGCGGCCGTGCCCCCTTCGGGCAGCGGCAGCCGGATGGGGAAGGGTGGGAACGGTGACCCCGCGACCATGCCCTTGCGGTCGAGCACGGGTGCGACGGGTACCGCCACCGCGGTGAGCGAAGCGACCAGCTCGTCGCGGCCGCGCTCGCCGACCGACGCCGCGACGGCACGCTGTGTCTCGGCACCCCGCACCGAGCGGTCCTCGAAGGTCAACGACGCCAGGTCGTCCAGTCCGAGCTCGGTGCAGAGGTTCGACCAGAAGTGCTGCTCGCTGATGACGCCCAGCGCGATCTGCCCGCCGTCGGCCGTGTCGAAGACGCCGTAGCCCGGGACCGGGCCGGTGGGGGACGAGCCGCCGGCGGAATCACCGTCGGCACTCCCGACGTTTCCCGTCCACGTGGCCAGGACGTCGGTCATGGAGACGTCCAGGTACGAGCCCTCACCGCTCGCGTTCCGCCCCAACACGGCGGCGCAGATGCCGAACGCCGCGGCCATCCCCCCCGCCAGGTCGGCGATCGGGAGCGGCGACACGATGGCGGCGCCGCCCTCGGGTGCGAGCGCTCCCGCCCACGCCTGGTAGTTCACGTCGTGGCCGGGGAGCTCGGCGCGCGGGTCGTGCTGCCCGTAGCCCGAGATGGAGCAGTACACCAGCGCCGGGTTCATGCCGCGCACGGTCTCGGCGTCGAGCCCCAGCCGCTTCATGACCCCGGGCCGGAAGCCCTCGACGACGACCTCCGCGTCTGCGGCGAGCGCGAGGGCCCGGTCCCGGTCGTCGCCGTCCTTCAGATCGAGCTCGATGCTGCGCTTCCCCGCGTTGATCGACTCGAAGAGGCCGGCGTACTGGCGCATGGGATCACCGCCCGGAGGCTCGACCTTGAGCACGTCGGCGCCGAGCGGGACCAAGAGCGAGGTCGCGTAGGGCCCGGGACGCCAGATGCTGAGATCGAGGACCCGCAGGCCGGAGAGCAGGGCCGGGTTCATCGGCCGTGAGTCTTGCATCCGCGTCCGCGGATACCCTCATTCGGTGCTCGGCTTCTTCTCGTTCACCGAGATCACCGACCCTTCCGCCCACGAGGCCTACAACGCCTGGCACCAGCTCGACCACCTGCCCGAGCAGTTCACGCTCGAAGGAGTGCGGTTCGGTCAGCGCTGGGTCCGCTCGCCCCATTGCCGCGCCGCCGAGGCCGCGAGCGCACCCTCCCTCGAGCCCTTCCACTACATGACGCTCTACCTTCTGCGTGGCCGCGACGTGGTGCCACCGTTCTTCGCGTTGGGCCGGCACCTGTACGACGAGGATCGTTTCTTCGCCGCCCGCCGCGCCGTGCTGTCGGGCCCCTTCGAGGTCGTGGGTTCGTGGGCGGCACCGCGTGTGGCCGTGTCGGCCGGCGCCATTCCGTTCCGGCCTTCGCACGGCGTCTACACCGTGGTGGGTCCTCCACTCGACGGTGCCGGGTGGGTCGAGATGCCCGGTGTGGCCGGCGTCTGGCAGTTCGCCGACGAAGAGCGCACGCTCACTGTGGCGTTCGTGGATGGGGACATCTGGCGGGTGGCCGATGCGCTCGGGAGCAAAGTCGGGGACCTGGGAGTCACGCCCGAGTGGGCCGGTCCGCTGGAGCGGGTTGACGCGTTCCGGTGGGATTGGTTCGCTACGCTGACGCCCCAATGAGTCCTGAGACCAAGTCGAAAGCCCAGCGCAGGGCCGCGGCGCAGCAGCGCGCGGCCGAGCAGCGTGCGGCCGAGCTCCGCAGGAAGCGCACCCGCATGGCGGTGCGCATCGGCGGCGTCGTGGCGGTGCTGGTCCTCGTCATCGTGCTGATCGTCGTCCTGTCCGGAGGCAGCACCGGCACGCCGCCGGTGTTCACGAACCCGCACGTCGCGGGCTTGGAGCCCATCCCGGCCTCGATGAAGGACAGTTGGGTGCAGCCGCCCGTCGGCAAGCCCGGCCCCGAGGTGGTCCCGCTGACCACCGGCCCCAAGCTCGCCACCTTGGTCAATGCGGCCACCGGCCAGACGGTCGACGGTGTGCAGTGCAATGCCGGCGAGAAGACGGTGGCCCACGTCCACACGCACCTGACGATCTTCGTCAACGGGCAGTCCCGGGTGATCCCCTACGGGGTCGGCATCCCCGGCTTCCAGGCGGAAGCGACCAACCCACCTGCCCCGGCGGGGCCCGGTCCCTTCGTGGTCACCGGCACCTGTTTCTACTGGCTGCACGTGCACACCCTCGACGGCATCGTCCACATCGAGTCGCCGAGCAAGACCCAGGGCTTCACCCTGGGGCAGTTCTTCGACGAATGGGGCGTGCCGCTGAGCACGACCCAGGTGGGGCCGGCCACCGGCAAGGTCACCGTCTTCTTCACCTCGCCCGGGAAGAGCCCCAAGCTCTACACGGGTGATCCACGCAACCTGCCGCTCGGTGACCACTACCAGATCCAGCTCGTGGTTGGGACTCCCATCGTGGCGCCGGTGCAAGTCACCAACTGGGGCGGCCTGTAGCTCCCGTGGAGGTCGATGCCATCGTCGTCGGCCTCGGCCCAGGGGGGGGAACAGGTCGCGGAGGAACTGGCCGGAGCGGGCCTCGAGGTCGCGGGCATCGAGGCCGGGCTCGTCGGCGGCGAGTGCCCCTATTGGGGGTGCATCCCGTCGAAGGCGATGGTCCGGGCGGGGGACGTGCTGGCCGAGGGGTGGCGTATCCGGGGCCGCGCCGGGTCGGCGGCGATCACCCCCGACTGGGCCCCGGTGGCACACCGGGTGCGCGAGGTCACAGGCTTGTGGGACGACAGCGCCGCCGTCGAGCGCCTCGAGGGCAAGGGCGCGCGTTTCGTGCGGGGTCGCGCCCGCCTCACCGGCCCGTCCAGCGTCGATGTCGACGGCACCACGATCACGGCCCGGAGGGCACTCGTGCTGGCGACCGGGCAGCGGGCGTGGGTGCCGCCGATGTTCGCATCGGTGCCCCACTGGACGAACCGCGAGCTGGTCGAGTCCGAGTCGGTCCCCGCGTCCCTCCTCGTCATCGGTGGCGGCTCCATCGGGCTCGAACTGGGCCAGGTCGCGCGGCGCTTCGGTGCCGACGTCACCATCGTCGAAGCGGGCCCCCGCCTGGCGGCCAGCGAAGAGCCCGAGGCCTCCGGGCTGATCACCGAGGTCCTGCGAGCCGACGGTGTCGGCGTGCACACCGGTGTTGCCATCGAGCGCGTGGAACCGCACGGGCCGGCGGGCGCGCAGGTCGTGCTGGCCGACGGGTCGACGCTGCGGGGCGACCGGATGCTCGTCGCCACGGGGCGCCGCAGCGATCTGCAGGGTTTAGGCGTGGCGGCGCTCGGCCTGGACGAGGACGCCCGCAGCCTGCCGGTCGACGGCCGCATGCGGGTGGTGCCGGGCGTCTGGGCGGTGGGGGATGTGACCGGGAAGGGCGCCTTCACCCACGTCGCCGTGTACCAGGCCCGCCTGTGCGTGGCCGACATCCTCGGCCGTGCGCTTCCCGACGCCGACTACCGGGCGCTGCCACGCGTCACCTTCACCGATCCCGAGATCGGTTCGGTCGGGCTCACCGAGGAGCAGGCGCGGCGCGAAGGCGGCAATGTCGTCGCGCTCTCGGACTCGGTGGCCGACTCGGCCCGGGGCTGGCTGCACGGCGCCGAGGGCTTCGTCAAGCTGGTCGCCCGCGACGGTGTGATCGTCGGCGCCACTGCGATGTGTCCCTACGGCGGCGAGGTGTTCAGCATGCTGGCCCTCGCGGTGCACGCCGAGCTCACGCTCGAGTCCCTGCGCTCGATGATTTTCGCCTACCCGACGTTCCACCGGGCGGTGGACTCTGCGTTGTGGTCACCCAACAACGCCGCGAAGATCGCCGGCGCCTGATGGGGTAGCAGTGAGAGGTGGCCCTCGCCGGCCACGACGGTGACCGTCGCGCGCGCGATGTGCTGTTGCAGGAAGGTGCGGTAACCCGGCGGACCCGTCCTGTCGTCCGCGCCCTCCCAGATGTGGACGGGAACGTCGATCTCCTCCAGCGCGAACCCCCACGGATCCCCGAAGATGCGGTAGTCCTGGACGCAGCCCGCAGTGCCCTGGCGCACCGCCTCGCGCACGAACGCGAGGGCGAGGTCGGGCGGTCCCCACTCGCGGAGCACCGTGCGGTCCGCCGGAGGGAACGAGCGCATCGCGGCCCGCAGCAGCCGCGCGTTGCTGGCGTGGACGATGCTCGCCTTGAGCGCCACCGACGCGAGCCCCGGCGTCCGCCGGGTGAGGAACAGCAGCAACCGGTCGGAGGAGGTCAGGCCCTTCGTCGTCCCGTACTGGTCGAGAGGCACCGCGCTGGACAACAGTGCGGCGGCCGTCACCCGGCCACCCATCTTCGCTGCGCACGCTGCGGCGTAGGGGCCACCCGCCGACCAGCCCATGACGGCGAACTTCTCGATGCCGAGCGCGGCCGTCAGGTGCGTCACGTCGTCCGGCCAGTCGAGCAGGCGGCGTCCCGGCTGGAACGTGGAGAGCCCGATGCCGGGCCGGTCGGGGGAGACGAGGCGCACGCCCGATGCCATCGCAGCAGTGTGGGCGTGCGCGGCGTCGAGCCGGGAGCTGAGGCCCCCGTGGAAGCTCAAGACCGGGAACCCGTGAGGGTCGCCGTAGTCCTCGTAGGCCAGTGCGCGCCCGTCGGGCAGCTCGACCGACGCGGTCACCGCAGTCCCGTCCGCCCGACGGGCCGCGGCTCGCCGCACGCGCGCCGCGGCACCTCGTCTGCTGGGGCCACCATGGGGTCACGCTATAGGGTCAAGGCATGAGCGCGAACGTCGACGACCTGGTCGATCGCCTGCTGGCCGACTTCCCACCGGCGTCCACGCCGGCGGAACGGTTCCTCGAAGAGCAGTACGACCGGGGTTTGGCCTGGGTGCACTTCCCCGAGGACAGCGGCGGCCTGGGGTTGACGCCGAGGGACCAGCAGCGCGTCCAGTCGCGCCTCCATGCCGGCGGCGCGCCGGCCGCCGGCGTGCGCAACCCGATCGGTTACGGCATGTGCGCGCCGACCATTGCCACCCACGGCACACCCGAGCAGAAAGCGCGCTACCTCCGGCCGCTCTTCAGCAACGAGGAGATCTGGTGCCAGCTGTTCAGCGAGCCTGGCGCGGGCTCCGACGTGGCTGGGCTTTCGTCGCGCGCGGAGCGCGACGGAGAGGAGTGGATCCTGAACGGCCAGAAGGTGTGGACCACGCTCGCTCACATCTCCTCGTACGGGCTCATCATCGCCCGGACCAATCCCGACGTGCCCAAGCACCGGGGGATGACCGCGTTCCTCGTCGACATGCACGCCCCCGGCGTCGAGGTGCGGCCGCTGTTCCAGATCACGGGCGAGGCGGAGTTCAACGAGGTCTTCTTCACCGACGTCCGGATGCCCGACACGGCCCGGCTGGGCGGCGAGGGCGAGGGCTGGCCCGTCGCCCTCACGACGCTCATGAACGAGCGCGTCTCCATCGGTGGCGCCGTCGGTCGCCGCAACAGCGGGCCGATCGCCGAGGCCCTGAAGATCTGGAAGGAACGTTGGCAGGGTGACACCTCGCCGCACGCCCTCGCGCTTCGCGACCGCCTGATGTCGAGCTACATCCGCATGGAGACGCTCAACATGACGAACGCGCGGGCCGCCGCCACGCGCAAGTCGGGCACACCCGGGCCCGAAGGTTCCGTGGCGAAGCTGGCCTTCGCCGAGGAGAACAAGCGGGTCTACGACCTGTGCATGGACCTCCTCGGCAGCGACGCCATGCTGTTCCCCGCCGGCTATCCCATGGTGCGCCCCGACCTGGTCGGCATGGGGTCGCCCGACGTGCACAAGATGTTCCTTCGGGTCCGCGCCAACTCCATCGAGGGCGGCACGTCGGAGGTGATGCGCAACATCCTCGGGGAGCGGGTCCTCGGCCTCCCCGGCGACGTGCGCACCGACAAGGAGCTGCCGTGGAAGGACGTGCCGCGCAGCTGAACACGTCCGAGCAGTGACGCCCGACATCGGGGCCGAGAAGCGCTTCGTGGCGCGCGCCGCGGCCGCCCTCGTCGAGGACGGCATGTACGTCGGCCTCGGAACGGGCACCACGGTGGCCGAGCTCGTGCCCGCGTTGGGCAGCCGGGGACTTGCCATCACCTGCGCCGCGACCTCGCCCGCGACGGAGGCGCTGGCCCGGGCCAACGGGCTCGACGTGCGCCCGTTCACCGACATCGAACGTCTCGACCTGGCCATCGACGGCGCCGACCAGGTCGACCCCGCCGGCTGGCTCGTCAAGGGTGGCGGCGGTGCCCAGACCCGCGAGCGGATCGTGGCCGCGGCGGCCGACCGTTTCGTGGTGATCGTGTCGTCCGACAAGCCCGTCCCGCGCCTGCACGCGCCCGTGCCCCTCGAGCTGCTCGCGTTCGGACTGGCCGCCACGCTGCACGCCCTGCCCGGGGCCGTCCTCCGGGACGCCCCGCTCACCCCCGACGGCGGCGTCCTGGCGGACTATCTGGCCGAGATCGGCGACCCGCCCCTGCTTTCCGAGCGGCTCGACGCCGTCCCCGGCCTGGTTTCCCACGGCCTCTTCCCGCCGTCGATGGTGAGCACCGTCCTCATCGCGCGCGGCGCGGAGGTGGAGGCGCGGCAGATCCCCTGAGCGTGGGGGTGCGAGCGGCCTCAGGCGGCCGAGAACACGACCGGCAGCGCAGTCGGCGCGCGGAACACGTCGCCGCGGATATAGGGATCGCCGGTGCGGTCGAGCGTCAGCCCGGGGAGCCGGTCGAAAATCCGGTTGAGCAGCGCCCGGGTCTCGAGCCGGGCCAGGTGCATGCCGAGGCACATGTG
>DATHPK010000323.1:0-5947 GCA_035483935.1 Acidimicrobiales bacterium
CGCAAGCCCCCGGGGCGGAAACACCCCAGTGGAATGATCCGGTTCCGGACGTGGTTATACACGGCAGGTTCATCCCCGGATGCCCGGGGTACGTAGGACAGAGAGCGAGCGAAGAACGGCTGGAGCGAAGATGAAGAGCGCGGTGAGCACATCGGACACCTTGGGATTGATGTTGCGCGACCTCGACCAGTTCCCAATGCCAGACCACGAGCAGCAGGTGGAGCTGGCCAAGCGCGTAGCCGCGGGCGACGATGCCGCCCGCAAGCAGATGGTCGCTGCCAACCTGCGCCTCGTCGTGCACTGGGCCCGCCGGTACCAGGATCGGGGCGTCGACATGGCCGACCTGGTCCAAGAGGGGACGTTCGGCCTGATGCGCGCGGTCGACAAGTTCGACTGGGAGCGCGGTTTCCGCTTCTCCACGTACGCGACATGGTGGATCCGCCAGGCCCTCCAGCGTGCGGTGCAACAGCACGGCCGGACGATCCGGATACCCCTCGAGGTCGGCGAGCAGATCCAACGCCTCGAGCTCACCAAGGCGGAGTTGGCGAGCACCCTGGGTCGCGCCCCGACAGAGGAAGAGCTGGACGAGGCGACCGGCATGACGGCCGAGGAGCGCGAGTCGCTCGAAGACGTCGCCCGGGTGACCGCATCGCTGGACCAGCCGGCCGCGCTGGAGTCCACCACCACGTTGGGCGAACTCGTTGCGCCCGACGACTCCGACTTCGCGGCTGACGTCGAAGAGACGATGGTCTACGACCGGGTCCGGGAGGCCGTCGAGCGCTTGCCCGGCCTTCAGCGCGACGTCCTGCGCCTCCGCTTCGGCTTCGGAGGGGACTCCCCGGCGTCCCTGCAGTCGACGGCCGAGCGTCTCGGCGTCGGCGTGCGACGGGTGCGGAGGGCGGAGGAGGAGGCCCTGGCGGCGCTCTCCGACGACGTCGACGTGGTCGGGGTACACCAAGCCGCCTGAGTCCCGGAGCGCCGGGCCGGCGGTACTGTCCCGGCTGACGGCCTATCGATCGCCCAGGTAGTCCTGCAGGTCACCGGGCAGCGGTGAAGCGAATTCGGCTCGAATGCCGGTTTGCGGGTGATCGAACGCCAGCCTGGCGGCATGGAGGAAGAACCGCCCTGAACCGAGACGCTTGTCGGGCGTGCCATAGCGCGCGTCGCCGACGACGGGATGGCCGATGGCCGCCATGTGGACACGCACCTGGTGGGTGCGCCCGCTCTGCAGAGCGAGCTCCAACAGCGTGGTCGGCGACCCCGTGTCGACGCCTCGCCGTTCGACCACTCGGTACTCGGTGCGGGCGGCTCTCCCGCGCGGCGTGATCGCCATCTTCGTGGGCGTCCGCACGGACCTCCCGATCGGCGCATCGACCTCGCCCCTATCGTCGGCCACCCGCCCGGCCACCAGCGCCAGGTACCTCCGCTCCATGCTGCGGGTCGCGAGCTGCGCCACCAGCGAGCGGTACGCATCGGCCGTGCGGGCGACCGCCAGGAGTCCCGACGTGCCCTTGTCCAGACGATGCACGATCCCGGGCCGGTCGGGAGCACACACCCCGGACGTCACGAGGTCGCCGAGATCGGGAAAGGCCGCAAGCAGCCCACCGACCAGGGTGCCCTCGGCATGACCGGCGCCCGGATGCACGACCAGCCCCGCCGGTTTGTCGATCACCGCCACGTCTTCGTCCGCGTGCACCACCGAGAAGCGCACCCCGGGCTCGGCCGCGGGGATGGCGGATACCTCCCCGGGCAGCTGCACCGTGAGGACCGCCCCCTCCTGCAACGGCACCTTCCCGGAGGCAACCGGCGCGCCGTCGACGAGTACGCGGCCCGACTCGACGAGCTGGGCGGCCAGGGCACGCGAGATGTCGGCCACCATGGCGACACCTCGGTCCACCCGCACGCCCGAGAGGGTCGCGGGAACCTCGACCGTCATCTCCTGGGCCGGCTTGGCCTCTCCCCCCTCGCTCACGCCGCGTCCCGCCCTGGCTCAGCATCCACGCCCGAGTGCTGCCCGAACAACAGCGACACGATCACGACGATCACTCCCACCGTGACGCACGCGTCGGCAAAGTTGAAGGTCGGCCAGTAGTCGAGGGTGATGAAGTCGGGCACCTGGCCGCTGTGTCCGCCGACGATCCGCTCACTGAGGTTCCCCACCGCTCCACCGAGGACCAGGCCCGCGCCGATCGCCATCGGCACGGTGCGCACCTGCGCCACCACCCATCCCAGCACGACCACGCCCACGCACAACAGGACGGTCACGATCACGGCGCGGCCGCTGAAGAGGCTGAAGGCAAAACCGGAATTGAACGTCAGTGCCAGGCCGAACGGACCCCAGAGATGCCGGGTGTCGTGAAGGTGATCGACGGCCAGCGTGGTGGTCACCCGGTCCACCACCACCACGACCACGGCGATGGCGAAGGCCACCACCCGTGGCGTGGTCAGCGCCGGGACAGTCCCCCGCTCTTGCACGCCACGCAGAGGCGTGCGTAGGGCAGGGCACGCAACCGCGGCTTCGGGATGGGTTGGAAGCAACGCTCGCAGTACCCGTAGGTCTTGTCCTTGACCCGAGTCAACGCGTCGTCGATCTCCTCGACGGCCAAGGTCGCCTGGCCCGAGAGCGCGAGGTTGCGCTCGCGGTCGACCGTCACCGTGCCGCCCTCGCCGGACTCCTCGTCGAACTGCACGTCGCCGGGCTCGCGCTCGAGCGCGAGCGAATCCGCCTCGGCCCGGAGGGAAGTCGCCTGCTCCTGGTAGATCGAACGCTCGTTGTCGAGGAGCTCACGCACCTCGTCGAGGAACTTGGCATCCTTGGCGTAAGGGCCCGTCTTGGGTCGCACCGGCGCCGGAGGCTTCGGCTTGGGCGTGAACGCGGTGCGAGACGGCGTCGGCGCTGCGCCCGCTCCGTTCCCAGCCCGCGCCGCTGCGGTCGATCCGGCCTTCTTCGCCGCCGGCGCCGCCTTCTTCGCGGCGGGCGCAGCTTTCTTGGTCGGGGCGGCCTTCTTGGCGGGGGGCGCCTTCTTCGCCGCCGGCGCCGCCTTCTTGGCCGGCGCCTTCTTCGCCGCCGCCGGCGCCTTCCTGGAAGGAGTCGCGGCGGCCTTCTTTACCGTCCCCGACGTGGCCTTCTTTGCCGTGGACGTGGTCTTTTTCGTAGCGGGGGCTGCCTTCTTCACAACGGGAGCTGCCTTCTTCTTCGTAAGGGCGGGGCGTTTCCCAGCGCTAGCCCCAACCCGGGCGGCTTTCGATTTGTTCCCGGAACGCGAAACGGCGGTCGAGCGCGACGCAGACACCCGTTTGGCCGGGGAGCCCTTGCTCGCTGGGGTCATCCTGCCCTCCTTCGGACCACGTGCTGTGGCCGCGTACCCCTGCTGCCTCGCTCTGGGGAGCGGGTGACGATAGCGGACGGCGCGAAGGGGAGCAATACCGCTCCTCGGCCGGGCTCGCGGAGATCAGAACGAGTTGTTCGCTCCCGTCACGGCACCGGAAGCGTTGTGGAGGTTCAACGTCGGCGGGCCGTCCTCCACCTCGGGCCGCTCTCCCCCGCCGGCCGGGTCGCCGGACTTGCTCTTGGGCCTGACACCCATGAGCGAGTTGGCCGGCTGCACGTTCTCGTCCACCCACTTGAGGATCTCGGTCAACGTGCCGCGGAGGCGGTTGCGCTCCGATTCGAGGTGACGCGCCATGGTCTCGACGTCGGCGGCGAGCTCGGTGCGCGTGGACTCCAGCCGGGTCACTTCCTCGCGCAGCTTCTGATGGGATTCAGCTTGCAGCTGCGCAGCGGTCGCCTCCGCCTCTGCGATCGCGGCCCGGGCCTTCTCCTCGGCCTGGGACACGATCGTCGCAGCCTCGGCCTCGCTCTCGCGCTTGGTCTGGTCGACGAATTTCTGCGCCAGGATCAACGTCCGCTGCAGCGTCTCGTCCGAGAGTGCCGCCGCGTCGGCCGCTGCTGCGCCCTCTCCATCGTCCTGTGCCGCAACCGGCGCGGAACGCTTCTCTCGTTCGAGTTGGGCGATGCGCTCGCTCGCCTGGCGCAGACGCTCGTTCAGCTGGCGAACGTGCTCTTGGAGTCCCTCGGCCTCCTGGGCGGCCTTGTCCAGGTACTCATCGACCTCGTCGACGTTGTAGCCCTTCAGCCCGAGGCGGAACTCCACGGTGCGAAGCGTGTCGAGGATCGATGCAGATGCCTGGGAATTGTCCATGGGCGCCGAGTCTAACCATCCGCTTCCCCAGTTCCAGGCATTGTCTGAAGGTTGTGTACCCCGCGTGCCGTCAGCGCCAGAAGACCTGAAATACCAGGATGTTGCCCACCACGATGACGACGAGGAAGGACCAGTCCAGCCCGCCCATGGGTTTGATGACCCGCCGCACCGGGCGGAGGACCGGCTCGGTCGCCTGGTAGAGGAAGTACTGGACCCGGGCCAACGTGGTCCCCGGCTGAATCCTGAACCAACTCAGGATCGCGTACGGGAACATGATCACCCACATGTAGAGCAGGATGAGCAGGCCGATGAAATAGAACATCCGCCGACGAGGGTAGTGGGTCTAGCCGCGCCCGAAACCGCGCTCAGCCAGGCGCAGCCTCTCCTCGTCCGAGACCTTGACGTTGGTGGGAGCGAGGAGGAACACCTGGTCGGCGACCTTCTCCATCTCGCCGCTGAGCGCGTAGGTGACACCGCTACAGAAGTCGATCATTCGGCGCTGCAGGTCCCGCTCGGCCATCTGCAGGTTCACGATGACGGGGCGGTTGTCCTTGAGTCGATCGGCGATCTCCTTGGCGTCGCCGAAACGCGAGGGGGCGACGACGTGCACTCGGGCCGTCGACGGTGCCGCGGGGACCGGCTGCAGCGTCGAGTCGACGGGCATGGCGCGGACCGCCTGCGGACGGGGTGCCACGTTGCTCGCCGCCGGCCGGGGCTGGCTGGGAACGGCCGACTCTCGGGGAATGGTCCGGACCCGGCTCATGCCCCCGCTGAATTCCTCTCCCCCCTGGTCGTATTCGGGGGCCCGGGGCTCGACCCGCGCGGCCGTGGCGGCCGAGAACCCGCGCGGAGCACGGTCCTCGAGGTCGTCGTACTCGTCGTACTCGTCGTCGAGCAGGCCGAGATAGACCATGGTCTTCTTCATGAACGAGGGTGACATGCCTTCTCCTGTCGGGTCACAGCGTAGTGCCTGCTCGCACGCCAAGGCAGGCTCATGATCCCTGGCGAGGCGGCCGATTGGGCCTTCAGCCTGCGGTTGAGGGTCATGTCGGCCTCTCGTCGCCCCTCCCCGTCAAGCCGGGCTCTTGGGTGACCGCTCGCCGAACAAGGCCCGGCCGATCCGCACCATGGTCGTGCCCGCACGGACCGCCGCTTCGAGATCGTCCGTCATCCCCATGGAGCGCTCCTCCAGGCCGAGCTCGTCGGCGAGGGAGCGCACCGTTCCGAAGGCCGACGTCGCCGCCTCGGGTCCTGGCGCGGCGACGGTCATGAGCCCGCGCACGTCGAGGCCGGCGTCGCGCAGGCGTGGAACCAGTGCGCGCGCGGCATCGGGCGGACAGCCATTCCGTCCGGGGCGCCCCGTCGTGTCCACCTCGACGAGCACCGCCGCGCCTGGCGCGAACCGGGCGATCCGGGTGCCCTCTTCCATCCGTGCGACGCTCTGCCATAGGCCGACGATCGGCGCGAGCCTGGCCACCTTGTTCCTCTGGATGGCGCCCAGGAAGTGCCACCGCACCGGTAACGGCGCAGGTGAATCGACGTCCAGGGCGGCCGCCTTCCCCACCAGCTCGTTCGCGTAGTTCTCGCCGATGTCGTGCAGGCCGGCCGCGCGCGCCGCGACGACAGCCTCGGGCCCGAAGGCCTTGGTGACGGCGACGATACGTATGGCGGAGGGATCGCCACCCGCCTGCTCGATGCGCAGACGGATGGCGCGCAGCCTCTCGGCGACCCCGTCGTTAGCGGAG
>DATHPK010000324.1:0-1504 GCA_035483935.1 Acidimicrobiales bacterium
CGGTCCGCGATGTCGCCCGCCGCCAGCGGCAGGCGGTTGTAGACCTTGGCCAGGACGGCGTTCTTCTCCTTGAGCGCTACGTCGAGCTTCTGGCGGAAGATCTTCGGGTCGAAGAGGTCCTGCACCCGCAGCCCGACGCGAGTGGCCTTGTCGGCGTAGGCCGGGCCGATGCCGCGCTTGGTCGTGCCGAGGGCGTTCTTGCCGAGAAAGCGCTCGGTCACCCGGTCGAGCTCCTGGTGGTACGGCATGATCAGGTGGGCGTTGCCGCTGACGACGAGCCGGCTGGTGTCGACGCCCTTGGCAGCCAGCGCATCGAGCTCCTCGAGCAGCACGGCGGGGTCGACCACCACACCGTTGCCGATGATCGGCGTGATGTGGTCGTAGAGGATGCCGCTCGGGACGAGCTGGAGGGCGAAAGCCTCGCCGTCGACCACGATGCGGTGGCCGGCGTTGTGGCCACCCTGGTAGCGCACCACCATGTCCATCTCGCTCGCAACGAGATCGGTGAACTTGCCCTTCCCCTCGTCGCCCCACTGGGTCCCGACCACCACGGTTGCGGGCACGCGCTGCTCCGTTCGCTCTGTCGCTTCGGATTACGCACCAGTGTACCGCCCCCCGAAATGGGGGTCGTCCTGGACGAAAGCCCGACGAAAGGCAGGAGAACGTTCGAGGAAAGGTCAGGCGCCTTGGTTTGACCCCGCGTGGCGTGGGTATCGCCGCGTCAGGGCACCTGGTCCGAAGAAGAGGTCCGGAGGGTCCGGCCGACGACCTATGGAAGGGGCCTATCTGTGGCGAACGAGCTGCAACATACGAGCGTGGCCTTCGTGGTGGCGAACGAGGGCATCGAACAAGCGGAACTGTTGCGGCCCTGGCAGGCCGTCGCCGACGCCGGCGGGGATCCGCACTTGGTGGCGCCGAACCCCGGCATGGTCGAGACGATGTGCCACCTGGACCGCGCCGACCGGTTCCCCGTGGACCTGGTGACCGACGAGGCCTACGGGAAGGATTTCGATGCCGTGGTGCTGCCGGGTGGGGTGGCGAACTCGGACCGCTTGCGCACGGACGCCGCGGCGGTCGACTTCCTCATGTCGATGTTCGAGGGCGGCAAGCCGATCGCGGCCATCTGCCACGGGGCGTGGCCGCTCGTCGAAGGCGACCTTGTGGCGGGGCGCACGCTGACCTCGTGGCCGAGCTTGCAGTCGGACCTGCGCAACGCCGGTGCGTATTGGGTCGACCGCGACGTCGTCGTCTGCCGGCAGGGCATCAACACCATGATCACCAGCCGGGGACCCGGCGACCTGGTGCCGTTCTGCCGCAACCTCGTCGACGTCTTCGCAACGCAAGGTGAGCTCGTCTGAGGCTTGTCGTCCGCACGACACACCTCAACTGCACGCGTGGTCGTCTGAATTTCCCATTGGGCGGGTTCGTCCGCGGATAGCGTGCTTCCCCGAGGCGGGCCTCCGGCATCGTCCGCGGTCGGGGAGGTTGGCGGGTTCGTGATGCG
>DATHPK010000325.1:0-4551 GCA_035483935.1 Acidimicrobiales bacterium
TCTCCCGGTTGGACGGTGTGGACGGGCGACGGCGCCGCGTCCGGCGCCGTTGGCGCAGTCCGTGCGGCAACGGCGACCACTGCAGTCCCCGCCCCTCCCTGGGCGGTGGTGGCCCCGGCGCCGGACGCCAGCACCAGGGGGGTGCCGACGGTGCTGAGGGCCAGCACGCCGACCGCGATGCGCGCCGCGACCCGGTCGAGCGGCGACATGACACCGACGGGCCGTACCTCGCCGCGGCGGACGTGGGCCACCACGCCGCGGACGAGCTGTGAGGTGCAGGCCGCCCACGCGATCCACGCCGCGAGCGCCAGTGCGCAGAGCGCGTCCCGCGTGGCCGGCTGCCACGAATGCCCCAATCCGCCCGACAGGGGGTTGCCCACGACGAACACAAGGACGGCCGGCACGGCGGTGAAGGCGAGGAGCGCCGCCACGACGGCACCGACGACGTCGACAGCTCGGTGACGACGCGGCCGCGCCGGCCGTCCACCCGGCGACACCCCCAGGCGCTCAGCCACCGGACGGGCCGATCGTGATCGTGTAGGTGAGCGCCGTCGATTCCGACGCGGGCTCGCTGACCGTGGCCAGGCAGCTCCCGCTTGCGTCGGGGAGTGATGCCTGCATGGCCGACGTCCCGCCGACGTTCTGGCTGCCCGAAGGGCAGCTGACCTGCATCGTCAGATAGGTGGAGCCCGACCAGACCACCGACACCTGCATCGCGCCGGTACCGGTGAAGCCGACACTGCTCGAGCGTTGGGCCGGCGGTTCGATCACACCTTGATGACTGCCCGCACCCAACGGCTGGGACGGGATGGTCGTCGTCGTGGTCGTCGTGGGCACGACCACCACGGTCGTCGTTGTCGCGAGCGGAGCGGACGCCGGTTGGGTCGTCGTCGGCATCGTCGGCGCGTGCGTCGACGTCAGTGCGGTGGCGGCCGTGTCCGCGCCCGCCGCGGCCGGATCCGTCGTGGTCGTCGTCCGCGCCGCGCCCGTCGACATCGACCGGGAAGACCCACCGGTCCGATGCGTCCCGTGCGAGTCGCTCGACTGGGCGTTCGCGATCCCGTGGGCGCCACCGGGCGCGCGTCTCGGGTTGCCCGAAGTGGCGACGAGCAGCGCCATCAAGGCCAGGGAGACGGCGAGGATGACCCACCAATTGGGGCGGCCTCGAGCCACTCTCGGACGCCCACCGTCGGAGGACCCGGTCCCCTGAGCCACTGGTTTCCCACCATACGCACGCGTCATCCCGTCCGTACAGGGGTACTCACGCGCAGAGGCGACGCCGGGCGCGGTCCCGCCGCGCGGAGAGGCCGCGACGGTTTCGCCCCGTCAGGGCGGCGAGCTCGGCGATCGAATAGCCGAGGACCGTGTGGGCGTAGAGCACCTGGGCTTCGTCGAGCGGCATGCCCTGGCCCTGCTCGTCGATCACGGCGCGGGCCAGTTCGTCGAGCAGCGTTTCCGCGGCCGTCCCGCGGTCGATCGCGTCCTCGCAGCCCGTGGCGATGACGCGGGACGCCAGGTCCTTGGCGCGGAAGAGCTGTCGCCGGGCGCGGCACCTGATCGCCGAGAGCAGGTCGCGGACCGCGTACGGACGGTCCTGGCCAGCCCACTCCTCGATGACGCACCACGTGGTCGTCAACAGCTCGCCGAAGAATTCCTCGCCGTCCTGCCAGTCGCCGCCCCGGCCCCATCGGAGCTTCCCGGCCACGCTGATCACGCCGGGCAACAGGGCCTGGACGAGCAGCCGCGGGATGAACGGATCGGTCCCGGCCTCCCGCAGGAGTACCCGCACCAGACGCGCCGCCTCCTCGCGCTGCACCCGGCCCGACGCCGTGCGCATGTGGGTGACCAGGTCACACGGGGTGGGGCACCGGGCAGCCCCCCGATCGCCTTCGCCCAAGACGAGGCGGCCCAGCCCGGGGTCCCGGCCGGCGACCTTCTGGAGCGCCCGTATGGCGAAGCGGCTGCGCCCGATCGACCGCCATTCGACGTCCATCTGGTCGATGACGACGGTGCGGGGCCCGAGACGTTTCGTGCGGCTCGGCGCGCTGGAGGCCGAGGCGACCGTCGAGGCCGTCTCGGTCTCGGTGCCGGTGGTGGTGGCAGCGGCGGACGAAGGAGAAGAAGTGGGGGTCGTCATCGCGCCACGGTCCCAACCTCCGCTCCCCCGATCGCTCCCCCCGACGACGGTCCAGGTCGGCGGTAGTGTGCCGCCGATGGACATCGACGAGTTCTACGAAGCCGACCCGCGGCGCCGGGCGTCCGCCGAGCTGGAATTGGGCGCGGAGTGGCTCGATGCGGACAACGTCCGGCACGAACTGAACTACGTGGAGGACACCGGCGAGCTCTATGTCCTGCGCGAGCCCTCGCCCCACGTCACCGAGGACCCCTTCGGCGGCCTGCGTGTCTCGACGCCGCCCGGGTACGACAAGAAGATGACGGTGCACGTCATCGCACACATATCGACGAAGGACGACGTGCACCGGATCCTCGATGGGTGGCAGCAGCACATGACCGCGCCGGACGGTGCGCAGTGGCTGGGCGATCGCCTGCGGGCGGCCGGAGTGGCGGACGACGGGGCGACCGAAGCGATCGCCGACGACGGCCCCGACGGCCGGGCCTGAGAGCAGGACGGACCCCGTCCGGCCCCACAACGCCTGATCGGTGAACCGCGTCTACGCCGGAGAGTCGAGTTCCAACATCGTCGTCAGGAGCTGCGTCGCGATGTTGTTGGTCCCCATGTCGGACTCCTGCTCCAAGATGCTGTCGTCGACGAGCAGCTCCGAGAGGCGCAGCATGACGACGGCGAACCGGAAGCCCGAGAACACCTCGTAGAAGAAGATGTCCTGCATGGGGCGGCCGAGGAGCTCCTCGTAGCGCAGGATCGTCTCCTCGTGGGAGCCGAAACCCGGTGGGCGCGGCATCCCGAGGGCCTCTGCGAACTGGCGGTTGAAGTAGAGGTACCAGCCGAGGTCCATCTCGGGCTGACCGAGCGACGCCATCTCCCAGTCGATCACCGCCGCCGCCCGGAAGTCGTCCCAGATGATGTTGCCGAGCCTGCTGTCGCCCCAGCTGAGGACGACCTCGCCGTCCTCAGCTGGCGTGTGGTCGACGAGCCATTGCCACACCGACTCGAGGACGGGCACTCGGACGCCCTTCGCGGCCCAGTCGAGGAAGTCGCGGTAGTACGACATCTGTTGTTCGATGCCCGGTTTGCCACGCCCCGCCATACTCAGCCAATCGAGGCCGAGGGCGCGCCAATCGGTTCTGTGCACCGCGGCAAGCGCGTCAAGGCCGCTCCACCACATGCGGGCCTGCTCCTCGGGCGTCGCATCGACGACCCATCCTTCGATGGTGTACGGGATGTTGTCCGACGGGACCTTTCCTTCCACGTGCTGCATGGTGAAGAAGGGCACGCCGAGATACTGCGGATCCTCCTCGTAGTCGCCGAGCGGGGGGAGCGGCACCGCGGAGCCCCCGTCGGCCAGTGCCTTCATCACCCGGTACTGCGTCGAGAACTCAGCGTCCATGAAGAGCAGGTGCTTGGTGGGCGCCACCCGCACGACGAGGCGTCGTTCTTGGCCGTCGGCCGCCCTCGTCCGGCACAAGATCGTCTCGTTGGAGAACCCGTTCGACGCCGGCGCCTGCACGTCGAAGACCTCGGGCCCTTTCCCGCCGGGCGCCTTGGTGCCGAGCCAGCGGGTGAGCACCACCGCCACTTCCTCTGGGTCACGCCGGGCGATGTCGGGCACGAGGCGGCACTTTACCGACGGGGGCACCCCATTGGGCTTCGAAGCTAAGTTCCAGCACGAGACGCCCGAATTCCGCGGAAAGAATCCCGTGACCTACCTCGACTACCAGCTCGACGACGGCATCGCGACCGTCAGGCTCGACGACGGCAAGGTCAACGCCCTGAGCGTCGACATGCAGGCGGCAATCGGGGAGGCGATCGACCGCGCGGAGGCCGACGACGCGGCGATCGTGCTCACCGGCCGGCCGGGTGTCTTCTCGGCGGGCTTCGACCTGGCGGTCATCGCGGCCGGCGGGTCCGAGACGGCCGCAATGGTGATCGGTGGTTTCCGGCTCGCCGAGCGGGTCCTGACGTACCCGCGACCCGTCGTCGTCGCGTGCACGGGTCATGCGATCGCAATGGGCACGTTCCTGATGTTCGCGGGGGACTACCGGATCGGCCCGGATGCGGGGACTTACAAGTGGATTGCGAACGAGGTCGCCATCGGTTTGACGATGCCGCGCGCCGCGATCGAGATGCTCCGCATGCGGCTCACACCTGCGGCGATCGACCGCGCCGTCATCCTTTCGTACCAGTTCGGTCCGGCCGATGCGCTGGCGAGCGGCTATTTCGACCAGTTGGTGCCCCTCGACGATGTCGTGGACGCCGCCCTGTCCGTCGCGAAGGCAGCGCTCAAACTCGACGCCCGGGCGCACGCCGCCAGCAAGCTGCGCACCCGCGCTCCGGCACTCGACGCGCTGGCGCGGGCCATCCGCCAAGACGAAGAGGACTTCGCTCGCTTTCTTGGTGCGGACTGAGTCATG
>DATHPK010000326.1:0-2404 GCA_035483935.1 Acidimicrobiales bacterium
ATGTGACGGGCCAGGTGTACACCGTCGTGGGCTCGAAGATCGCAGTGTGGAATCAGCCCGTCGAGGTCCGAGCCATGTGGGCCGACGGCCGCTGGACACCCGAGCTGATTGCCGCCCGTCTCGACTCGAACATCGGTCAGGAGCGCATGGGACTCATCGACAAGCTGGAGGAGATCCGTCAGGCCGCGGCGTCGGGGGACAAGCCGAACGGCTGACCCTCGGGGTGCCCCACCCTGGGCGCCGCGTCGTCCTCAGTTGACAGCGCGCAAACGCGGGCGGGGCCGAGCCTGGACGTTGCTGTAGACCTCCATCGAGTTGCCCTCGTGATGCGCGGCGACCACGGTTGTCGCGAATGGGTCCGCGAACGGGTCCTGAGAGTCCAGAGCGCGCTGCATGCTCTGCCCCCACGCCACCGCGGAGCGGGCGATGTGCCGGTCGGGCTGCTCCCAAGGCGGTATGCACAGCTCGATCTGGTACAGCGGCTCGAACGTCACGACGTGGGTCGGAGCGCCGCCGTGAGCGGCGTACCACTCCCGCTTCTCGTCGTCGCTCCAGATCGCCTCGTTGTCCATCTGCTTACCCGTGTTCGGCATCCAAGTCTGGGTCGTGGCCATGGCGCACGTGCCCCCTCTCTCCCGCCGCTTCCGTTTCCCTTACATCCGAAGAAGTCCACGGGGGGCGCAGACTTGCGCATCGTTCATGCAATTTTCGTATTGAGCTGGTCATTTAGGCATACGCCGCGTCGAGCCGCCCGGATTGCGCAACAGCATTGCGGCGTGGGCAGGTTTCGCTACCGAGTTGTCGCCGGGTGAACGGTGTTCGACAACTACGCGACAACGCCCTCCGGGTCCACCACATCGGAGACGGTGGTTCGTAACCTCGGCGTCGGCGCAAGAAGTTGGCGCCTCGTGCAGTTCCCCTGTCGAGGGGCGGGTCGGAACGTCGAGGAAAGGGGGCACGCAATCGTGAGCATTCGAATCGATGAAGCTGCGGTGCACGGTCCCGAGCACTCCGACGCCATTCCGGAGATCCGCCCGTGGCGCGAGGTGGGTTGGATCTTCAGGGACGGCGATGCACTTGCGATCGAGCGTCAGGGCGATCGCATCCGCACGCGGAGTGCCCGGTTCTCGCATCTGAGCGAGGAATAACAGGCACAGCCACCCCGGGCCCTTGGCCCGGGTGGCTCAGATGGTCGAGCCCGCGTCGCCCGGTGTCACCAACGCGTCCTGAGAAAACGGATCAGTGACCGCAGCCATCCCGGACTCGACTTCGGGCGAAGGCGCGGGGGACTGGGACGGGTCGCCGGCGTGGTGCGTCCGGAGCCACCCGCGCCAGCGCATCCGCGCGCGAATCAGGATGACAACGCCGCCGACGACCAACAGAACACCCGCCACTTGGACGAGGTCCGATCCGATGCCGGCTTCACCGAGCCACAGGTGCTCGTCGAGGGCGCGCTCGATACCCCAGAGGATCATCCCGGTGCCAATGACGACGCCTGACGGATAGCCGATGCGGCGAGTGCCGTCGGGCCAGCGGTCGAGGCGGCGTTCGATCGCTATGAGGACGAGGAACACCGCGAAGTCCTCCAACGCCTGGAAGACGGGTACCGGGAGGCGCTTGCCCACTTGGTCCGCGTAGTACATACCGAACCACTGGTGGGTCGGGTGTCCGCCGCCGCCGACCATGAGTTGGGGCCCGAGCAGGCGGCCCATGGCCCAGCAGGCCATGAGGACGGGGGCGACCAGATCGAGGGCGCGGCCGAGCGGGAGCTCGGGGCAGCGGCGCCGGGTGAGGATCACACCGGTCGGCACGGCGAAGAGCAGGCCGCCGAAGGACGAGAGCCCGCCCTGCCAGACGGCGAGGATGTCGCCGGGATGCGCTGAGTAGTAGCCCGTGTTGGTCACGACGTGGAGGACGCGGGCCCCGACGACAGCGGCCAGGATGATCCAGAGGAAGACGGGCACGAGCCAGTCCGTGCGGTAGCCGTTGCGCTTGAGCCGCCGCTCGAAGTAGACGAATCCGAACCAGAAGGTCAGCGCGAGGCCGATGCCGTAGGTGTGGACCTCGAGTGGGCCGATGTGGAAGGCGACAGGGATTGGTTTCATCGCAGCAGCACGCCCAGGTTACGGCCGGGCAGCCCGGGGGAGTGGCCGGCGGGCCTGGAGGACGCTAGGGGAGGGGTTGGCGGGGTAGGGCGGCGGGGCGAGATGCGGGGCTACGGCCGGCCGGCACCGGCGAAACCGTCGCCGAGACGCAGGGGGGTCAGCCGAACGTCGGCACCGGTGTACGGCGCCTCGATCATCGTGCCCGGGCTGACGTACATGGCGACGTGGTCAGCGCCGCCGGGGCCGTAAAAGAGGAGGTCGCCCGGCTGCAGGTCGCTCAAGGGCACCGGGGCCGAGTC
>DATHPK010000327.1:0-5114 GCA_035483935.1 Acidimicrobiales bacterium
GCCAAGCACCCCGGGTCTCCACGTACGACCTGAGCCGCCGGCCCGAACGCCGTTCAGAGGATTCTGGCCCGCGGGCGTCGCACTCCACAGCCCGGGCACTCCACACCTATGGGAAAAGAGGGCGACCCCGTTGATCCGAAGAGCCCGAGTTCCGGGGGGAGGGCTCGAACCTCCAACATCCGGCTCCAAAGGCCGACGTTCTGCCGATTGAACTACCCCGGAGTGGGAAAGCGCCCGCTAGAGGTTAGGCCCGGCGCAACGGCGGAGGGTGCGCTCACGCGTCCATGAGGCGCCGAGTGGGCGACGTAACCTCGGCTTCGTGCGCATCTTGGTGGTGGACGACGATCTCGCCGTCAGCCGGTCGATCGACCGAGCCCTGCGCCTGGAGGGCTACGAGGTGGTGACGGTGCCATCGGGGGGCGAGGCGCTCGAGGAGTTGGCCCAGACGCCTCCGGACGCGCTGGTCCTCGATCTGGGACTGCCCGATCTCGACGGACTCACGGTCTGCCGGCGGATGCGCGCGGCGGGCGATGACACACCGGTGCTGATCCTCACCGCCCGCGACGCGGTCGACGACCGCGTCCAGGGCCTCGACGCCGGAGCCGACGACTACCTCGTCAAGCCGTTCGCGTTGGCCGAGCTCCTTGCCCGCCTGCGTGCGCTGCTGAGGCGCCGCTTCGAGGGCGAGGGGGGGCTCTTGCGGGTCGGCGACCTGACGCTGAATCTGTCCACGCGTGAGGGCCAGCGCGGCGAACGGTCCTTCTCGCTCACTCGCATCGAGTTCGACCTTCTCGAGATGTTCCTCCGCCACCCGCGCCAGGTCCTCACGCGCGAGGTTCTGCTCAACCGCGTCTGGGGCTTCGACTTCGACTCGGGGACCAATTCGCTTGCCGTTTACGTCGGGTACCTCCGTCGAAAGCTCGAAGAGGAGGGCGAGGTCCGCTGCATCCAGACGGTGCGCGGGGTGGGTTACGTGCTGCGGGACGCATGACCTTCCGCACACGGCTCGTGCTGGCCACCACGGGCGCCGTCGTCGTCGCCGTGCTCGCCGCCTCGAGCGCGGCCTTCCTGGTCGCCCGCAACGCGCTGTTGCAGACGGCAGACAACTCGCTCACCACGGCGGCGCAGAAGATCATGAACAACCAGGAGATCGGGTCGACGACCGCGACGCTCGGCCAGGTCATCGACTCCAGCGGCGGGGTGATCTCCGGCGGCGGCCTCCCCGTTACGGGTCAGGTGCGACTGGTCGCGGTCAATCTCGCGCCCACCTTCTTCACGACGGTCGACGTCGACGGCAACCAGATGCGCGAGCTGGTCCAGCATCTCCCCGACAACACGATCGTGAACGGGGGCCTTCTCGTCAACGGCGGCGCACTCCAGATCGCCACGCTCTTCAACGGCAGCTCGGAGCTCAAGACCTTGGCCTATCTGCTCGGTGCCGTTGCGCTGATCGGCGTGGCGCTCGCGGTCGTGCTGGGTTGGCTGGCGGCGCGCACCGCCCTCGTCCCTCTGAACTCGCTGACCGATAGCGTCGAAGACGTCGCGAAGACGACCGACGTCTCGCGTCGCCTTTCCCCCGGTGGGCCCGACGAGCTCGGCCGCCTTCGCCGCACCTTCAACCACTTGCTCGAAGCGCTTGAGTCTTCTCGTCATGCCCAGAGCCAGCTGGTACTCGACGCGTCGCACGAGCTGCGCACCCCACTGACCAGTCTCCGCACGAACCTTGAGGTGATCCGCCGCATCGACGAGTTGACACCCCAGGACCGATCCGTGCTCGTCGACGACGTCCTGGTGCAGCTGCAGGAGCTGACCGACCTCGTCGGCGACCTGGCCGAGCTCGCGCGGGGCGACCAGCCGCTGGATTCCCGTGAGCCGCTGCGGCTCGACCTGCTGGTCCAGGAGGCCGTGGCGGTCCAGACGACCCACGGTCGCGCCGAGGACATCACCTTCGACCTGACTGCCGAGCCGTGCTGGGTCGAGGGTCACCCCGACCGCCTCGGCCGCGCCGTAGGCAACCTGCTCGACAACGCACGGAAGTGGAGTCCACCGGGTCAGGCGGTGTCCGTCGATTGCCGGGAGGGCACCGTCGTGGTGCGCGACCACGGCCCGGGCATCGCAGAGGCCGACCTGCCCTACATCTTCGACCGCTTCTACCGTTCGCCCTCCGCTCGGGGCCTGCCCGGATCGGGCCTCGGGCTGGCCATCGTCGCGCAGGTGGCCAAGGCCGAGGGCGGAACCGTGCTGGCGGAGAACGACGTCGCGGGCGGGGCGCGGATGTCCCTGCGACTCCCGACGGTGCGCGACCCCGATGCCGACGGGCGGACTCCCAACCACAGATAAGAGCCGAACGAAGGATGATGCGAACGGGGTGCCCGGAACGTCAGAGGTCTCCCGGGAACATTGCGTCATGAATCTCCCCGGTCCGAACACGGGGTGCCGCACCAGATTCTTCGGTCCTTCTTATGTGATCCCAACGGAGCCCCCAGGCGGTGGGCGCACACTGGGACCACCCGCCGATGGCCGCGTTCTTTCCGCCTCTCGGTCATCGGTTTCGCCGGCGGGGGCGGGTCCGCACCGTCCCCGCCGGCGCCTCCCTCCCTACGGCCTGCTCAGTCGGCCGCGATGAGCTCGATCCGGTTACCGAAGGGGTCGTCGAGGTAGGCGCCACGGCCCGGCTCACTGTCCGGGTTCGGCCGCACGACGATGCCGGCCTCCTCACACACGGACTGCAGCGCCGCCAGGTCGTCGACGACGAAGGCCGGATGGGCCTTGCGCGCCGGCCGGAAGTCCTCCTCCACCCCCAGGTGCACGGCGACCGCGCCGTGGCGGAACCAGCACCCGCCCCGGGCCGCCAACGGAGGCGGCTTGGGCACCCGCTCCAGCCCGAGCACGCCCGAGTAGAAGGCCTCGGCCTGCGCCTCGAGGCCCGGAGGCATGGCCAGCTGCACGTGGTCCAGACGCACGATCTCGAAACCCATGGGCGGCCTCCTCGGACGTCCCCGGCTGGCGCGCGACCTGGCAGTCGAGCACCGGGACCGCTAGCCTGCCGCACGAAATGGGATCACTGATCAAAAAGCGCCGCAAGCGGATGCGCAAGAAGAAGCACAAGAAGATGCTGAAGGCGACCCGCTGGCAGCGCCGGGCCGGCAAGTAGCGCCGATCCCGCTCCCGCCGCTCGGTCAGTCCCCTTCCCACCCGGCCGGCACGGTGTGCACGCGCACCAGGCGGGCCGATTCCCCACCCACCCGCAGTTCCGCTCCGTCCGCCGTGCCGGCGTCGGCCGGCCCCCCTTCGACGAACCAGGTCGACCCGCTTCCCGCCAGCCGGGGCTCGTGGCCCGCCAGGTCGCCCAGCGCATCGCGCCAGAGGGCGAGCCGCGGCTCCACCTTCAGCGCCGCCGCCGCCAGCTCGTTGGGCCCGTCGTGGGTCGGGTAGTCGTCCCAGGCGCGGTAGACGGCCGCCGTCTCGACACCGAAGGGTGGCAGCACCAGGAGATAGTCACGGTGCTCGAACGCCAGCGGCGTGACCTCCTCGCCCACCCCGCCGACCCGGGCCCGTCCCCCGACCACACAGAACGGGACGTCGGCGCCCAGGCGCAACGCAAGGGCCGGGTCGGTTGAGCCGGCCCATCGCAGGACCGCCGCTGCGTCGGCCGATCCGCCGCCCAGGCCCGCCCCGGGCGGGATGTGTTTGCGCAGCCGGACGGCGGCGCTCCGTCCGCACGCGGCGAGCGCCCGGCCCACGAGATTGTCCTCTGTCCGCTCGAGTGCGTCGGCGCGCGTCCAGCGGTCGCCCACCACCGTCAACCCCGCTCCGCCCTCCTCGAGGACGAGCTCGTCGGCCAGGCTCACCGTGGCCATCTCGGCATCGAGCTCGTGATAGCCGTCCGCGCGGACGCCGGTGATCCGCAACGAAACGGTGAGCTTGGCGGGTGCGCACAGCTTCACGTCGTCGCCAGTCTCCCCCAGGCGGCGACGTCGAGCTCCTCGGCCCTCGCCTCGGGCCGCACACCGGCGCGGACGAAGGCATCGGGTTCGACGACCCCGGCCAGCGACCGCCGCAGCATCTTGCGGCGTTGGCCGAAACCGGCCCGCACGACGGCGTTGAGGCGTTCGTACGAGACGACCCCGGGGTCGACTGCGGGCGCAGCGCGCCGGACGAGTCGCACCAGCACCGACTCCACCCGTGGCCGCGGGATGAACACCGATGGCGGCACGCGCCCGACGACCTCGGCCTGCGCGAAGTAGGCGACCCGGACGGAGACCGCGCCGTAGCCCTCGTCGCCCACCGCCGCAGCCATGCGCTCCCCGACCTCGCGCTGCACCATCACCAGGAGACGCGTCACCGCGGGAACCTCGGTCAGCGTGCGCATGACCAGCGGCGTCGCCACGTTGTAGGGCAGGTTCGCCACCAGGCTCCACGCACCGTCCCCCCGTGCCGCCAGCAGCGCCCCCAGGTCGAGCGTGAGGGCGTCGCCCTCGACCACCTCCACCCCTGCTGGTTCGACCACCGAGCGGAGCACGGGGACGAGATGGCGGTCGGCCTCCACCGCCACCACCCCGGCACCGGTCTCCGCCAGGGCCAGGGTCAGGGAGCCCAGGCCGGCTCCGATCTCGAGCACACGGTCGCCGGTCTCCAGGCCGGCGAGGCGGGCGATCCGGCGCACCGTGTTGGGGTCAGCGACGAAGTTCTGCCCCAGGGCCCGGCTCGGTCGCAGCCCGTGCGCCGACAGCAGCTGGGCGATGTCGGCGCCGGAATGGGTCACCAGGAGATTGTGACTTCCACCACTCCCTGGCTCGTGTCGGCGATCTGATCGAAGCCCTCGGGCGACATGTCGACCACTCGGGGGTAGCCCGCCGTCTCGCGGTCGTCGACGGTGCAGACCGTCGAGGCGCCCGTGTCGTTGTTGACGACGGTCACCAAGGTCCCGAAGGGCAGCGTCGGGCTGGCGCAGTAACCGTCCGGTGCCGCCGCGTACCACGTGGCGTCGCCCACCTCGCTGTTGGTGGGCGCCGGGCGCGTCGTCGTCGTTGTCGTCGGCGGCTCGGTGGTCGTTGTCGGCGGCGGCGGCGATGTCGTGGTCGTCGTCGGCGGCAACGTGGTCGTCGTCGGAG
>DATHPK010000328.1:0-1581 GCA_035483935.1 Acidimicrobiales bacterium
CGCCACTCCGGCTCCGTCGGTCTCGTCCCCGGACCGTCCGCACCACCACAGCTGTACCCGCCCCAGGTCCTTCAGCACCCGCGGCCGCAGGGGCTTGCCCGTGAACTCGTCCGGCGTCTCAGTCATGAGCGCCGTGTGGAACTCGTCCGAGATCAGCACCGTTCCGGGGTTCCCGATGTTGACGATCCGGTGGGCCAGGTTCACGGTGGGGCCGAAGTAGTCGCCGTCTCGGAGGAGTACGGGCCCGAACGCCAGCCCCACGCGGACGTCGGACAGCAGATCGTCGTCGGCGTACGCGTCGGCCAGACCGAGCCCGATGCGCGCGGCGTCGGCGACATTGTCCACGACGAACATGACCTCGTCACCGATCATCTTGACGACCCGGCCCCGGGCGTTCGTCACGATGTCGTGCGAGATCTCCTCGAAGCGCCGTACGACGGCCGCCAACTCCTCGTCGGTCAGGTGCTGGCTGAGCAGCGTGAACCCGACCATGTCAGCGAACCCGACCGCGATCTCGGGGCTCTGTCCCGGAGCGAACCCGTGGCTCCGCAGCAGCATGTTGCGCTGGACGCCTGCCGCCACCTGCCGTCGCCAGACGAACTCGAGCAACCGCGCCACACCCGAAATGGTCACGTCGGCCACGCTGGCAAAGGTGTCGGCGGCGATGATGGGGTCAGCCTCGTTGCTGATCAGGTGGCCCGTGCCGAGCTCGGCCTCGGCGATTCGAGCCATGGACGAGCCCATGACCCGGGCCAGTTGCACCGAGGTGTCGACGTCGGCCGCGCCCAGCGCTTGGAGACCCTGATAGATGCGGACCGCCTCGAGGTCGAGGTCGGTGAATGCGGTGTCGGCGTCGTCCACCGACGGGAAGCCCAACGCCCGCCAGAAACGCTCGAGCTTGTCGATGGAGACCCCGGTCAGCTCGGAGACCTCCATTCTCGTGTAGCGGCGCCGTGACGGGACGAGCATGCGGTCGGCCACGAACAGATCGATGACGCCGTCGGCGACGGCCTGGTCGATCTCTTCTTCCGTTGCGCCGCGCATGAGCAGGAGCTCCCTGATGTGCAGCAGGGCAGCGGTGCGCCGTGCCTCGTCCACCGGCTCCGGCGATTCCTCGAAGCTTTCGAACAGTTCCGTCACGCCGGCAAACCCCGCAAGAGCGACTCGTCCCACTCCGGCCGTGAGGGCCGTCCCATGAGCGACATCAGCGCCTCGGCGGGCGAGCACCGGCCCTCGACGATCGCGTCGACCTGCTCGGCGATCGGCATCTCGACCCCGGCGGCACGGGCCAGCCCGACGAGCGGCCCGGCGCTCTTCACGCCCTCCGCAACCATGTGCATACCGCTGACGATCTCGTCGAGAGTGCGTCCCTCCCCGAGGGCGAACCCGACCGTGCGGTTGCGGCTCTTGGGGCTGGCGCAGGTCGCGACGAGGTCGCCCACCCCGGCGAGACCACCGAAGGTAAGGACCTTTCCCCCCAGGGTCACGCCCAGGCGTCCGAGTTCGGCCAAGCCGCGCGTGATGAGCACGGCGCGGGTGTTGTCACCGAGACCGAGGCCGTCGCTGATGCCCGCCGCGATG
>DATHPK010000329.1:0-2289 GCA_035483935.1 Acidimicrobiales bacterium
GTGGGCCGGCACCGTGTGCGCCGGCCGCGTGGCGGTGCCCATCAACACCGCGTACAAGGGCGCCTACCTGACCCACCAGCTCACCGACTCCGGCGCCCGCGTGATGGTGGTCGCGGCCAGCTACCTCGACCGCGTGGCGGCCATCGCCTCGGACCTCCCGACCCTCGAGCACGTCATCGTCGTCGACGACGCGGACGCCGGCCCCGACCAGCAGGACGAGCTCGCCGCGGCCGGTGGCCCCAACGGCACCTCGCCGTCGCTGGGCCGGGTCGCCGTGCACCGCTGGGACGACGTCATGAAGGCCGCCGGTGCGGCGCCGGCGGTCGACGTGCGGCCGTCCGACCTCGCCACGTTCATCTACACGGGCGGCACGACCGGCCTGTCCAAGGGCTGCATGCTCAGCCACAACTACCACGAGGCCCTGGCCCGGCAGATCGGGCTCTGCTGGAAGCGCACGGCCGACGACGTCGCGTGGACGCCGTTGCCCATGTACCACTTCAACGCGCTGGTGACCGCCATCGTCGGCACCCTCCTCTTCGGCGGGCGCGGCGCCATCTTCCGCCGCTTCTCGGTGTCGCAGTTCTGGCCCGAGATGAACCGGGTGGGGGCCACCGTCACGTCGACGCTCGGGACCATGGCGTACCTGTTGGCCCACGACGTCGACCGCCCCGAGATGCCGGGCTCCGGCGCACCCGAGGCCAACCGCACCTTGCGCCTGATGGGCGCCGTCCCGCTCCCGCCCGAGGTGGACAACATCCTGCGGTCGCGCTTCGCGATAGAGACCTTCAGCGGTGCGTACGGGGTGACCGAGGCCAGCCTCGTCTCCTGGCAGCCGCCCGGCGTGGAGAACCGCCCGAACGCCGCGGGCGTCGTCAACGACGAGTACTTCGACGTCCGCATCTTCGACGACGACGACCACGAGGTCGCGGCCGGGACGGACGGCGAGATCGTGTTACGGCCGAAGCGCCCGCACGTGATGTTCGAGGGTTACTGGGGCAGGCCGGAGGTCACGGTCGAGACGATGCGCAACCTCTGGTACCACACGGGCGACATCGGCCGGATCGATGCGGAGCGCTACCTCTACTTCGTCGACCGCAAGGCGGACTACCTCCGGCGCCGCGGCGAGAACATCGCCAGCTACGAGGTGGAGTCGATCCTCATGGGCCACGGCGCGCTGGCCGACGTCGCGGTCCACGCCGTCCCCAGCCCCCTGACCGAGGACGACCTCAAGATCACCGCCACGGTCAAGGAGGGCGCGGACCTCAGCGAGGAGGAGCTCTTCCGCTGGTGCATCGACCAGCTCCCCTACTTCTGCCTGCCGCGCTACATCGAGTTCCGCCCCGCACTGCCGCGCAGCCCGGTCGGGCGCGTCCTGAAACGCGAGCTGCGTCAGGAGGGCGTGACGCCGGCCACCTGGGACGCCGAGGCGGCGGGGATCGAGTACGAGAAGCGCTAGAGCCGGAGGCCGGCCCGGCCAGGGTCGGCCGGCCGTATCGTTTGTGCAATCGGTCCCGTTGCGGGCCGGGGAGGAGGTGCCATGAGGGCGGAGGACATGATCCTCGTCAGCGTCGACGACCACGTGGTGGAGCCGCCGGACCTCTTCGAGGGCCACCTGCGTGGGCGCTACAAGCAAGAGGCGCCCCGGGTGGAGCGCCGGCCCGACGGTTCGGACGTCTGGGTGTTCAACGGCGCGGTGATCCCCAACATCGGCCTGAACGCAGTGGCCGGGCGGCCCAAGGAGGAATACGGCGTCGAGCCCACGGCCTTCGACGAGATGCGCCCGGGCTGCTTCGACGTCCACGAGCGGATAAAGGACATGGACGCGGGCGGCGTGCTCGGCTCCATGAACTTCCCCTCCTTCCCCGGCTTCAGCGGACGGCTCTTCGCGGCCTGCGAGGACAAGCGCCTCGCGCTCGCGGTGCTGCAGGCGTACAACGACTGGCACATCGACGATTGGTGCGGCGCCTACCCCGGCCGCTTCATCCCCATGGCGCTGCCGGTGCTGTGGGATCCGGAGCTGGCCGCCGCCGAGATCCGCCGCGTGGCCGCCAAGGGCTGCCACTCCGTCACCTTCACCGAGAACCCCGCCACGCTCGGGTACCCGAGCTTCCACTCCGAGCACTGGGACCCGCTGTGGAAAGCGGTGTGCGACGAAGGCGTGGTCGTGTCCATCCACCTGGGGTCGTCGGGCCAGCTGTCGGTCACGGCGCCCGACGCGCCGGTCGACGTCATGATCACCCTGCAGCCCATGAACATCTGCCAGGCGGCGGCCGACCTGCTGTGGTCGCG
>DATHPK010000330.1:0-9247 GCA_035483935.1 Acidimicrobiales bacterium
CCTCCTGTTGAACGTGCTGAACGAGGACAAGGTGTCGGCCGAGGCACGCGCCCTCGGCATCAAGGTCACGACGTCGACGCAGAAGATCGCCGGTCAGAACTCAACGTGCCTCTCGGCCACCGTGAGGGGTCAGTCGGGCAAGTACTGCGTCACCAACCAGGGGGTCCTGGCCTACATCGGCGGCGCCACTGGGTCCACCTTCAAGATGACGAAGTACTCGAGCAGTCCCGCCTCGAGCCTCTTCGCGTTGCCGGCCGGCGCCACCACGGTGACGATCCCGTCGGTCCCGTAACGCCCGTAAGACCCGCGCCGCTCCGGCGGCAAGCGTCCTCGGACGATCTGCGGCCCATTCACCATGCCTGATCGCTGGCAGCGGAGCGACGTTCCGCGCGGTGCCGACTACGACCTTCGCTTCGAGACGTTGGCCGCAGCCGGCATGGACATGCATGGTGAGGCCGCGCTCGTAGCGTCCTACCGCCCTGCCACCGTGCTCGACGCTGGCTGCGGCACAGGCCGCGTCGCCATCGAGCTCGCCCGCCGCGGCATCGACGTCGTCGGCGCGGACGTCGATCCGGCCATGCTCGATGTCGCCCGCGCCAAGGCGCCGGGCCTCACCTGGGTCAAGGCGGACCTCACCGATCCTGCGCTGGACCTCGGGCGCACGTTCGACCTCGTCGTCATGGCCGGCAACGTCCTCATCTTCGTCCCCTCGGGCACAGAGGCAGTGGCGATCGCCAACGCTGCTCGCCATGTTTCTCCGGGCGGTCGCCTCGTCGCCGGCTACTCGCTTCGTCCCGGAGGGCTGCAGCCTTCCGGCCACGATGCGTACGCCACCGCCGCGGGCGTCGTGCTGGAGGATCGCTGGTCGACCTGGGACGGTGCCCCCTACGGCCCAGCCGACACCTACGCCGTCTCCGTGCATCGAAGGCCCAGCTGAGACCCCTTGGAAGCCGTGCCACGCAACGGAGAGGGGCGCGGGCACCCCAAATCGCACTGAATGTGCAGATGAACCGCGTTTCGTTAGGCTTTGGCCATGGGAACTGAGGAACTAGACCCGATTGATCATCAGATCATCGAGTTGCTGTCACAAAATGCCCGCCGCACCATGGCCGACATCGGGGAACAGGTGTCTTTGTCAGCTTCGGCCGTGACACGGCGGATCGAGCGCCTCGAGAGGACGGGGGTGATCGCCGGCTACACGGTGGTTGTCGACCACCGCAAGGCGGGACGTCCGATCCAGGCCTTCACCGAGGTGCGCTTCGCCGGCACCGCCGATCTCCAGGAGATCAAGGACACGGCGATGCAGCTGGCCGAGGTGCAGGCCGTCTTCACCACCGCCGGCGACCCCGACGCCCTGGTGTGGCTCCAGGTCCCCGACGTGGAGCGTCTCGGCCACGTGATCGAGCAGCTGCGCCGCCGAGGCCGTGTCACTGGTACCAAGACGCTCATCGTGCTCGACACCTGGTCGCGTCATCGGGCCCTCGAAGCGAACGGCGTGTCGGTCCAGCAGTAGTGCACAAGGGCGCCGCGTCGTACCGAGCCGCACTGACGGTCGTCGCGCTCGCTGCGGTCGCGCTCCTCGCCTCCAGTTGCAGCTCCTCGCCGTCCGACTCCGGTAGTCCGACGACGACGGAGCACCCGACCACCTCGACGACGACCGGTCCCGCGGGGAGCTGGTCCAAAGCCGTCCCGATCGCGGCGGGCGCCAACCTGACGACGATCTCGTGCCCGTCGTCCGGCAACTGTCTCGTCGGTGATGCGAACGGGAACACCTATCGGCTCCTCTTCTACCTGTCGAAGGCACTCGGGCCGGCGTTGCCGTCGCCCTCGCCACAGGGCGTCTCCTATCTCTCCTGTGCAACGGCCAACTTCTGTGCCGCCGCGCCCAGCCAGAACCAGGTCGCCCTGTACAACGGCTCGTCCTGGCAGCCCCCCATGACCATCTCAGCCGCACAAGGTTTCACCGCTATCGACTGCACGGGTCCCACCTTCTGCATCACGATCGACGGCGAGGGCAACTCCTTCGCCTTCGACGGCTCGGGCTGGTCGGGCAACCTCGGCGCCTGGGGCGCGGCCAACCAGATCTCCTGCCTGTCGCCGACGTTCTGCGTCGCCGCCGAGGGTGGGCCGACGATGTTCAACGGCCATGTCTGGACCCAGCCCAACGATGCCGACTCGCAGGGTCAGCTGAACTCGGTCTCCTGCGCGACGACGGCCTTCTGCGTGCTGGTCGACAGCAGCGGGGGCGTGCTCACCTGGAACGGCACTGCATTCACCGCACCAACCCCGATAGCGACCGAACCGCCGCTGAACGGCACTGACGCTTCGGGCCTCACCGGAGTCTCGTGTCCGACCACTACGTTCTGCCGGGCCGTCGACTCGATCGGGCGCGTCTTCGGCTGGAACGGCACCTCCTGGAGCAGCGGCACCCTGATCGACAACGGGCACGCACTGACCGCCGTCTCGTGCGCGACGCCTACGTACTGCGTCGCCGTCGACCGCTCCGGCAACGCGTTCTTCTCCACCTAGCCATCGAGCCTCAACGGTCTTGCACCCCGGGGTGCAAGATCCGCTCGAGCCGATCTGTGCTACAAACCGACGCATGCGCACGAGGCGGATCTTGCGCGGGACGGTCGCGGGCCTGGCTCTGTCCCTGCTCATCGGAGGCATCGTTGCGCCCTCGGTGGCCGGCGCCGCCGCTGCGCCGGGCTCGGCCCCGCACTACCCGGTCGTGTGGTCGTTCCTGCCGACGGCCGCGGTCTCGGCGCTCGAGAACGGCCCGGACGCGGCACCGCCCGGCTCCAACGTCCCGTGCGCGCCCAGTCCCGCGCATCCCGACCCCGTCGTCCTCGTGCACGGTCTGGCGGGGAACCAGAACGACAACTGGCAGACGATGGCACCGTTTCTGGCGGACCACGGCTACTGCGTCTTCTCGCTGACCTACGGCAACACGGCCTCTCTCCCGCGGCCGTTCGACGAGATCGGCGGGCTCACAGACATGACGGAGAGCGCCCGCGACCTGGGAACCTTCGTCGACTGGGTCTTGGTCGAGACGCACGCGTCGAAGGTTGACATCGTCGGCCACTCCGAAGGCGGAACGATGCCCGACTACTACCTCAAATTCCTTGGTGGATCGCAGACGGTCGCGAGGTTCGTCATGTTGAGCGGTGTGCCGCACGGGACCACGTTCTGGGGTTTGTCCGACCTGTACGACCTGGCAGCGGCTTACGGGTTCTCCTCGGAGGCGAACGCGCTGACGTCGTTCTGCGGGTCGTGCACGGAGTTCCTGACGGGGTCGAGTTTCATGAAGTCGCTCGACGCCCCCAACGCGCAAGCGACGGCGGGCGAGGCAGCGACGTGCCCCTACGACGGAGCCGCCGTGGACGGGGTGAGCTACACCTCCATCGCCACCGAGTACGACGAGCTGGTCAGGCCGTACACCAGTGACTTCATCGATCCCCGTTGCGCCGGCGCTGGCGCCCGCATCGGCGTGCACAACATCGTCGTCCAGAACCAGTGCCCTTCCGACCTGGCCGATCACCTCTCCATCGAGGCCGACCCGGTCGCCGCCCAGGACGTGCTCAACGCGCTCGACCCCTCGCATCCGCAGCCCGTCCGTTGCACCTTGACGTTGCCGGCGGTGGGCTGAGGCCGCCGTCAACCGCGACGTCGCGGGGTCAGCCGAAGAACACCTCGGCCTCGGCGATGAGCTCGGGCGGGACGAGCTTGACCTGCGCAGTCGCCTCGGATAACGGGACGAGCTCGATGTTCGTGCCGTGGAGGGCCACCATCTGACCCGAACGTCCTTCGTGCAGTGCGTCCACGGCATGCAGGCCGAAGCGGGTGGCGAGGACCCGGTCGAACGCCGTGGGGCTCCCGCCCCGCTGCACGTGGCCGAGCACCGTGGCCCGGGCCTCCTTGCCCGTGCGCCCAGCGATCTCCGTCTCGAGGTAGTTCCCGATGCCCATCAGTCGCTCGTGGCCGAAGGCGTCCACCTCCACCAAGCGGCGGGGCGCGGTGCCCTCCGCCGGTGACGCACCCTCCGCCACAACGACGATCGGGGCGTACTGGCTGGCGAAGCGGTGCTCGATGAATTGGCACACGTCGTCCATCTGGAAGGGCCGCTCCGGGATCAGGATTACGTTGGCACCGCCGGCGATGCCCGAGTGCCAGGCGATCCAGCCGGAGTGACGCCCCATCACCTCCACGATCAGCACCCGGTGATGGCTCTCCGCCGTGGTGTGGAGCCGGTCGATCGCCTCGGTCGCGATCGTGACTGCGGTGTTGAAACCGAAGGTGTAGTCCGTGCCGCTCAGGTCGTTGTCGATCGTCTTGGGCACGCCGACGACCGGGAATCCGGTCGCGGTGAGCCTGGTCGCCACCCCGAGGGTGTCCTCCCCACCGATGGCGATGAGCCCGTCGAGCTCCAGCCGCTCCATCGTTCCGAGCACGCGACGCTCCCCGTCCTCAGCCGTGTAGGGGTTGGTGCGACTCGAGCCCAGAATGGTCCCTCCCCGCGGGAGGATGCCCCGGACACTGGACACGTCCAAAGGAATGCAGTCGCCTTCGAGTGGGCCGCGCCAGCCGTCCCTGAAGCCGACGAACTGATGACCGTGGATCTCTACACCCTTGCGCACGACCGCGCGGATGACGGCGTTCAGTCCCGGGCAGTCCCCGCCACCGGTGAGCACCCCGATCCGCATTCAGGGCGAGTGTAGCGACGGCCCCCGGCGACGATCCCGAGAGTGCGAGGGCCGGAGCAGTACCCCCGGTCCCGGCTCACCATGGCGCCAGCTCGGGTGCGTCGCCGCGCCCGATGACCCATGCGAGCAGCGCGGCCGCGTCGGTGCGCTCACCGAGGTGGGGAAGCTCGCGTGCGAGCCACGCCGACACGAGCGCCGGCGGCATCGGGACCGGCGCCAAACCGAGATCGCCGTGGTGGACGACCACCTCACGCCAGCGGGAGAAGATCGCGTCGCGTGAGGGCTCGACCAGGCCGCGTGCCGTCCGCGACGGCGCGTCCCAGGCCTCGTCGGGCAGCTCGGCGATGGCCCGCGCCACGGCGGCCGAGCTGGACCGCACGTCTGTCACGAGCTCACCCGCCGGCCGGCTCGACCCTTCCTCGATGTCGCCGCGTCGCTGCTCGAGCCCGCCGGGATACTGGTCCCGAAGCTCGCCCCGGGCGGCGCCCTCGAGCCGCCACACCACGCTGTCGGCGTTCCGGGCGATGTGGGTGAGCACGTGCCCGACGCTCCATCCGGGCAGCAGGCTCGGGGCTCGCGCCGTCACGTCGTGGAGGTCCACGAGGTCACCGTCGAGAGCCCCCTGCGCGGCCAGGCAGCCCTCGATCCATTCCCGCGGCGGGCCGGCGGCCGAGCCGGCCCCGCCCCGGGCGGTCACTTCGCGGGTATCGACGACTGGCCGTCGAGCATGTCGGCCATGACGGCGCGGATGAACTCGTCCGCCTCGTCGGTCATGCCGCCGGCGACGCCGCCGTAGATCGCGCCCGAGCGCGGCGCCTCCCCAGCGTGTTCCTTCGCGTACGCGACCGCGTCCGCCAGGTCGGCCGCGAACTCGTCAGCCACGCCGTCCTGGGTCTGGGGCCGCGTCACGGCCATGTGCAACGCGTTGGGGTACTGCTGGCCGTTGAAACGCCAGCCTCTCTGCCGCATGAAGTCGTTCACGTGGTAGATGTCGAACTCGTCCGAGGTGAACGAGAACAGGAACGTCGGCTTGCCAACCAGGCGGAGCTCGGGATGCGAACGCACCGCGTCCTGCATCGCGAATGCCGTCTCGAAGATCTGCCGGGCGTAACCCAGGTACCCGGCGTGGCCGAGCTGCACCATGGACGCCCACGTCGCTGCGATCAGACCGCCGGATCTTGACCCCTCCATGCCGGGCGACGTGTACTTCCCGCCGCTCCAATCCGTCAGGTAGAAATACTGGGCGTTGCGCAGCGCCTTGGTCCGGAAACTGCAGACCGACGAACCCTTGAAGGCATAGCCGTACTTGTGCGTGTCGGCCGACATCGAGGTGACGCCGGGCAGCGAGTAGTCGAAGACGGGGATGTCGTAACCGAGCTCCCGTCCGAACGGGAGGATGAAGCCACCCAAGCAGGCGTCGACGTGCAGGCCGATGCCCTTCTCGAGCGCCAGCTCGGACAGTTCGGCGATCGGGTCCACGGTGCCATAGCCGTAGTTGCAGGCGGACCCGATCATGGCGACGGTCCCCTCGTCGATGTGGTCACGCACCCAATCCACGTCCACCTGCGTCGTGACCGAGTCGACTGGGGCGCGCCGCAGCTCGACCCCGAAGAGGTGGCAGGCCTTGTCGAACGCGGGGTGCGCCGTTTCCGGCTTGATCACGTTGGGCCGGGTCACCCCCCGCGTCTGGGTCGCGTGCTCACGGTAGGCGAGGATCGCGTGCAGGATGCTGCCGGTCCCACCGGTTGTGACGAGGCCGCACGGCTCGTCGCCACTCGCGACCGCCGCCTCGCCCGAGAACAAGCCGAGCGTCATGGCGATGATCTCGGCCTCGAACTTGGTCGCGCTCGGGCACATGTCGCGCTGCAGGACGTTGACGTGTGCGAAGAGCCCAAAGGCCTCGTTCATGAACGTGTAGTGGTCGTGGTCGCCGCAGTACATGGTGCCCGAGCACTTGCCGGTCTCCCAGAAGGCGTCCTCCTCGGTCGCCATCGCATGCAGCTGCGACAGCACCTCCTGGCGGCCCATGCCCTGCTCGGGCAGGGACCGGTGGATGGCGAAGCGGTCGGCGTAGGGATAGTCGCTCATCGTGTCGGGGCCTCCTCGGGTCTCCTTGGCTGGCTGCGGCATCCCGCGGCCTGGCGACTCGGTTCGAGCCGAGACTATTCAATTGGTATCGGCCGCACGGCACGGCGCCTGGGAGAAGATGTCGCGGTGCGGCCGCCCCTTGTCTTCACGTCGCTCCGTGGCTACCAGCGCGACTGGGCCAGCGCCGACGTCGTCGCAGGCCTGACCCTGCTGGCCATCGCCCTGCCCGAGCAGCTGGCGACGTCGCGCCTGGCCGGCATGCCGCCGGTGACCGGCTTCTATGCGTTCATCGCCGGCACCGTCCTCTTCGCCCTCTTGGGTTCCAATCCTCAGATGTCCGTCGGCGCCGACTCCACGATCGCCCCCCTCTTCGCCGCCGGGGTCGTCGGCCTCGCCGCGCTCGGGTCGCCGCATTACGTCGAGCTGGTGAGCATCCTCGCCGTCATGGTCGGCCTGATCGTGATGCTGGTCAGCCTCCTCCGGCTCGGGTGGATCGCCGACTTCCTCTCGACTCCAATCACGACCGGCTTCCTCTCGGGTGTGGCCGTGATCATCGTCATCCACCAGCTGCCGGACTTCCTTGGTCTCCCGCCGGCCACCGGCTCGGACCAGCACCGGTTCCTCTACGTCGTCCATCATCTGTCCGAAGTTCAGGCCGGGGCGCTCATCATTGGGCTGATTGTTATTGCCGTCATGATCGTCTGTGCCCGCATCGATCGGCGCATCCCGGGAGCCCTGATCGCGTTGGTCGGTTCCATCGCGCTGGTGAACGCGTTCGACCTTCAGGCGCACGGCGTCCCCGTGCTCGGCACGGTGCACACGGGCGCGCCGCATTTCGGGCTCACCGGCTTGTCGTGGACGACGCTGGGCAATCTCGCGCCGTTGGCAGCCGTCGTGGCGCTCGTCGTGGTGACGCAGACCGCCGCCACGACGCGCGCGTTCGCGGAACAGGGGGGCTACGACATCGACGCCGGGCGCGACTTTCTCGCCGTTGGAGCCGGAAGCGTCCTCGCGGGTCTCGTCGGTTCCTTCCCCGTGGACGCCAGCCCGCCCCGGACCGGCGCGGTCGTGAACGCAGGCGGTCGTACCCAGGCCGGCGCGCTCGGTGCGGCCGCCATCGTGCTCGTGCTCATCCCGGTCGCGGTCGTGCTGAAGGATGTGCCACTTTCCATGCTGGCCGCCGTCCTCATCTTCGTGGCCGCACGCCTGTTCAAGTGGCGTGACCTCCGTTCCATCGCTCATTTCGACGCTTTGGAGTTCGGGCTTGCGGCGGTCACCCTGGCGGCGGTCGTGCTCATCGGCGTGGAGCAGGGCATCGCGGTCGCCGTCGGCTTGGCCATCCTCGACCGTATCCGTCTGACCGCGCGGCCCCAGCTGCACCGCTTGGGGCACGTGCCCGGCACGACCAGCTGGACCCCCCTCTCCGCCGACGTCGATGCCGCGCCGGAGCCCGGCGTCCTCGTCGTTCTCTTCGCCACCCCGCTCTGGTTCGCCAACGCCGTCCACTTCAAGGAGGAGGTCGAGCGCTCCCTCTCGGAAACATCTGGACCAACGCGGGTGCTCGTCCTCGACACGGTCGGCATGTCGGACCTCGACTTCACCGGTATGCGTTCTCTCGGGCAGCTGCTCGACCGGTGCGACCGTGAGCACATCGAGTTCGCGATCGCCCGCGCCGGGGATCACGTTCAGCGGAGCCTCGAGCGCAGCGGTCTGCTGCAGCGCATCGGGGCCGACCATCTCTTCTCGACCGTTGACGCCGCGGTCACCGCGCTCGCCGGTGGGTCGGCTTCCGACCGCGCTTAGGGCCCGGTACAGGCGTCGATCGTGCTGTTCGCCCCGGTGCTCAGCGTCTCGCCCTGTTCGGGGAAGTACCACTTGACCTGCGCGTAGGCCGTACCGCCGCCACAGGTGCCGAGGCCGGATGCGACGACGGTCGCGGTTTCCTCCATGCCCTGGGCCGCCGTTTGACCGGGCGCCACATAGGTGCTGCTGCCCGTGCCTGACGCGGTGCTCCCGCCCCAGGACTGCCACGTGATCCCGGTCAGCATGCCGGTCGGGTCGCCCCCGAGCGAGATCTCGGCGGGCTTCACCTGCCCGAAGCCGACTGCGGACGCGCCCCACACGGACGCCACGCCCAAAGTCGGCGACCGGCCGCCTGCACCGCCCGCCCCGGTGGTCGGCGGGACAGTCAAGGACCCGGCGCTGGTGTTCGGTGTCGAGGTGGACGAGCGCGCCCCGGCGGCGGGCTCCGAGGACGTCGGCGCGTTCGACTGTGTCGGAGAAGACGGGTGGTTGGAGCACGCAGTCGTGGTCAAGGCGAGAACGAGGGCCGATAATCCCAGAACGACGCGTTCCGACCTCACTCCGTCACCCGATTCGCAACTCGGCCCGTACGGGCCGATGGTCGGAACCCCCGTCGGGCAAAACCTCGCCGCGTACCGGCCGTAGTGCCCCGC
>DATHPK010000331.1:0-13172 GCA_035483935.1 Acidimicrobiales bacterium
CTGTACCGCCGCGCCGGCCACGAGGTCGTCGGGCGCGGCGGCGTGACGCTCGCGGAAAAGTGGGCAGACGGTCCGCACAGCCTCTTCGGCATGATGAGCCGGGGGTTCCCGAACATGTTCATCATGCCGGGGCCGTTCCAGCAGTCCGTCGTCACCGTGAACTACACCCAGCTCGCGATCCTCGGGGGCGAATTCGTCGGGGGCGCCATCGCACTGCTCGAGCGTGAGGGGGTGGACGTGTTCGACGTCAGCGCCGAGGCCGAGGAGAAGTGGGTCCAAGGGATCGTCGACGCGTACATCGACGCCAGCCGGGTCATGGCGGCCTGCACGCCGTCGCGCATCAACAACGAGGGACATCCCGAGGAGAGGAGCCCGCTCGTGGGTGCGTACCGCGGGGGGTTGGGTGACTGGTTCGGCTATCGCGAGCGCCTGGAGGACTGGGTCGAAGACGGCCGGTTCGACGGGCTGGAACTCGAAGTCCGCTCGGCCGCGCCGTGACCACGCGCCAGCGGGTCGTCGTCGTGACGGGAGGCGGCGGCGGCATCGGCGGGGCGATCGCCGAGGCGCTCGGCCACAGCGGCTGGTTCGTCGTGACCGTCGACCCGATGGTGACGCTCGAGGGCACGGAGGAGCTGCCCGAGCCCGAGACCACCACGGTCGGGCGCATCCTGGCCGGCGGTGGTTCCGCGCGGGCCTCGTCGGCCTCGGTCACCGACGCCGGCGCGGTGCGCGCGCTGTTCGAAGAGCTCGCGGCCGAGCGCGGCGGCCTCGATGCCGTCGTGAACGTCGCCGGCATCACGCGCCAGAGCTATTACGCCCGAGGCACCGAGGAGGACTGGCAGGCGCTGCTCTCGGTGCACCTCGGCGGGTACCTCAACGTGCTCGATGCCGCCCTGCCGCTCATGGCCGCAGCTGGCCACGGTCGCATCGTGGGCGTGACCTCGGGCTCGGGATGGCGCGCGGCCGACGCCGGTGGCTACAGCGCCGCCAAGCGCGCCGTTGCGGCCCTGACCTGGCAGCTGGGCGCGCACGCGCCACCGGGGGTCACCGTCAACGCGCTGTCACCGATCGCCAACACCCGCATGGTGGCCGCCGCCGTCGAGCGCGCCCGGCAGGAGGGCCGGGCCGGCGGCGGGGGTGGCCTGACGCTCGATTCGATGCCCGGGCCCGACCAACTCGGGCCCCTCGGCGCACACCTCGTCGGGGACTCGTTCGGGTGGTGTACGGGCCAGGTCGTGTTCGCGAGCGGGCCCGAAGCGGCCATCGTCGACCGGCCCCGGCTGATGGAGGTCGTACGCACGACCGGCGCCGCCTCGCTGCGGACGCTCCTGGCGTCATTCGTTCCCCGCGCCCTGCTCAAAGCCGAGGCCAATCAGGCGAGCGCCGGTGGCGGGAACCCGCGCTTCGGCCGGATCTTCGACGAGCCGGCGCCCGACGTGGAGCCTGGAGCTGTCGCCGAGGTGCGCTCCTGTGCCGTGGTCGCCGACGGTCGCGCCGAAATGGCCGGACCACTGATCGCGGCGCTCGAGGCGCGCTCCATCACCTGTCACCAGGTTTCGGCCGCGCGCGACTTCGGTGGCGCCTCGAAGGCGTTGCAGGCCATCGTCGACCGCGCCGGACCCGTGGACGCCGTGGTCCTCGCCCTCGGTGCGCATTCCTCCACCTCCACCACCACACCGCAGGAGTGGACCTCGATCCTCGCCGACCACCACGGGATCGTCGAGCACCTGCACGCCGACGCCGCCTGGTCGCGGGCGGTGGCCGACTACGCCGCGCGCGCCAACCGCCCCGTGCGTCTGGTGACGCTGACCACGGCCGCCAGCGCCGCGGGCCGCAGCCGGGCCCAGGCGGCCGTGCAGCTGGCCCGGGTGGCGGCGGGCGCCACCGAGAAGCGCGTGACCGCGTTCGCCGTTGGCATCGAGGCACCCGACGCGGACGCCGCGCCGGTGGCCGGCGAGCTCGTCGGGCACCTCCTCACCGAGCCCGAAGCCGCGCCCCTGGCCGGCGCGGAGCTCGTGATCGGCCCCGGCTGGCTCGGCCTGCGCAGCCATCCCCGGCCCGTCGGCACCGTGACCTACGGCGGCCCCGAGGTCCCCGAATGGATCGACGACGCCTTCCGCGAGATGGTCGGCGGCCCCGCGCCGCCGCACGATGTGGAGGCCGGATGACGCCGCCCACTCGCGTCGTCGACGCGCACGTACACCTCTGGGACCCGGCGCGAACCGACTGGTACCCCTACCTGTCCCACCCACCCCAGGGCGTGCCGGCGGGCACAGGCATGTACCGGCGCTTCGACGTCGACACCTACCGGACCGAGTCCGCGCGGTGGCACGTCGAGAAGATCGTCAACGTGGCGGCCGCCACCGGTCCCAACTCGGTCGACGAGACATTGGAGCTCGATGCCATGGCCGCCGAGCGCGGCGGCCCGGACGCCATCGTCGGCGGGCTCCCACCGGCCGATTCCGTCGCCGACGTGATCGAATCCATCGACCGGCAGATGGCGGCGCCCCGCTTCCGCGGGGTCCGCCCGATGGGTGGCCTCGGCGTCGCCGTCCCCGACCCCGACGTGATGCGCGCGTTGCAGGACCGCAACCTGGTCTTCGAGCTGATGACGCACCCCGACCTGCTCTCGAGCGCCGCCGAGGAGCTGTCCTCCTTCGACGACCTCACCGTGGTGGTCGAGCACACGGGGTGGCCCCGCGGCGATTCGGACGAGGAGCGCGCGCTGTGGAGAGAAGGCATGAACGCGCTGGCCGCGCTCGGCCCCAACGTCGCGTGCAAGCTCTCGGGGCTCGCCATGCCGCTCGGGTCGATGCAAGCCGATGCCCTCCGCCCGTGGCTCGAGTATGCGATCGACGCCTTCGGTGCCGATCGCTGCATGTTCGCCAGCAACTTCCCGGTCGATTCGGCCGCCGGAAGCTTCGACGACCTTTACACCACGTTCGACGCGGTCACCAGTGGCCTCGACGACGCGTCCCGCGAGGCGCTCTTCGCCGGAACCGCGGAGCGGATCTACCGGCTCTGATCCCCACGTCGGCACCCTGACAGTGGTGCCAACTCCGAGGGTCAGTAGGCGCTGTTGTTCTCGAAGTAGCGCCGCGGGGTATCGACGAGCATGGTGCTGATCTGCTCCTCGGTCACGCCCCGCTCCCTGACGTAGGGCAGAACCTCGTCGTGGATGTGGAGATACGTCCACGTCGTCATGAGAGCGACGATGCGGGGATCGATCATGTCGAGGTAGCACGACGTGTCGTGAGAGAGCACCATGCGATCGGCATATCCACGCCGGCACATCTCCACCAACGTGTCGGACCGCGCTTCGAAGTTCGTCTCGAAATACAGGCCGAACCGATCCATGCCCAGGATGAAACCCAGGTCCGCCAGCGCGCTCAGGTGGTCGACGTCGGGGCTGTCGCCGGAGTGGCCGAGCACCACCCTCGTCGGGTCGACGCCCTCTTCGTCGCACATGACCCTCTTCACAACCAGACCAGCCTCGGAACCCGGATGGGTGTGCACCGTGATCGGCGCGCCGGTGGCGCGATGCGTCCTTGCCACCGCGCGCATGACCCGTTCCACGCCCGGAGTCAGACCCTGTTGGTCGATGGCACATTTGAGAAAGGCCGCCTTGACCCCCGTTCCGGTGATGCCGTTGGTGATGTCGTCGCTGAACATCGTGACCATAGGGTCAGGTTCGTCCCATCCAACTGCGGCATACAAGGCGGGGTCCCGGTAGTGGAAGAACCAGGGCACCTGGTCGTAGGTGTAGCAACCAGTCGCCACGATGATGTTCAGTTCCGGCACCTGCTCCGCGATCCGCTGGATGCGGGGGATATAGCGCCCGAGACCGATCACCGTGGGGTCGACGATGGTGCGAATACCCTGGGCGGCCAGGGCCCTGAGCTTTCCCACGGCATCGGCCACCCGCTCGTCCTCGCTCCCCCACTCGGACGGGAAGTTCTGTTGCACATCGGCGTCGAGGACGAACACGTGCTCGTGCATGTAGGTCGGTCCGAGGTCCGCGGAGTCGATTGCACCCCTTGCGGTCTGCACGGTCGCCATTGGCCCATCCCTTCTCGTCGGCGTCGCAATGACCTTATTGGCCCGCCCGCCCTGGCGCCCGGAGCGACGGGTACGGTGAGGAGCCGTGGCGGAACGACGGTTCGGACGGAGAACTCTCCTCGGCGGTGCCGCCATCGCAGGGACGGCGGCGGGAATCGGAGCGGCCGGGCGGTCCGGGGCGGCGGGACGGCGTCTGTCCACCGCATTGCGACAGCCGGACAGCCTGCCCCACCCGCACGTACCCGCCGGCACCGACATGCTTCCCGACGTCGAACACGTCGTGATCCTGATGATGGAGAACCACTCGTTCGACGACCACTTCGGTCGCCTCGGTCGCGGCGACGGGCTCACGTTTACCGCTAGCGGGACGCCCCTCAACTACAACCCCGCGCCCGACGGTGGGTACATCCTGTCGTATCCGATGCCGAACACGGCAGTGCCGGTCGACTCGAAGATCGGCCAGGACTGGAATGCGTCCCATCTGTGCTGGGACCACGGCACGAACATGGGATTCGCCCGCACCTGCGGTCCCGCGTCGATGGGTCACTTCACGGCAGCGCAGCTTCCCTTCTATTACTCGCTGGCGTCCCACTTCCCGATCGGCGACCGTTATTTCTGTTCGGTGATGGGGCAGACCTACCCGAACCGCCGCTTCCTGATCGCCGCCACGGCACTCGGCGACGTGGCGACCAACGCGAGCGGCATCTCGCCCAAGGACGCGCCGAACGGGACGATCTTCGACCGCCTCGACACCTACAAGATCAGTTGGAAGGACTACTTCCCGGACGTACCGACCTGTGCGCTGTTCCTCCCCGAGTACAGCGACAACGTCCACGACGGCCGGCTGGCTCCGATCAACGACTTTCTCTCCGATGCGGCCGCAGGGACCCTCCCCCAGTTCTCCCTCGTCGATCCGTACACCAACTACTCGGAGGAGGACGGCGACATCTCCATCGGCGAGGCCTATGCAGCCCGCATCATCAACGCGGTGTTGGACTCGCCCAACTGGCCCCACACGGTGATGTTCCTCGTGTACGACGAGCACGGCGGGTGGTACGACCACGTACCGCCGCAACCCGCCGTCCGTCCGGACAACGTCCCGCCCGAGATCACGGTCCCCCCGGATCAGCCTGGTGCCTACGACTACACCGGGTTCCGCGTCCCCTGCGTCGTGGTCTCACCGTTCGCCAAGCGCCATTACGTCTCTCATGTGGTACACGAGCACACCAGCCTCTTGAAGTTCGTTGAGACGAAATGGAACCTGCCGGCAATGACGTATCGGGACGCCAACGCGGGAGCGATGCTGGAATTCTTCGACTTCTCGGGGCGACCTCCCTTCGAGCATCCGCCCGCGTTGGCCGCCCCCCTCAACCCCTTCGAGGGCCCGCTTCCTGTGAACTCGGGCTCAGAGTCGACGGGGTTCCATCCCATCGCTACGGGCGTGCCCGCGGCCAGCCTGCCTCCCGCCAAGTACCAGGTGGAACATCCACCCCGCCGGTAAGAGTCCGGCGGAATCGGGCGGTGGCCTTGCCCTTTCCGATATTCACGTCGTAGTCTGACACGAACTTTCCGGCGGCAGCGCGGACTCGTGGAGGCAGGCGTGAGCGACGTCTATTACGACATGTACAGCGTCGAGATCAACGCTGACCCCTATCCGGTCTACCGGCGGCTACGCGAAGAGGCGCCGCTCTATTACAACGACACGCACGACTTCTGGGCCGTCAGCCGGTACGAGGACGTGGAGAAGGGACTGCTCGACGCGCAGACCTACATCTCGGGCAAGGGCGCCATCCTCGAGGTGATCAAGTCGGACATCGACATCCCGCCGGGCGTGATCATCTTCGAGGACCCGCCGACGCACACCATCCACCGCCGGCTGTTGTCGCGTGCGTTCACGCCGCGGCGCGTCGCCGAGCTCGAGCCGAAGATCCGCGAGTTCTGCGCGCACAGCCTCGATCCGCTCGTCGGGTCCGGCGGGTTCGACTTCATCGCCGACTTCGGCGCGCAGATGCCGATGCGCGTCATCAGCATGCTCCTCGGAATCCCGGAGAGCGACCAGGAAGCGGTGCGCGACCACGTCGACAGAGGCCTGCGCACCGAGGAAGGCAAGCCTATGGAGGTCACGGGGACCTTCGTGACCGGCCAGATGTTCGCGGACTACATCGACTGGCGCGTCGACCATCCCTCCGACGACATCATGACCGAGCTGCTCAACGTCGAGTTCACGGACGAGACGGGCACCGTGCGCAAGCTCAGCCGGGGCGAGCTCCTGACGTATCTCGAGGTGCTCGCGGGCGCGGGGAACGAGACGACCACACGGTTGATCGGATGGACCGCCAAGGTGCTGGCCGAGCACCCCGACCAACGCGCTGAACTGGTGAAGGACGCGTCATTGGTGCCAAATGCGATCGAAGAGCTCCTGCGCTTCGAGGGGCCGGCGCCGCACGTCGGCCGCTGCGTGGCGAAGCAGGACCTCGTGGTGCGGGACACGAAGATCCCAACCGGGAGCGTGATGGTGTTCCTCGTGGGGTCGGCCAACCGCGACGACCGCCGCTTCCCGGACGGCGACAGCTTCGACATCCACCGGGAGGTCACGCGGCACATGACGTTCGGCAACGGCATCCATTTGTGCATGGGTGCCGCGCTGGCCCGGATGGAAGGGCGCATCGCGTTAGAGGAGCTGCTGCTGCGCTTCCCCGAGTGGTCCATCGACTACGACAAGGCCAAATTGTCGCCCACTTCGACGGTGCGCGGGTGGGAGACCCTGCCGGCGCTCATCGGGTGACCGACACGTCGATGTCACGCCCGAGGTCCTGACGATGGCGGCACCGGCACCGGCACGCACACCGAAGACATCGACGCCACGCCGGTACGAGAGCCCGGTGCGGCGGCAGCGGGCTCTCGAGACGCGGGAGCGGATCATCGACGCCGGGTGCAAGTTGCTCCGACGTTCGGGCCTTCGCGACTGGCGTGCGCTGACGATACGCGGCGTGGCGGAACACGCAGGGGTGAACGAGCGCACGGTCTACCGCTACTTCGGGAACGAGCGGGGCCTGCGGGACGCGGTCATGCACCGGCAGGAGGTGAAGGCGGGGATCGAGCTGGAGGGCATGCAGCTCGAGGACGTTGCAGGGTTCGCCGCTCGCATCTTCACCCATGTCTCTGCGTACCCGGGGCGCCCGAAACCGCCGCTGGATCCGACGCTCAGCGATGCGAGCGTCCGTCAGAAGCACGCGTTGCTGGCGGCACTGGCCGAGCGGACCGCCGGTTGGAGCGTCCCGGAGCAGACCGCCGCCGCCGGCATGCTCGACGTGTTCTGGAACGTCGCCACCTACGAGCGCCTCACCACGGATTGGGGGATGGACCGCGATCAGGCGATCGGGACCGTGGGTTGGGCGATCGGCCTGGTCGAGGACGCGATCCGGCGGGGGCAGCGGCCCAGCCTTTGATCGTGCGTGGCGGGGGTCTCGGTTCGGGGTTACGCGACCTCGGTACGGCCGCCTTTGCGACCGTTGCGTCGGCTGCCGGTGTTCGTTGCGGCGCGTGCGGACAACTCAGCGATGACCTCTTCGGAACGTTCGACATCGAACTCGTTGCCGCTCGCCCGCAGCTGGGCGAGCAGGTCGATGAGTTGGCTGCGCTGGCGCTCGTTGAGCCCGATCTGCTCGTAGACGGCTGTATTCAGCTCGTCCGTCGCGGCCATCGCCACCCGGCGGCCTCGGGCGGTGATCTCGGCCAGCGTGGTACGTGCGTCCGAGGGGTGCGGCACGCGGCGAACGAGCTTCTCGTCCTCGAGCCGGTCGATGATGTTGGTGACCGTGGCGGGCGGGATGCGCAGGGTCTTGCTGATCCAACTGAGGGTCAGGGCCGAGTCGGGGTCGGTCGCCAACCAGGTCAAAACCTCGTAACGGGCGAACGAGAGATCGTGCCTGCGCATGACGTGCTGGATCTGATCACTGAGGAGCTGGTACGAGCGGAGGATCCCGGTGAACACGGCCATCCCCGACGCGGCCTCGGGATCCCAACGCTGCAGCCAGACGCGACGAGAGGCTTCGACGACGTCAAAAGGGGCGGCTTCAAAGCCCATCTGCGAAGAATACGGCGGGCGGGCCACGCGCTCAGGCTCCCGCGACGAGTGACTCGCCGATCACGCCCTCGGCCTCCAGCGCATCGAGATCGTCGCTCGTGAGGCCGAGCTGGCCGAGGAGCTCGCGGTTGTGCTCCCCGAGCAGGGGCGCGTGGCGCGTGTGCCACCGTTCGGGGCCGCGCTCGAACCTGATGGGGAGCGTGCTGTAGCGAGAGTTGCCGATCACCGGGTGCTTCACTTCCTCGAAGAAGTGGCGCGACTGGAACGGCGGCAGGTCGGGCTGGTGGTGGGGTTGGGTGACCGCGGCGACCGGCACTCCGGCGTCCGAGAGCCGGCGCACGACTTCTTCGGCCTTCTTGTCGCGGCACCACTCCCCAAGGCGGGCGTCGATCTCGTCCTCGGCACGCCGGCGCCCGGCTGTTGACTCGAGCTCGGCACCGGCGGCCCAGTCCGGCTCGCCCAGCGCAGCGCGCAGCGAACGCCAGTGGTCGTCGGTGGCGACGGCGATGGCGACCCACGAGTCGTCCCGTGCGTTCTCGTCGGCCTTCGCGACCCGGTACAGGTTCTGCGGCGCGGCTGTCGGACCTCGGTTGCCGAGGCGGGTGAGCAGCGCACCGTACGCCGAGTGCTCGATCACCTGTTCCGCCGCGATGTTCAGTGCGGCGTCGACCATCGACGCCTCGACCAGGCCACCCTCCCCCGTCCGGCGTCGATGTTGGAGCGCGAGGAGAAGACCGAAGAGCGCGTGCAGGCCGGCGTTGGGGTCCCCGACCGTGTACGGCTCGAACGGGAGCAGGTCCGGATGGCCGGTCAACCACGTCAGCCCCGAGGCGTCCTCGATCACGAAGGCGAAGGCAGCCTGGTCGCGCCAAGGACCATCGAGCCCGAATCCCGGCATCCGGACCATGACCAGATCGGGCCGTTCGCGCCGGAGCGTCTCGTAGTCCACGCCCAGCTGGTCGAGTACGCGCGGGGTGTAGTTCTCGATGACGACGTCACACGTCTTGACGAAGTCCCGGAGGATCTGGTTGCCCCGGGGATTGCGCAGGTCGAGCGTCAAGCTCTTCTTGTTGGTGTTGAGCGCGGCGAAGATCGGACCGCGTTCCCAATAGCGCTCCTCGCTCTGGGGCACGCCGCCCACCAGGCGGACGCCGTCCGGGCGGTTGGCGGACTCGAGATGGACGACCTCGGCCCCGAGGAGCGCCAGCACGTGGCCCGCCAACGGCCCGGCCCAGAAGGCGGTCATGTCGAGGACGCGCAGCCCTTCGAAGGGGAGGGCGGCCGGGGATGCGGGCGCCGTGGCCAGCGTTGGCGGAGTCGGCGGCGTGCGGTTGCGCCGCTGCAGTGCAACCTCGATGGTGTGCTCGCCGAGTCCGGGCGCGGGTTGAGCCGGACGCAAACACGCGGCGCCGAGTCGGTAGGGCGGGCCCGGGTTGACGGCACCGTCCTTCGGGTTCGCGTCGAAGGTCCCGCGACTTCGGAAGTGCTCGAAGGTCGCGGCGTTGGCGCCGTTGACGATCGGTGCATTGGGGATCCGGAAGGTCGAGGTGAGGTCGAGCACTTCTTCGACCGTGTGCCGGCCGATCCATTCGTTGATCGCGGGTTCGAGGGAGGTGCGGTCGAGGTAGAACTTGGGATCCTCGGTCCACTCGGGATGCTCCACCAGAGCGCAGAAGTCGAGCCACTGCTGTCCGGTTCCGACCCCGAGCCCGACCAGCCCGTCGCGCGCGGCACCCACGCCGGGCGTCGGGACGAAGCGCTTCTTGCGCATCGGGCGCCCCATCTGGTCGTTGAACGTCACCGGGTAGTAGGTGAGGCACGACGCCAGTGCCTCGAGCATGGAGACGTCGACGAGATCGCCGCGGGGGTCCCCGCGCCAGCCGGCGGCGAGCGTCCCGATGGCCGCGAAGAGTCCCGCGAGCCACTCGCCGATCTGTCCGCCCACGTACACCGGCTCACGGTCGGGCCGACCGCGCGCGAGCCCGACGGTCCCGCCTGACCAGGCTTGAAGGGTGAACTCCGTCGCCTCCCTATGGCGCCAGGGGCCCTCGAGTCCGAACGGCGTGATGGTCGTGACAATCAGGTGCGCGTGATCGCGGCGGATCTGCTCCGGCAGGAGAGAGGGATGCTCTGCGATGGGCGAGCCGCGCGTCCAGACGACGGCGTCGGCGGATGCGAGGAGCGCTTGGAGCGAGGCCAGCTGGTCGTCATCGCCGGGGTCGACGACGACGCTCTCTTTCGATGCGTGAACGAAATTGAAGAGTGCGCCGTCGTCTCCCGGCGAGATTGCCGCGCCGGACGCCGACCAGCGGCGCAAGGGATCACCCTCGGGCGCCTCGACCTTGATGACCTCCGCGCCGCCATCGGCAAGCAACTTCGTGCAGTAGGCGCCTGCGATCCAGGTGGAGAGGTCGATGACCCGGAGTCCGCTCAGCGGCGGCGAGGGCGAAGGCGCCACGCTCAGCCGTCGTCGTCGCGGCGCTGGCGCCCGGAGTGGCTCAGCCGCCATTCCGGTGGGTAGGCATTGTCATTGTTCTTGACCTCGACATTCAGTCCCGCATCCATCGTCTCCATGCTGAGGTTGGCCCGCTTGCCGTCCACATCGTTTCGCGCCGTCCCACCCATCGACTCCAGCCAAGCGCTGAGCATGCTGCCCATGTATTCGCCCTGCTGTTGCTTGTAGATCTCGAAGAACGTCTTCTGGAGGAAGACCGTGTCGGTCGGCCGTGTCCGCGCGCAGGCCCGTGCATACTTGTCGACCTCGCGCTCGAGATCCTCCCGGGACACCACGCTGTTCACGAAGTTGCACTCGTACATTTCCTTCGCCGTGAAGGGCCGACCGGTGAACACCATCTCTTGGAATTTGCGCAGGCCCATCATGGTCGCCCATTGCCACATGCGGGGCGCCCAACCGACGTAACGGAAGGCCGGGTGCCCGAAGAGGGCGTCGTCGGACGAGATCACGATGTCGGCGTCGCCCGCCTGGTAGAAGTGCCAGCCGTAGCAGTAGCCCTTCACCTCCAGGATGCTGATCTTCTTGAAGTCCTGCAGGCTGCGGCAGCCCGATCGCACGTTGCCGTACCAGTGCAAGAGGGATGCCCCGGCTCGATAGGAGCGTTGCGGGGGCATCGTGATGTCGTCCTCTTCGTCCAGGCCCAACTCCTCCCAGAGGACCTTGCCCTCGGCCTGCTTGTACATCACCTCATCGAGGTCGGCCCCGGTACCCAGGTGGTCCCCGATGCCACGGATCACGAGCACCTTCACGTCATCGTCGATGCTGGCCTTGAAGATCAGATCGGCGTAGCGCTTGCGGGCGCCGATGGTCGGGACGTTGTGCTGCTCCGGCCGATTGAACGTGATCGTCGCGATCCTGGTGCTGGGATCCTTCTCGTAGAGGACGATCTCCTCGGGTGGTGGGAATTCGTTGTCGGCCATGTCAGTGAGCTCCTTGTCTGATGCGGGTGGTGAGGGCGAGCGTGGAGGATTCAGCGCTTGGGGGATCAGGCGTCGATCCCCAGGAACCGCTTGACGTTGCCGCTAGCGATGGCGGCGGTCGCATCGGCTCCCACGGCGTCTACGACAGAGGCCAGCGACTCGTTGCTGTAGCCATAGGTGCTCTCGTTGTGGGGGAAGTCGGTCGACCACATCACTCGGTTGACGCCGATGCGGGCCAGGAGTGCGAGCCCGAGCGGGTCGACCATGAACGAGGCACACATGTGGTTGTCCCAGTAGTACGTCGGCTCGTGCTTGATCTGGAGGTCGGCCAGGTGCTGGAACGACGCCGCGATGTGCTCGGCGTCCTGCAGTGCAGACGGCACCCAGTTGATGCCTCCCTCGAAGTAGCCGATCTTCAGTCCCGGATGACGATCGAGGATGCCGCCGAAGATGTACTTCCCAAAGGTGTCGCGGAAGGGCGCCACGGACTGGAGCATCCCGATGCTGATGGCGTTGAACGCGATGGGCGTCGCCGGCGGGTTCTCCCCGATGTGATGGGAGACCGGAATCCCGGCCTCCTCGATCGCATCCCAAACGCCGTCCATCGAGGGATCGGCATAGTCGATCGGCTTGCCGTCGAGATCCTTGCCCGGCATGAGCGGCATGAGGAACGTCTTGAGTCCGAGCGCCTTGAGCTCGTTGACCGTGCGGCGTGCCCCTTCGGGGTCCCACCAGTTGATCAGGCCGACGCCGTAGATGCGGTGGCCGGAGCGCTCCTGGACCTCTGCGATGTACTCGTTGTAGATGCGGAAGCAGGCCTCACGCATCTCTCGGTCCGGCCAGCCGAACAGAGCGAGCACGGAGTTCGGGAACGCGAGCTCTCTGTCGACACCCTCCGAGTCGAGCGCGGCCAGCCGGGCCTCGACATCGCCCGCGTGTGACCCGGGTACGGGGTCGTACTGTGTGACCACACGGATGAACTCGGGCACCAGGATGGACTTCCCGTCGACGCCGACGGACCAGCCGCCTTCAACGTTCATGATCCGGGGGGCGCGCTCCTTCATGGTTTCCGGGAGTCGTTCGTAGAAGATGTCCTCCGAAAGGGAGATGTGGTCGTCGGCCGAGAAGACTTCGGTCCCGGGCGGCAGGCCGAGGTCGGCCGGCGGCGCCGGATGACGGTCCTTCGGCGCGCCCAGGCCATCCGCCGGATAGGTCAACGTGCTCGGGTTCCCGCTCATCGGCCCCCAACTTTGTGCTCGAAACGGTCGATGGCAGATTACTTCGGATCCGTAGCAATCGTCAACGGGGCCTGCTAGCTTCGTTTGACGCTGCAGTGGTTCTGTGAAGGTCGGAGAGGGTCGTGACATGACGACGTGGGACTCCACCGTCGACTTTGTGATCATTGGGTCGGGCGGCGGTGGCATGGTCGCGGCCTTGACCGCGGCCGATGCCGGGGCGAGCGCGCTGGTGTTGGAGAAGCAGGACTTGATCGGCGGCTCGACCTGCATGTCCGGCGGCATCGTCTGGGTACCGAACAACCCGGTGATGCACGCCGCAGGAGTGCCGGACTCCTACGAGGACGCCATGGCGC
>DATHPK010000332.1:0-1775 GCA_035483935.1 Acidimicrobiales bacterium
CTGCGGGACGCCGGACGCCGGGTACGCCTCCAGGCCCGGCCCGAACCGGGAGAAGGGCCGGCCCGCGCCGAGCGTGACCTCGAGTGCCCGCACCACCCGCCGTCGGTTGGTCGGCTCCATACGGGTGGCGCCGACCGGGTCCAGCTCGGCCAGACGGGCGTGCAGGTCGGCCACATCGGCCTGGCCGGCGTCGAGCTCCGCCTCGAGCGATGCGGCCACCTCTGGATAGCGGCCCGGGATCTCCAGGTCGTCGACCAGCGACCGCAGATAGAGGCCGGTTCCCCCGACGAGCAAGGCGTGCCGGCCCCGTCGCTCGATGTCTTCGAGAGCGGCCTGCGCCGCCCGCTGGAACCGGGTGAGCGTGAACTCCTCGTCGGGGTCCACCAGGTCCAGGAGGTGGTGGGGCACGGCCCGGCGGGCCGCGACGTCGGGCTTCGAGGTCCCGATGTCCATGCCGCGGTAGACGCACATGGAGTCGACGGAGATGATCTCGCAGTCGCCCCGCCGCACGGCCAGGTCGAGGGCCAGGGCCGACTTGCCGGAGGCGGTGACCCCGACGAGTGCGACCGCGGTCAAGCGCTCCCGACCGGGATCAGCACCCGGTGACGGGGCCGGGCCGTCACCTCCTCGAGCCGGCCCGAGAGGTGATGGGGATGCCCGTCGGTCACGGTGACGACGGCCAGCGCCCCCGGAGCGGGGTCGCCGCTTTCGGCCCGGGGGAAGTGGACGAGCTTGCCCTGCCGCGTGCGGCCGGTGAGCGTGGCCTCGTTGCGGCGGCTCACGCCCTCGACCAACACCTCCTCGGAGCGCCCCACCCGCGCCTGGTGACGCGCCAGCGCGGCGCGGTCCACCACGGTCTTGAGCCGTTCGAAACGCTCGCTCACCACGTCGGCCGGAACGAACGCATCCTCCATGGCGGCCGCCCGCGTCCCCGGCCGCGGCGAGAAGACGAACGTGTATGCGCTGTCGTAGGCCGCCTCGGCGCACACTGCGAGCGTGTCCTCGAAGTCCTCGTCGGTCTCCCCCGGGAAGCCCACGATGATGTCGGTCGTCACCGCCAGGTCCTCGATCGCGGCGCGGGCCGCCGCCAGACGCTCGAGGTAACGGCTGGCCGTGTACCCGCGGCGCATGGTGCGCAGCACCGTGTCACTGCCGGACTGCAGCGGGAGGTGGAGGTGCTCGCAGACCTCCGGCGTCTCCGCCATCGCCGCGATCGTCTCGGGCCGCAGGTCCTTGGGGTGCGGGCTGGTGAAGCGGATGCGGCCGATGCCGTCGACCGCGCCAACGGCCCGCAGCAGGTCGGCGAAGAGGGGACGGCGCCGTGTGATGTCGCGGCCGTACGAGTTGACGTTCTGCCCCAGCAGCGTCACCTCGCTGACGCCGCGGCGCGCGAGCAGCTCCACCTCGGCGACGATGTCGTCGGGGGCCCGGCTGACTTCGGGGCCACGGACCGACGGGACGATGCAGAAGGCGCAGGAGTTGTCGCACCCCGTCTGGATGTTGACCCAGGCCGCATAGGGCAACTCCCTGACTGCGCCGGGACCCAGGAGTGGTTCGGCGCCCGCCTCGGGCTCGGGCGCTTCGAGGATCTCCATGACGGGGCCTTCGTCGCGAGCGCGGCGCAGTAGCACCGGAGCGCGGCTGAGGTTGTGGGTGCCGAACACGACGTCCACCCAGCCGACCTTCTCCTGGATGCGCTCGCGGTCCTTTTGCGCGAGGCAGCCGCCGACGGCGATCTGCAGTCCTGGCTTGGCGTCGACCAGTTCCTTGAGGCT
>DATHPK010000333.1:0-19587 GCA_035483935.1 Acidimicrobiales bacterium
ATCGGCCCGTCGTGACCAGATAGGGTCGCTCCGAATGTTCCTGAAGTCCCTCAGCATGAAGGGGTTCAAGTCCTTCGCCGACCCCACGGTGCTGGAGTTCGAGCCCGGGATCACCGTCGTGGTCGGGCCGAACGGGAGCGGCAAGTCCAACGTCGTCGACGCCGTCACCTGGGTGTTGGGGGCCCAGGGGCCACGCTCGCTGCGCTCGGCGAAGATGGAGGACGTCATCTTCGCGGGGACCTCGTCGCGGCCCCAGCTGGGGCGGGCCGAGGTCTCGCTGACCATCGACAACTCCTCGGGGAAGCTCCCCGTCGACCTGTCCGAGGTCACCATCACCCGCACCCTGTTCCGCTAGGGCGACTCCGAGTACGCCATCAACGGGGCGCCCTGCCGCCTGCTGGACATCCAGGAGTTGCTCGGCGACTCGGGCGTCGGCCGCCAGCAGCACATGATCATCGGCCAGGGCCAGCTCGACACGGTCTTGAACGCACGACCCGAGGACCGGCGGGCCATCATCGAGGAGGCGGCGGGTGTCCTGAAGCACCGTCGTCGCCGGGAGCGGGCCGAGCGCCGCCTGGCCGCCACCGCCGAGAACCTGGAGCGCCTGGGGGACCTGGTGCGCGAGGTCCGGCGCCAGATCCGTCCGCTGGAGCGCCAGGCCGCCGCCGCCCGCTCGCACGACGCCGTCGCCTCCGAGCTCCTGGCCGTGCGCCGCTACCTGGCCGGGACCGAGATGGCCGAGCTCACGTCACGCCGACTCGCCGCGGCCCAGAACCTCACGGTCTGCCGGGAAGAGGAACGCGAGCTGCACGACGCCCTCGAGCAGCTCGACGCCGAAGCCTCGTCCACGACGGCCGAGCTCTCGTCGCGGCGGGAGGAGGACCTGGCGAACGCGCTGGGCCGGGTCCAGGGCCTCGTCGAGCGGGCCCGTGGCCTCCTCGGCGTGTTGCGCGAGCGGGGCCGCGGCGTGCTCGCGGCCCTGGATGCGGCCGCCGACGTCGACGTCGTCTCCACGTTGGAGGCGGAGGCCGCCCGCCTGGCCGGCGAGCTCACGACGGCGGACGCCGAAGAGACGGCCGGCGGCGCACCCGAGCGCGCCGAGCTGGCCGCAGCGTCGGCGGCGCTCGAGGCCGAGGACGCGGCGCTGCGCGAACGCTGGGCGGACGTGCTGGGCGGCGAACCCGATCCCGAGCAGGCCATGGCGCGCACACACACCCGCCGCGAGCTCATCACCCGGGCGGCCCTCCGGGAGCAGCAGGACCTCGACAGCCTCGGCGAGCGCGTGGCCTCGTTCGAACAGCGCCAGGCCGGCGCCGCGGTGCGCGCGGACCTGCTGGTGCGCGAGTCCGAAGAGCTCGACGCCGCGACCGCCGCGCTCGACGCCACCCTCGCCGCGACCACCGAGGAGTTGCAGCAGGCGGCTCGCGCCGCCGAAGCCGCACAGGCCACGGCGGACGAGGCGACCGACGCCCGCCACCGCAGCGAGGCCCGGGCCGAGGCCTTGGAGCGCGCGCTCGCCGAGCTGCAGGGCGCCGGCGGTCGGGAGCTCCTGCGGGAGGTCGACGGCGTCGTCGGTTCCCTCGTCGACCTCGTCGAGATCGACGACGGCTGGGAGGCCGCGTTCGAGGCCGCCGCGGGCGCCGGTGTCGCCGCGGTCGTCGTCGACGGACGCCGTTCCGGTCAGGCCGCGCTGGCGACGCTGCGCGAGCGCGGTGTGACGGGCGCGGTGCTGGCGCCCCGGCAGAACGGGGCGGGGGGGACGCCGGGGTCCGGCGCCGGCGTCGGCGCGCTCCCGCCCGGCACGAGCGCCGAGTCGGTGCGCTCCCACGTGCGCGCGCGCCAGGGCGGTGCCGTCGCCGAGTCCGTGCTCGACACGCTCGTCGGGCACGCCGTGCGCGTCGACGGCTGGGAGGAGGCGATCGACCTCTCGCTGGCGCGCGACGACCTCGTCGTGGTCACGCCCGAGGGCGACCGCTTCGCCGCGACGGGCTGGCGCGTCCGCAACGCCGCCGGCGTCGTCACGAAGGCCGCCGTCGAGGAAGCGCAGCGCCGGGCCGAAGAGGCCGCCGCCGCATCGGAGCTCGCCAAGGCCGCGCTGACCGAGGCCCGCATCGCGTCGTCGCGGGCACGCGACGCCCGTACCGCGGCCGAGCGCGCCGCCGACCGCCACGGCGCCGCCCTCGTGGCGAAGCGCGCCGAGGTCGAGCGTGCGGCCGAGGAGCAGACCCGCCTGGCCGCCGAGCTCGATGACGCCCGCACCGCCGTCTTCGAGGCGCAGCAGAGACTCGCCGAGGTCACCGCGGAGGAGGCCCAGCTCGACCGGGCGCTCCCGGACCTGACCGAGGCCCTTCACGCATGGCGCGAGCTCGAGCAGCGCCGTGGCGCGGTCCTCGACCGGCGCCAGGAGCTCGAGGTGCGCGTCGCCGGTGTCGCCGAGCGCCGCCGTGTCCTCTCCGAGAGGCATGCGGAGGTCGAGCGGCGCCTGGCCGGCCACGCCGAGGAGCGCGCCAGTGCGGCGGCCCGCCGTGAACGTCTCGAGGCCGAGGGCACCGCGCTCCGCCGCCTCGAAGAGGTCGTCGTCGCCGAGCAGGGGCGCCTCGAACAGGTCTTCGACGCGCTGCGCCACGACTACCAGGACCAGGTCGACGCGGTCCGCGCCGGCGGCGAGAAGCTCGAGCAACTCCGCCAGGACCGCCACACCACCGAACAACGACTCGATGCCGTGCGCAACCGCACGCGGGCACTCGACCTCGAGGCCAACGAGGTGGACCTGCGCACCGAGTCGCTCACCGAGCACATCCACCGCGACCTCAACGCGCGTCCCGAGGAGCTCGTCGGCCTGTCCGAGCCCGAGGCACCCGAGAAGACAACGCTCAAACAGCACGGCGACGAGCTCGAGCGCAAGCTGGTCGCGCTCGGACCGGTGAACCCGCTCGCGCTCGAGGAGCTCAGCCAGCTCGAGGAGCGCCACAAGGAGCTCGAGGCGCAGGTCGACGACGTGCGGGGCGCACGGCGCGAGCTCCACGAGGTCGTGCGCACCCTCGACCACGAGATCATGACGTCCTTCGCCGCCGCGGCCGCCGACGTCAACGACCACTTCTCCGCACTCATCGCCATGCTGTTCCCCGGTGGCACCGGCCGCCTCACGCTCCTCGAGCCCGACGACCTCCTCAACACGGGCGTGGAGATCGAGGTCCGGCCGGCCGGCCGCAACATTCGCCGCGTCTCGCTGCTCTCGGGCGGCGAGCGCTCCATGGCCGCGTTGGCGTTCCTCTTCGCGGTGTTCCGCAGCCGACCCTCGCCCTTCTACATGATGGACGAGGTCGAGGCCGCGCTCGATGACGTCAACCTCTCCCGCTTCCTCGCCCTCGTGCACGAGTTCCGCGACGAGGCGCAGTTGCTCATCGTGAGCCATCAGAAGCGCACGATGGAGACCGGCGACGCGCTCTACGGCGTGACGATGGCGCCCGGCGGCTCGTCGCAGGTCGTCTCGCAGAGGGTCGAGAAGGAGAAGGAAACGGAGCCGTCGCCGGCGTGACCGGTGCGATCGACGTGGTGGGTCTGCTGCTTGCTTCGATGGTGGGGACGTACATCATCATCGCCGTCGTCGTGATCGTCTTGGCGGTGGCGGCCGGTTCGGTTACCGCCGTGCGCTCCCGGCGGCGTGGCCGTGGTACCGCCGGACCGACGTCGGCGCCGCCGACCGCGCCGCCGACACGCCCACCGACCAAACCCGCGACGAAGCCGGCGCCCTCGGCACCCACCGCGCCGCCCACCGTCGCCGCCGAGCCTGCACCTGCACCTGCACCGGTCGCCGAGCCGATCGTCGAGGCCGAGGCCGAGGCCCCGCCCGCCACGTACCGCAGCCGCCTCGGCGGCGTGCGCGGCCTGTTCGGGGGCGCCGTCGCCGCACTCCGGGCCGGCCGCATCGATCAGGCAACGTGGGACTCCCTCGAAGAGGCCCTCATCCGGGCCGACGTCGGCGTCGCCACCGCGGACGCGCTCCTGGCCGACCTGCGCGCCAAGGTTGAGTCCAAGGAAGTGCGCAGCGGGGACGATCTGCTCGCCGCGCTCGGCCAGTCCATCCGCGAGCTGCTCGAGACGGCCGACACCCGCGCCCTGCGCTTCGACGGGAAGGACGGCGCACCCGACGTGTGGCTCATCGTGGGCGTGAACGGCGTGGGCAAGACCACGACGATCGGCAAGCTGGCCCGCCGGCAGACGGAAGCCGGCCGATCGGTCCTCCTCGCCGCCGGCGACACGTTCCGGGCCGCCGCCGCCGACCAACTCGCCATGTGGGCGGAGCGCACGGGCACCGAGATCGTGCGCGGCGCCGAGGGCGGCGATCCCTCCGCCATCGTGTTCGACGCCGTGCAGCGCGCCGCGGCCCGCGGCAACGACCTCGTGCTGGCCGACACGGCCGGCCGGCTGCACACGAAGACCAACCTCGTCGAGGAGCTGAAGAAGATCCGCCGCATCGCCGATCGCGATCCCGGCAATGTGACCGAAGTCCTGCTCGTTCTCGACGCCACGACCGGCCAGAACGCTCTGGCGCAGGCGCGCCAGTTCACCGAGGCCGTCGACGTGACCGGCATCGTGCTCACGAAGCTCGACGGCACGGCCAAGGGCGGCATCGTCATCGCCGTCCAGCGTGACCTCGGCCTGCCTGTCAAGCTGGTCGGGCTGGGCGAGGGTGCCGACGACCTCGTGGACTTCGACCCCGACGAGTTCGTCGACGCGCTCCTCGCAGGCGACTGAGACGCAGCCGTCGGTTGCGCGACGCTGGAGTACCGAGCGACGAGCGGAGCGAGGAGTCGAGACCGATGCCGCCGATGACAGAGAAGCAGAAGCGGGTCCTGACGGTGGGGCTCGTGATCCACGTCATCATGCTGAGCCTGACCTGGCGCGACCTGAGCCGGCGCCCGGCCGCCGCCGTGCGGGGCAAGAAGGGCATGTGGCGCCTCGCCTCCCTCCTGAACACCTCGGGATCCGTGAGCTACTGGCTCTTCGGCCGGCGTGCCGTGCCGGAGCGCACGCTGGTCCTCGTCGAGGGCGAGGCGGCCTGAGGTACCCCCGGGGCCGTCGACCCTCCATGTCCCGCCCGTGACGCTGCGCACGGCGTTCACGGGGCTGGTCGGCGTCGAGATCCCGATCGCTCTCGCGCCGATGGGCGGGATCGCCGGCGGCGCGCTCGCAGCGGCGGTCTCCAACGGCGGGGGCCTGGGGCTGGTCGGGTGCGGGCGTGAGGACCGTGACTTCCAGGACCGGGAGCTCGACGTCGTCGCGAGACTGACGGACAGGCCGTGGGGCGTGGGTTTCCAGTCGTGGTCGACGTCGCGTCAGAGCGTCGAGGCGGCGCTCGCCTCCCGACCGCACGCGGTGATGCTGTCGTTCGGCGACCCGGCCCCGTTGGCAGGGCCCGTCCTCGAGGCGGGCGTCACACTGATCGTGCAGGTGACCGACCTCGAGGAGGCTCAGGCCGCGCTCGACGTCGGCGCGGACGTGATCGTCGCGCAGGGTGCGGAGGCCGGCGGGCACAGTGGCGGCGGCTCGACGCTTCCCTTCGTGCCGATCGTCGTCGACCTTGCTGCGCCGGTTCCGGTGCTTGCGGCGGGTGGCATCGCGGACGGGCGCGGCATCGCCGCGGCCCTGTGCCTGGGTGCCTCCGGCGCGCTGCTCGGCACCAGGTTCGAGGCGACGAGCGAGGCGCTCTTGAGCGCCGAATATGTCAAGGCCATCCTCGATGGTCACGGGGGCAATACCGAGCGCAGCCGGGTGCTCGACATCGCGCGCAGCGCGCCCTGGCCGAGCCGTTACCAGGCGCGGACTCTGCGCAACGAGTTCCTGGAACGCTGGCGCGGCCGGGAGGAGGAGCTCGAGACCGACGACGCGGCCAAGGCCGAATACGAGGTCGGAGCGCAGAACGCCGACCTTTCGGTCATCCCCGTGTGGGCGAGCGAGGCCATCGACCTCATCGAGAGCATCTCCCCGGCGGCCGACCTGGTCGCCGAACTGGGGCGTGAAACCGAAGCGGCGCTGACGAGGGCGGGGCGGACGATCGTCGCCTAGCGCGAAGAGCACTGCGACCGGGTGAGGACCGGGTCAGTCGTCCGTCCAGTGCAGACCCATGGCGTCACCGACGCGGTCCAGCACCGCCCGGTCACCCTCGATCTCCAGCGTCTCGTACGCGCCGCGGTTCCACAGCGCGAGATACAGGTTCGTCGCCGGCCCCGACACCGAGCATGCAGCAGCCTCGCCCACCACCTGACCGGGCCCGGCCTCCGCACGCGCAACGGCACCCTCGGGCCCGATTGCCAGCACCCACGAGCCTTCGACGTCGGTGCACCGGAAGGCCAAGGACACAGGCTCGTCCGCCCGCAGTTTGGCGGAGCGCAGCGGCATGAAACCGACGAGGAGCTCGTCCACGCCATCGGCGGCGAACTCCGGCCGGATCGACGAGAGTTGGCCCGCCGAACGTCCGGCCGTGAGCTCTGCGTCCACGCGGTGGATCGAGGTCTCGTGCGCCTGCCGGCGGCTCCAGAACGCCAACGCCGACGGCGCGGGCAGGAACGTCCAACACTGAAGGTCCGGCGGCGCGGCCTCCAAGGCGCGCAGCAGCGCCAGGTACCCGGCTTCGAACCAGTCGCCCAATTCCTCGTCGCCCGGCCAGCCGCCCGCGACCTCCTCGAGCGTCGCGGACGGCGGCTCGGTGCGCGCATCCGCAACGAACGACGTCGCCCAGCGGTGCACGCCGCCTTGGTGGCGGATCAGATCACGCGCCACCCACTCGGGACAGGTCGGCACCGGCGAGTCGGCCGATACGGCCCGTGCCGCCGCGGTCATGCGGGCGCCCTCCGTGCGCAGCGTCTCTATCCAGTGGGCGGTCTCCATCACGTCCGCCAGCCTGCCAGCTCCGGCCCGGTCAGCAACCGGGACAGACGCTCAGCCGATCTTCTGCAGGTCGATCACGAAGACGAGGGTGTCGTTGGCGGCGATGCCGGCCCCGGGAGACTGGGCCCCGTAGCCGAGGTTCGGCGGGATGATGAGCTCACGACGCCCGCCGACCTTCATGCCGACGACGCCCTTGTCCCACCCGGGGATGACCTGGCCATGCCCCAACGTGAAGGTAAACGGCTGGCTCGTCCACGACGACTGGATCACCTTGCCGCTCGAGTAGGTCGCGAGCACGTACTGCACCGTCACCGGGTCGCCACTCGCCGCGGCCGCGCCGGTGCCGGTGATGAGGTCGGCGCTCTCGAGCTGGGTCGGCGGCGTCCCCGACGGCACCGTCACCGTCGGCGCGGTCCCGGCCGTGCCGGCGGGCGAGCGGTCGGCCGCGGGGATCGACGCAATGGCGTTGAGGGGACTGCCCGGCGGTGCCGTCACCGTGGTCGACGGGCCGACGCCGCTCCCTCCCGCGGTGGTCGTCGTGTTCGAGGCGGAGTTCGAGGGCGAGGAGCTGCAGGCGGCGAGCCCGAGGGCTCCGGCCAGGACGACGCCGGTCACGAGCGCGCCAGAGCGCAGGGAGAAAGAGGGGCGGGCCATGGCGGAAAACGGTAGCCGGTCGCCGCAGCGGCTCCAGATCACCCCACTAACCTGAGTCCCCATGTTCGACGCCCTGTCCGACCGCCTCGAGCGCATCTCCACACGGCTGAGGGGCAAGGGTCGTATCAGCGACGAGGACCTCGACGAGGCGCTCAAGGAGATCCGCACTGCGCTCCTCGACGCCGACGTCGAACTGTCAGTCGCCCGCAGGTTCTGCGACGGCATCCGCCTGCGCGTCAGCACCGAGGCGCTGTCGAAGAGCCTGAGCCCGGGCCAACAGGTCATCAGGGCGGTGCACGAGGAGTTGGTCAACGTCCTCGGCGGCGAGACGCTGAAGCTGACCTACGCATCCAAACCGCCGACCGTCGTCCTCATGGCGGGGTTGCAGGGCGCGGGAAAGACGACGAACGCGGCGAAGCTCGCGCAGTGGTGGAAGCAGCAGGGGCGCAACCCGCTGCTCGTCGGCGCCGACCTCCAACGACCGGCTGCTGTCGAGCAACTAAGGGTCCTCGGCAACCAGGTCGGCGTCACCGTCTTCTCGGAGCCGACCGATCCCGTCCGCTGCGCGCAGGCCGGGGTCGAAGAAGCGCGGCGGCTCGGCAGAGACATCTGCATCATCGACACGGCCGGGCGGCTCACGATCGACGCCGAGATGATGGAGCAGATCAAGTCCATCTCCAAAGCCACCGAACCGCACTACACGTTCCTCGTCATCGACGCCATGATCGGACAGGACGCCGTCGCCACCGCGAAGGCGTTCCACGATGCGCTCGAGCTCTCCGGCGTGATCCTCACCAAGCTCGACGGCGACGCCCGCGGCGGCGCCGCGCTCTCCGTGAAGGGCGTCGTCGGCCGCCCGATCGCGTTCGCCTCGACGGGCGAGCGCCTCGTCGATTTCGACCTGTTCCACCCCGACCGCATGGCGGAGCGGATCCTCGGCATGGGCGACGTCCTGAGCCTCATCGAGCAGGCCGAGCGCACCATGGACACCGACGAGGTGGCGAAGAGCGCCAGCCGCCTCATGCAGGGCCAGTTCACGCTCGAGGACTTCCTCTCCCAACTGCGCCAGGTCAAGAAGATGGGTTCGCTCGGCGGCCTCATGCGCCTCATGCCCGGCATGAACAAGGAGATGCGTGAGGCGGCCGGCCAGATCGACGACGGTGAGGTCGCCAAGGTCGAGGCGATCGTCTGCTCCATGACGCCCGCAGAACGCAACGACACGACGATGATGGACGGCTCCCGCCGCAGCCGTGTCGCCCGCGGGTCGGGCACGTCCGTCCAGGACGTCAACTCCTTGCTGAAGCAGTTCAAGGAGATGCAGAAGATGATGAAGGGTATGGCGTCGGGCAACATGCCCAACCTCCCCGGTATGCCTTCCATGTCCGTGATGAGCGGCCGAGCCGCTCGCAAAATGGCCCAGCAGGCGGCCGGACTCGGTGCCCCCGGACAAGGGCCTGCCGTCGGCGCCCCCGGCGGCTCGGACTTCGACATGCTCTCCCAACTCATGGGTGGCGACGCCTCCGAGGCCGACCTCGCCGAACTGGCCAACGGGTTCCCCGGCCTGCCGCCGGGTGCGGGGGCGGGGGGCACGGCTCGGCCCGTGGTCAACGTCAACAAGGGGACCAAAAAGAAGAAGAAGGGCGGGCGGGTGACGCCGCCCAAGAACCGCTAGGCGACGCTCACGCCGCGCCTGACTTCGGCGCGCCCTCCGGCTCGTTGATGAGGTCGATCACTGCTTGCTCGACCGTGCGTCGCAGCCGTGCCCGTGACCCACGACCGCCGCTCAGCTTCTCGAGCTGCGGAGGACGGGGGAGCCAGTCCGCAATGGTCTCACCGTGCTCGAAACGGTCGATCACCCGGGGGTCCACGTAGGACGACCGGGCTACGGCGGGCGTGTCGCCGAGGTAGTCCGCCGCCTCCGCGATCGCCGCCACCACCGCCCGCTTCCGTTCTCGTTTGCCACCATCGACCGTGCCGTTTTCGGCGAGGGCGGCCGCCGCCAATACCGTCGCCGACCACGTCCGGAAGTCCTTGGCCGAGAACTCTTCACCTCCGGCGGCGTGCTTGATGTACGCGTTGGCGTCAGGGGCGTGCACCTCGATCCACTCACCGCCGTCCTTGTAGGCAAAGAGATGCTCGCCACCGGAGCGGCGGCGACGAAGCGAGTCGACCACCGGACGGACATCGTCGTCGCGGATCTCGACGGCGCGCTCTTTGGAGTCCTTCGCCGCATAGCGGAACACCATTGACCCGTGATGGATGTGGACGTGCTCCCGGTGCAGGCTGGTCACGCCGAAGGTCTCGTGCTCGCGTGCGTACTCCTCGCCGCCCACGCGGAAGAGCCCCACGTCCAGCAGGCGGACGACGGCGGCCAAGACGCGGTCGCGGCCGAGTCCCTCCTGGGCCAGATCACGCGTCACGACGGCCCGCACATCAGGGAGCACGGCGGCGAAGTCGAGCACTCGCTCGAACTTCTCGCGGTCACGGTGGACCCGCCACTGGTCGTGGTAGCGGTACTGGCGCCGCCCGGCGGCGTCGGTTCCGACGGCTTGGATGTGGCCGTTGGGCCAGGGGCAGATCCACACGTCCGTCCACGCCGGCGGCACGGCCAGGGCCCGGATGCGATCGAGCGTCTCGGGGTCCTGCACCCGCCGCCCACCGGGATAGGCGTAGCTGAAGCCCTTTCCCCTGCGCTGCCTCGTGATCCCGGGCATCTCACAGTTCGACCGCCGGAGCCGCATCAGCCCCCTCTCACCCTTGCCATGTGCCCGTTCCGATACCCCCGTGGCGATCCGTCCTACCACGGGTTGCCCGTCCACGGCGCGGCGGAATCGGGGCCGGACGCAGCTGCCCGGACCCCTCCGGATCAGATCCGGCGGAGGTGGGAGGCCGCCGCCCTCCCCATCTGGCAGAATGTTCAGCCGAGCGCGTCCGTCGATGCGCCGTCCCTGGGAAAACCTCGGAATGCGAAGCCTCGGGGACCTGGACATTCGTAGCGTGGAAGGGATCAATTCGTGGCAGTGAAGCTCCGCCTCGTGCGGATGGGCAAGAAGAAGCAGCCGACCTACCGGGTCGTGGCGGCCGACAGCCGGTCGCCCCGCGACGGCCGGTTCCTCGAGATCGTCGGCACCTACGCACCCCGGGGCGCCTCGACCGCCGAGCCGGACGCCGTCATACAGATCGACAACGAGAAGGCGGTGAAGTGGCTGATCAACGGCGCCCAGCCGACCGAGCGGGTCGAGCGGCTCCTGAAGACGAGCGGCGCCTGGGAAGAGTTCTCGGCCGCGTCCGCGTCGGCCAAGGCGAAGTGAGGACCAGGTGACTGATCTCTACGAGGCGGGTGACATCAACCAGGTGGGCGGTGGCGGCGCGGCCGGGGCCGACGACGAGTTCGACGACGGGGACGACGTGGACGACGTCGACGACATCGACGACGGGGACGACCTCGAGGATCTGGACGACGGCGACGACATCGAGGACGTGGACGAGGTCGCCGGTGAGGGCAACCAGGCCGGAATGGGCAACGAGCGAACCGCGTTGGGCGGGGGCACGGCGATGTCGGTGCTCGCGTATCTCGCCAAGTCGCTGTCGAACGACCCCGAGTCCGTGGTGATCGAGACCGAGGAACGTCGCAACGGCGTCCGCCTGAACCTGCACGTGGCCCCCGAGGACATGGGCCGGGTCATCGGTCGGCGCGGCCGCACGGCCCAGGCCATCCGCACCATGGTCAACGTGGCCGGCGCCAAGGACGGCGTCCAGGCCAGCGTGGACATCGTCGACGACTGAGTCCGGGTCCGGCTCGACGGACCTCCTCAAGATCGGCCGGGTCACCAAGCCCCACGGCCTTCGCGGCGAGGTCATCGTCCAGCTCTGGACCGACCAGCTGGAACGGCTGAGCCCGGGCACTGTTTTGTCGTCGCCCGCTGGTCCGCTGTCGGTCGTCGTGTCGGGCCCGGCGCCGGGCGGCTCGGGGAGCGACCGCTTCATCGTGACGTTCGCCGAGTGTGCCGATCGTCCGTCGGCGGAGCGCTTGCGGGGGATCGAGCTCTCGGCCGAGGGCCTCGACCGGCCCGGGACCTTGTGGGTGCACGAGCTGGTCGGCGCTCTCGTGCGTGACGCTGACGGCGCCCCGTTAGGGCGCGTCGCGGCCGTCGAGGCGAACCCGGCGAGCGACCTCATGGTGCTCGAGTCCGGGGGGTTGATCCCCGTGCACTTTGTGACCGGCCATGACGCTGCGGCGGGAACCGTCGACGTCGACATCCCCGAGGGGTTGCTGGACCTGTGAGGGTCGACGTTTTCACGATCTTTCCCGACGTGGTGGCCGGGTACTGCGGGGCGTCGATCCTCGGGCGGGCCGTCGCCGGCGGTGCCCTGGACGTGCGGGTGCACGATCTTCGCCAGGGGGCGTCAGACATTCGGCGCTCCGTCGACGACGCGCCCTTCGGTGGGGGCGCCGGCATGGTGCTCATGCCCGAGCCGTTGTTCTCGAGTGTCGAGGCGGTGGTTGACCTGCCTCGTCCGCTGTTCTTGCTGTCACCGGGCGGCCGAGCTTTCGACCAGTCGGTCGCTGCCGAGCTGGCCGCGCTGGCCGACGGGCCATCGGGTGGGTTCTCGCTGTTGTGTGGGCGCTACGAGGGGGTCGACCAGCGGGTGGCCGACCACCTGGTCGATGGCGAGCTCTCCGTGGGCGACTTCGTGCTGGCGGGCGGCGAGCTGGGGGCGCTGGTGGTGGTCGAGGCGGTGGCGCGGTTGCGACCCGAGGTGCTCGGCAACGAGGAGTCGGCGGCGGACGAGTCGTTCTCGGACGGGCTGCTCGAGTACCCGCAGTACACGCGACCGGCGTCGTTCCGTGGGTGGTCGGTCCCCGCCGTGCTGCGGTCCGGCGATCACGGGGCGGTCGCCGCCTGGAGACGGACCCAGGCGTTGTTGCGCACGGCGGCGCGGCGGCCCGATCTGTTGGAGCGCCTGGTCAGGGCGTCGGCGCTCTCGGATGACGACGTGCGGTCGCTGGTCGAGCACGGCTACCATGTTCCGTCCGGCTCAGAGCGGGTGGACCCGGCCGAGCCGGCCTGACCCGAATTTCGAAGGAACGCCCGTCATGCAACCCACCGACACGATCGACCGCGACAGCCTGCGCTCGGACATCCCCGAATTCCGCGCCGGCGACACCGTCAAGGTGCACGTGCGGGTCGTCGAGGGTAACCGCGAGCGGGTGCAGGTGTTCCAGGGCGCCGTCATGCGGCGCCAGGGCGGCGGTGTGCAGGAGACCTTCACCGTCCGCAAGGTGTCGTTCGGCGTGGGGGTCGAGCGGACCTTCCCGGTGCACTCGCCGACGATCGCCAAGATCGAGGTCACGACGCTGGGCGATGTGCGCCGAGCCAAGCTGTACTACCTGCGTGAACGCCACGGGAAGGCGGCCAAGATCAAGGAGCGGCGTGTGGCCCGTGGGCCTGCGAAGGGCGCGGCGGCAGAGGTCGAGGTTGATGAGGTCGAGGTTGATGAGGTGGATGTCGAGGTCGACGAGGCCGAAGAGTTGACGCTCGACGACGTCGAGCTCGCCGAGGGTGACGAGGCGCTTGGCGACGACGAGGCTGCGGCGGCGGAGTCGGATGACGAGGTCGTTGCCGAGTCGGCGGACGAGGAGAGCGACGGTGCCGAGGAGGCTGCTGACGCGTAGGACCCTTCCATGAGCGAGGAAGACCTCGAGCGTTACGAGTCCGAGATCGAACTCGGGCTCGTCCAGGAGTACCGGGCCGTCCTTCCGGTCTTCGCTTATGTGATCGAGACGGAGCGGCGTTTCTATCTGGCGAACGAAGTGTCGTTGAACGTGCGTGCCGACACGACGCCCGCCTGTATCGAGGTCCAGTTGCGGGACGCCTGGGTGTGGGACATGTACCGGCCCGCCCGTTTCGTCCCGGAGGTACGGGTGATCACGTTCCGTGACGTGAACATCGAGCGCCTGCCCGAACAGGAGCTCTCGGACGGAGTCTCCGTCTGAGTCTGACGGTGGTCGCCTGACTCTTGTCGGTGGACTGCGGGGAGCGAGTGCGACCGTTCTCCGGCGTGAGCCACCGGAACCGACGGATCGCGTTGGGCCACAAGGGCGAGGACTGGGCCGCCGAGTGGTACGTCGACAACGGCTACGAGATCGTGGCGCGGAATTGGCGCTGTGCCCTGGGTGAGATCGACTTGCTGTGCACGCAGGTCAACCCCCCGGGCTGCGTGACGTTGATCGTCTGCGAAGTGAAGGCACGGACGTCGAACACCCGGGGTCACCCTTTGGAGGCCGTGACGCCCGCAAAGCAGCAGCGCCTGCGCAAGCTCGCAACCGCCTACCTGCAGAGCCAGGACATCTACTACGACCACATCCGCTTCGACGTCGTCGCGGTGACCGGCGAGGCGCTCCACGTCGTGGAAAGTGCGTTCTAAGAGGTTCGCGGCGTAGGGTCGGTCTCCATGGAGACACTTCTCATCGAGCGCAAAGACGGTGTCGTCACCGTCACGATGAACCGGCCGGAACGCAAGAACGCAGCCAGCGGCAAGATGTTGTTGGAGCTGCGGGAGATCTTCGAGGAGATCGAGGACAACCCGGACGACCGGGTGATGGTGTTGACGGGCGCCGGCGGAGCCTTCTGCTCGGGTGCGGACCTCGGGGATTCGCAGGGTCCCACGAACGATCCCTCCCGGTCTGCGTTGTCGCGGATGCGCCGGCTCGGCGACGTGGCACTGGCACTGCACCACATCAGCAAGCCGACGATCGCCAAGGTCGACGGCGTGGCGGTCGGGGCGGGGTTCTCGCTGGCGCTGGGGTGCGACCTCGTGGTATGCACCGAGTTGGCACGGTTGTCGATGATCTTCTCCAAGCGCGGGCTCTCTTTGGACAACGGCGCCTCTTGGTTGCTGCCCCGCCTGATCGGTATGGCCCGAGCGAAGGAAGTCGCATTGTTCGGCGACATGTGGAGCGCCGAGGAGGCTCTGGCCATCGGCCTGGTCAATCGGGTGTTGCCGGTCGCGGAGATCGACGCCTTTGTGGACGACTGGGCGCGCCGTCTGGCAGACGGGCCGCCGCTTGCGATCTCCATGACCAAATCGCTGCTCCACGCGTCCTCAAACGCCTCCATGGAGCAGGCCGTGGAGGACGAAGCCCGGTGCCAGGCCCTCAACTTCTCGAGTGTGGACACCGCCGAGGCCATGGCCGCCTTCAAAGAGAAGCGGGAGCCCAGTTTCATCGGCCGGTAATAAGGTGGAGCCGTGCTCAACGGTGTTCAGGGGATGATCGGGGATACCGCCCTGGTGACCAAGGCCATTGACGGCGCGCATCACCCCGGGCGGATCCGGGCCAGGGGCGAAGAGTGGCTGGCAATCCCTTTGGATCCCGAAGCCTGTATCCCCGTAGGGACCAACGTCGTTGTTGCCGACGTCGAGCGAGGGCTGCTCGTCGTCTACGCCAGCGACATCTAGAAGAGAGGTACCCCATGTTCGCATCGGCAGGAGAAGTGCTGGGGATCGTCATTGTGGCCGCCCTGGCTGCGGTCGGGATCGTCACCCTGTTTGCCTCGCGGTTCATCAAGATCGTCCAGCAGGGAAGCGTGGGCGTGGTCAAGCGCCTCGGCGAGTTCAAGACGGTAGGCCAGCCGGGCCTGCACGTCCTCACACCCTTCATCGACAAGATGGAAAAGGTCGACGTGCGCGAGTTCCCCATGACGGGCGACCAGCAGGCGGTCATCACCAAGGACAACGTGTCCCTGCAGGTGAGCGCCACAATCTTTTGCCAGGTGATCGACGTCAGGAGCGCACTCTTCGAGATCAACGACTTCCAACTGGCCGTCGACCAGCTCTCGCGTACGGCGCTGCGGGCGGTGTTCGGGGAGCTCTCCCTCGACCAGGCGCTCTCCGAGCGCGAGACCATCAACAGTCGCATGCAGGACCACATGGCCGACGCGACCGCGAAGTGGGGCGTGCGGCTCAACCGGATCGAGATCCTCGACATCACCCCGCCGATGAACGTGGTGCAGGCGATGTCAGAGCAGAAGGAGGCCGAGCAGCACAAGCGCGCCGCCATTCTCAAGTCAGAAGGGGAGCAGCAGGCCGCCATCAACAGCGCCGGAGGGCGCAAGCAGGCGGCCGTGCTCGAGGCCGAGGGCGCCAAGCAGTCGGCCATCTTGCGGGCCGAGGCGCAGATGAAGGTCCTGGAGCTGCAGGCCGAGGGCGAGAAGAAGGCGCTGGAGCTCCGTGGCCAGGGCGAGGCGTCGCGCTTGACCTCGATCGACACCGCCACGATCAACCCCCACACGCTGGCCGTGCTGCAGCTCCGGGCGTTGCAGGACATCGCCGCCTCCGACAACGCCAAAGTTGTCGTGCCCTACGAGGCGACCAGCCTCATGGGCGCGGCCGAGGTCCTGTTGTCGACACTGCGCAAGGAAGACATGGGCGCCGCTAGCAATGGGAGTGCGCCGCCGGTCGCGACGCCGGCGAAGCCGCCGACCGGAGAGTTGCCGCCGCAGAGCTGAGGCAAGCCTTCGGGTCGGCTCTCCCAGAGCCCGGATCGGAGCCTCGTCGCGCATCATCACCACAACCGTCGGGGGTTTCTCGCGTGGGTGTATACGCGCGAATGGCGAGGTTCGCTTGAAGAGGCCCTTCGGGGTGATTGCCGGTTGACGCGTCCTGGCGACTCGTGAACGGGGTCGCACGCCTCCCCGAACAAAACCCATGCCGCGAGTCGGGTTTGTCCCGGCCCTGTATACGCGGTCAGCGGGGCGCGTATAGGGGCAGACGCGAAACCCCCTTTTTGGCATATATACCCACGCGCGAGCTCCGCCCGTCGCCGCGGTATTGCTGAAGAAGAAGGAATCTTCTCTTTCATCGGCCGCGCCCCGACCGTTCGCCGGGCATGTTGGCAGCGATTACCTCCGCGACGCTGAGCGGTGCGCTCGGTTGTGCCGTTTCAGTGGAAGTCCATGTCTCAAACGGCCTGCCGGGATTCACCATCGTTGGCCTCCCCGATGCTGCGGTACGGGAAGCACGAGACCGCGTTCGAGCGGCCGTGCTCTCCAGTGGTTTGCCCTGGCCAATGACCCGAGTGACGGTGAATCTGGCCCCTTCCGGTATTCGCAAAGCCGGAGCAGGCCTCGATCTGCCGATTGCCGTCGGATTACTCGTGGCGACGGGTCATCTGCCGCCCGATTGCACGGAAGGCCTGGCTTTTTGCGGTGAGCTCGGTCTGAACGGGTCGTTACGTCACGTGCCAGGGATGCTCGCACTGGCTGAGGCGGCTTCATCACCGGGCCTGGTCGTTCCACTCGTTGACGTCCACGAGGCGGCACTGATTCGGGGTACTGGCGTTCACGGCGTGGCCACGCTCTCGGACCTGGTGTTGGTGCTCCGTCGACAGGCAGCTTGGCCCGCGCCGCCAGAGGCGGCATCGAGCGTCAACGTACCGACGGGCCCCGATCTCTCAGAGATCCGCGGCCAGATGGTGGGCCGGCGGGCGCTCGAGGTGGCGGCAGCCGGTCGGCATCACTTGTTGCTGGTTGGTCCCCCGGGTTCGGGCAAGACGATGTTGGCCGAACGTCTGCCGAGCCTTCTTCCCCCGCTGAGCAAAGAGGAGGCATTGACCGTGTCCCGCGTCCATTCCAGCGCTGGCGGAGCACTACCCGTGGGAGGACTGATCGAACGCCCTCCGTTCCGAGCTCCTCATCATCAGGCCACCATTGTTGCCCTGGTCGGTGGGGGCAACTTCACATTTCGTCCCGGCGAGGTGAGTCTCGCCACCAACGGCATCCTCTTCCTCGACGAGCTTGGTGAGTTTTCGATCGCCGCGCTCGAAGCCCTGCGCCAGCCACTCGAAGAAGGGGTGATCCGGATCAACCGTGCCGGCGGCAGCATCACCTTTCCGGCGGACTTTCTGCTCGTCGCGGCGATGAACCCTTGTCCTTGCGGCGAGGGGGTGTTCGACGGCGCGTGCAAGTGTTCGGTGGTCATTCGGGAGCGCTACCGTCGCCGCATCTCGGCGCCGTTCTTGGACCGGTTCGACTTGGTCGTCCCCATCAGTCGACCGAGCGCCGAAGACCTGCTCTCGGAGGCTCCGGGTCAACCGTCGGCGGATGTCGCAGGTCGCGTTGCAGCGGCGCGCCAGCGGGCAGCTGCCCGAGGAGACGCAGAGCCAGCGCTGACAGCCGAAGCCAGCGACGCCCTTCGCCAGAAGCTGCGAGACGGCGCGTTGAGCGCTCGCGGCTTCGTCAAGGTCAAGCGCGTGGCACAAACAGTGGCCGATTTGGAAGGAGCGGATGTCGTGACGTTCAATCATGTCTCTGAGGCGATTCGGTTGCGGGCCGGCAGGTCGGCGGTGATCGCATGAGCGAACTACCCGACGAGGCCTACGCCGTTGCCCTTGCGTTGCTCCCGAAGGTGGGCCCCGCCACGCTGCGCGAGCTGACTGCGGGCGAACACGGTCTTCCCGACGCGTGGGCGAGGATCACCGGCGCGACGGACGAGGCCCGCGAGGACGTGGAGCGGCACTGGCGACGCCACTGCGACCTCGGGATCACCGTCCTTCTCCAGGGTGACGCTCGATACCCCGAGCGCCTCTGCGATCTGCCATTTGCTCCGGCCGTGGTCTTTTGCCGCGGCAACCCTGCTGCATTGAGCTCCCATCCGACCGTGGCCTTGGTGGGCACCCGATCGCCGACTCGCTACGGCATCGGCGTTGCGGCGCAACTCGCGGCGGATCTCTCGGCGGCGCAGGTCAGCATCGTGTCGGGGCTTGCACTGGGCATCGACGGCGCAGCTCACGAAGGAGCTTGCGGCGCGGGAGCGCCCCCCATCGCGGTGGTGGCAGGCGGTGTCGACGAGCCTTATCCGCGGCGACATGCTCGGCTCTGGCAACGAGTCAGTGAGCTCGGGGTTGTGGTTTCGGAATCACCAGCCGGCGGGCGGACGGAGAAGTGGCGTTTTCCCGTGCGCAACCGCCTCATGGCCGCACTGAGCGACGTCGTGGTTGTCGTTGAGAGCCGTCATCACGGTGGTTCGCGTCACACGGTCGATGCGGCGATGATGCTCGGCAAGGGGGTGGGTGCGGTTCCAGGATCGATCCGCAGCGTCGCGTCCGAGGGGACGAACGCACTGATGGCCGAAGGAGCCTTTCCCGTGTGTTCGGCGACGGATGTCCTGGTGGCGCTCTCGCTGCGGGGAGCTCATGTGCCGATTCCGAAGAAGCCCGCTGCCGGCGAGGTCGGAAAGGATCTGCCGCCCTCGGAGAAGGCGCTCTTCGACGTCCTGACCTTCGAGCCGACCTCGCTGGACGAGTTGGTTCGGATCTCGGGATTGGACTTCGCCGAGCTGTGCGGAGGACTCGAACGGCTGGCCCAGGCCGGTTTGGCGCGTGACCTAGGGGGTTGGTGGGAGCGCGTTTGACCTGGGACGACAGGGGTACGAGCTGTCCGGGCCGTATTCTGCCTGGCCGTGGACGGACGCCCACTCAGGTTTCTGCAGGCCATGGACATCGCGGCCTTGCGGGCGGAGGCGGTGCGGGCGCAGCAGGAGGGGATCGGGGCGGTGTTGGTGGGTCCGGGACCGCTGGGCGACCCCTTTGTCCTTCTCGCTGGGCTGAGCGACGCCGTCCCCGGCGTGACGTTGGTGGCACGGGTGGTGCTGGGCGAGGATGGGCGGCACCCGAGCCTGTTGGCCCGGGAGGCGACGAGCCTGGACCTGGTGGACGGCGGCCGCACGGTGCTCTGTCTGGGGCCGCCCTTCGGAGCAGGGCTGGACGAGGCAATCGGGATTTGCCGCGCGATGTGGCGGGAGGGCACGGCGACGAGCGACGGGCCGGTCTATCCGGTTGCCGGCGCGGTGAATCGGCCGGCGCCGGTGGGCGAGGGCAGCCCGCTGCTCGCGCTGGACCTGACGGGGCCCGGCGCCCGGGACGAGGCCGGCGGAAGCGCGGCGTTGGCCGACATGGTCGTGGTCCGCGATGAGACGGGGGACGGCGGCGGGGTGTGGCGGTTGGAGCCGGCGTGACGGACGTCGAGACGGCGCTCGCCGAGC
>DATHPK010000334.1:0-7735 GCA_035483935.1 Acidimicrobiales bacterium
TGCTTCCCACGGCAGATGAAGGAGTACTCGCGCGTATCGTGGAGACGGCGGAGGGCAACCCGCTGTTCCTCGAGGAGCTCGCCGCGTCCATTCAGGACGACGCTGTTGCCGATGAACTGCCGCCCACGATCCACGCAGTCCTGGCGGCCCGCATCGACGCGCTCCCAGCTGAGGCACGAGCGGCTCTTTTGCCCGCCTCGGTAATCGGAAAGGCGTTTTGGCGGGGTGTGCTCAGCATCGTCAGCGGCCTTCCGGACCTCGATGACGCCTTGGAAGCCCTCGAAATGAGAGGGCTGATCCAGCGACGAGCGCAGAGTCAGGTCGAAGGAGACGTGGAGTTCGCGTTCAAGCACGACCTTGTCCTCGACACTGCCTACTCGACCCTGCCACGAGCCTCACGCCGAGAACTGCATGCACGCACGGCTGCGGCGCTGGAGGAGCTGACAGATGAGCCTGAAGACATTGCGCCGATCCTGGCTCACCATTGGCGGGAAGGAGGCGAAGCTGAGCGATCCCGCCAGTACCTGATAGCGGCCGCAGAACGTGCCCGGCAGGCGCTGGCGGTCGAGGATGCCTACGACCTGTACTCGCAGGCACTGGAACTCGCTTCGACGGATGCGGACCGCGTCAACATGCGATGGCTCCGGGCGCATGCACTGATCCAACTCCAGGACTATGCCCGTGCTGCCGATGAGCTCGAAGAGCTCATTCCGTTGTTGCACGGGAAGTCGCAGGTCGAGGCCCTGGTAGCGCAGTCACACGCAATGCTGTGGACGGAACAGACCGAGGAGACGATGGCCTCTGCCCGTCGGGCTTTCGAATTAGCTGGCGAGGGTGGCTACCAAGAGCTCGAGACAGAGGCGATCGGCATGGTGGCGGCTGCGCACGGTATGTGCGGGGAATCCGGCGATCTCGAAAAGGCGGTGGCCCTGGGAGATGAGGCTCTCGCCCGGTGGACCCCAGGGACGCGACGCGCTGAGCATGCCGAGATCTACCACCTGGCGTCGAACCACCTCTACTGGTACGGGGAGTACCAGCGCGCTATGGACGCCTCCGTCCTGTCTTTCACCGCGGCCGGCGTCGATCTGCACAGCCAAGAGTTCCGGCTACGAGGCGCGGGCATGCAAGCGGTCATATTGGCGGGAATGGGCCGCTATGGCGAGGCTCTCGCGGCCGCAGACCACGCCATTGCGCTCGGGAGAGACATGGGCCGGCCTGTGAGTGTGGCCGTCAATTACTCGACGCTGCCGCTCCGTGAGATCTTCGCGCTCGAGGACGCGCTGGTGCGCAGTGAGGAGGTCGCGGAGAACCTCGGCCCTTCCACCTTCAACATGCCGTGGATGAATGCAAGGGCGGACGTCTTTGTCGCGAGGGTGATGAGGGGCGACCTGTCCGACGCAGATCGGGGGTGGAGCGAGTTGTGGGAAGACGCCGTCACCAGCAGAGCGTGGGAGCGCTGGCTGGTCAGCGGCCGGCTGGCGGCGGCCCGCGCGGAGCTCGACCTGGCGCTGGGACGCGTTGACGACGCCCAGACCTGGGCGCAGCGCGCGATCGACATGGCGGTTACGTCGAGCCGGTCCAAATACGAGGCGATCGGCCGGACCATGCTCGGCAGGACGCTCCTGGCAGCGGGGTTGGCGGACGACGCTGCGATGGAACTCCGCCATGCTCAGGCCGTCGCGGAGACCAACGGCGCGCCGTTCATCCGCTGGCAGGCGCAGGCGGCGCTCGGCGAGGCGCTCGCGGCATCCGGCGTCGATCCGTCGGGAGCGTTCCACGAGGCCACTTCCATCATCGGCACTATTGCCGAGGTGCTCCCGCCGCCACGCGCGGCGGTCTTCCTCGACGATCCGCACGTCAGCCAGGTGCTCGACGCCGCTCGTTGACGTTCACGGCTGCGGGTGCTCGTGACGGTGGAGGCCCCGGGCGTGCGCCTCCGGTCTTGCATTTTTGTGGAGGCGATGGGACTTGAACCCACGAACCTCTTGACTGCCAGTCAAGCGCTCTACCAGCTGAGCTACGCCCCCAGTGGCGGAGGTCCACGCTAGCAGTCGCCGACAATCGCTCTCGCGAGCGAGAGGACCGGCTCCCAGATGAATTTCCGCGCCCCGTCGGACCCAACAGGCTCGTTGGTCTGCCCTGACTCGAGCGACGCCTGGCCTACCCTGGTGGCATGGCACGCGCGTACGACGTCGAGGCGATTGAGAGGAAGTGGCAACGCCTCTGGGAAGACGAGGGGACCTACCAGGTCGACAACGACGACCCCCGGGACAAGTACTACGCGCTGTGCATGTACCCGTACCCCTCGGGGCCGGCGCACCAGGGGCACGTGCGCAACTACCTGTTCGGGGACCTGGCCGTTCGGTATCAGACGATGCAGGGCAAGGCCGTGCTCAGCCCCCTCGGGTTCGACTCGTTCGGGCTGCCGGCCGAGAACGCCGCCATCAAGACGGGAACTCATCCGCGCCTCTTCACCAATGAGCGGATCGCCCAGCTCAAGTCCTCCCTGATCCGGCTCGGGGCGGTCTACGACTGGCGGCGGGAGATCACCAGCCACGACCCCGAGTACATCAAGTGGAATCAGGTCATCTTCCTCAAGCTCTGGGAAGCGGGCCTGGCCTACCGGGCCAAGGCTCCCGTCAACTGGTGCCCCGGTTGCCAGACCGTTCTCGCCAACGAGCAAGTGCTGCCGGACGGCACCTGCGAGCGTTCGGGCGACCTGGTGGTGCGGCGCGACCTGGAGCAGTGGTTCTTCCGCATCACCGCCTACGCCGACGAGCTCCTCGAGGCGCTCGACGACCTCGACTGGCCGGAGAAGGTCAAGGTCATGCAGCGCAACTGGATCGGCCGCTCCGAGGGCGCCGAGTTCGACCTCGCCGTCCAAGGCCGCGACGACCTGAAGCTCCGTGTGTTCACCACCAGGCCCGACACCAGTTTCGGCATGACCTACGCCGTGATCGCGCCCGAGCACCCGCTGCTCGACGATCTGACCACCGACGCGCAGCGGAGCGCGGTCGAGGAGCTGCGGCGTCGTGCCGCCGTGGAAACCGACATCGAGCGGATGAGCGAGGGCAACGAGATCTCGCTCGACAAGCGGGGCGCCTTCACGGGCACCAACGTCCTCAATCCGTTCAACGGCGAGCCCGTGCCGCTCTACGTCGCTGACTACGTCCTCATGGGCTACGGGACCGGGGCGATCATGGCCGTGCCCGCCGAGGACGAGCGCGACTGGGCCTTCGCGACGTTGCACAAGCTTCCGATCGTGCGCACGGTCCAGCCGCCCGAAGGCTGGGAGGGCGGTGCCTATACGGGGGACGGCATCAAGATCAACAGCGGCTTCCTCGACGGCCTCGACATCGCCACGGCCAAGGCGCGGGCGATCGACTGGCTCGAGGAGCAGCGTATCGGCGAGCGCAAGGTCAACTACCGCCTTCGCGACTGGCTCGTTTCGCGCCAGCGGTTCTGGGGCTGCCCGATACCGGCCGTCTATTGCGACGAGCACGGCGTCGTGCCGGTCCCCGCGGACCAGCTTCCTGTGCTCGCCCCCGACGACGTCGAGTTCCAGCCGACGGGGCAGTCGCCGCTCGCCAACCACGAGGGCTTCTTGTTGACGACGTGCCCGATCGACGGCGGTCCCGCCACGCGTGAGACCGACACCATGGACACGTTCGTGGACTCGTCGTGGTACTTCCTGCGCTTCTGCGACCCGTGGAACAAGGACCGGCCTTTCGACCCGGCCGCGGCGCAGCATTGGATGCCCGTCGACCAGTACATCGGCGGGATCGAGCACGCGATCCTGCACCTCCTCTACGCCCGCTTCTACACACGGGCGCTGATCGACGTCGGGCTGGCGGACGGGGTCCCGCGGGAACCGTTCAAGCGGTATCTCGCCCAGGGGATGATCCGTATGGACGGGACGAAGATGTCCAAGTCCAAGGGGAACCTGATCGCCCCGGAGCACTACTACGAGACGGTCGGTGCCGATGGGCTCCGGTTGTTCCACCTGTTCGTCGGGCCGCCCTTCGACGACATGGACTGGTCGGATCAGACGGACCAGGTGATCGAGGGGTGCGGTCGATTCTTGGACAGGCTGTGGCGCGCCTCGACCGAGGTAGTCCCGGCGCGGGAGGGTGCCGAAGCGCTCACCGACGCGGACCGTTTGGTCCGCCAGGCCGTGCACCGAACCATCGCAGACGTCACACGTGACCTCGAGCGCTGGTCCTACAACACCGCGGTCGCGCACTGCATGGAGTTGTTGAACGCGCTCCAGCACTACGCCCGCGAGGACGTCGGCGTCCATCAAGAGGTCTGGAGCGAGGCGCTCGGCGCATTGCTCCGGTTGCTCGCACCCCTGACGCCCCACGTCACCGCCGAGCTGTGGGAGCACCTCTGGCCCGGCGAGCCCTCGGTGCACCTGCAGCGCTGGCCCGAATACGACCCCGAGTTGGTGCGTCAGGACACGGTGACGATGGTGATCCAGGTCAATGGGAAGCTACGCGACCGGGTGGAGGTCGACGCCGAGATCTCCGAGTCGGAGGCCGAGGCCTTGGCGCTGGCGTCGGAGAAGGTCGCATCGGCCTTGGACGGTGGTGCGCCGCGGCGGATCGTGGTGCGGCCGCCGCGGTTGGTCAACGTCGTCGTGTAAACGCAACATCGAGAAGATGAATCGTGGGGGCAGCGAGGGAGACTGACCTACTCGCGATGCAGTGTCGGTCGACGCGGCTGGTTGTATCGGATCGCGGGTGATCGATATTCTCGAGATCGAACACCTTGACGTGATCGGTTCCCGCGAGAACGACCATGCAAAGGTGATCAATGGTGGAATTGATGGAAATGATCACCTCGATGTGGTCGATCGTGCGAGCTTTGACGTCCTACGGGTGATCGCTTTGGCGGAAAATGATCACCGCCGTTCCCATGTATACGGCGCGTCAACCCTTGAAGCCGGCCAGCACGTCCTTCCACGCCTCCGCGTCGACCTTGTAGGGCGCATAGAAGCTGAAGCGGTCGACGGCGTCACCGAAACGGGACCGGACCTCGGCCGCCACCTTGTCGAGCGGCGCCACCACCGCGAAGGCGTTGAGGACGTCGTCGTCGATGATCTCGCCCATCTTCACCCACTCCCCGCGCTTGGAGAGCGTGTTGAGCTCGGGCTGGAGGTCGCCCCAGCCGTGCAGCTCGAGGACCGGGCGGTAGGCCGGCGTCGAGCCGTAGAACGCGATCTGCTGGCGCACCGCCTGGTCCGCCGTCTCGATGTCCCTGTCCGTTGTGCCCGTCACGACGAAGCCCGGGTACGACACCGTCAGGTCCTTCCGCGTCTTGCCGGCCTTGGCGGCCCCGCGTTCCAACGCCGGCAGGCTCTTCTCGCGCAGGTAGCGCTCCGTCGTGAACCCGTGGACGAGGAAGCCGTCGCCGGCCTCGCCCGCGACCTCGGTCATGTGCTCGCCCACGCCGGCGACGAGGATCTTGGGGTTGCCGTGCGGGTTCGGGCCCGGGTTGAAGAAAGGCGTCATCAGGGTGTGCGTGTAGAACTCGCCGCGGAAGTTGAGTTGCTCGCCCGTCTCCCAGGTCTTCCAGATGGCCCGGATGGCGAGGATCATCTCGCGCATGCGAGGTGCCGGGTGCGACCACGGCATGGAGAAGCGCTTCGTGATGTGTGGCTTGATCTGGCTGCCCATCCCCAGCATGAAGCGGCCCTTGGTCAACAACTGCAGGTCGTTGGCCAACACGGCGAGCGTCATGGGGTTGCGGGCGAAAGCCACGGTGATGCCGGTACCGAACTCGAGTCTCTCCGTCGCGCCCGCCCCGATCGCGATCGGCAGGAACGGGTCGTGGCTCGTCTCGGCCGACCAGACGCCGTCGTACCCGCTCGCCTCGGCCTTCGCCGCCTCTTCGGCCACCCCGCCGGGGGAGAACCCGATGCCGCCGTCGATCTTCATGTGCGCGTCGTCCTCTCCTGAGCTACTGGTCTTCGCCGCGGAGGAAGCGCTCCAGCTCGGCCGCGATCTCGTCGCCCGACGGCACCTCTTCCACGCCCATCGCGTTGCCCTCCGAGGCGTCGAGGTTCTCCTCGAGCTTCCGCACCATGGCCTGGTGCTCCTGGTTGTCCGAGATCAGCTGGTCCACCTGGCGCCGTGAGCTGTCCGCGGCCCGTCGCAGGGCCGAGGAGTCGATCGTCAAACCGGCCACTCCCGCCAGCCCGTCGAGCAGCGCCGCGCTCGCCTCGGGGAACGGCATGGCCGCGACGTAGTGCGGCACGCGGGCCCACAGGCTCACCGTCGGCGTGCCCGCCTGGCCGAACGCCATCTCGAGCGCAGACAACACGCCCGCGGGCACCTCGAGCTCGCCCTGGACGATCCCCACCTGCTCGATGAGGTGCGACGAGCCCTCAGGAGCGGTCGCCGCCAGCCGGACCGGGCGCGTGTGCGGGGCCGGCGCGGGGAAGGCGCCGAGCCCGACGACCATGCGCACGCGCCACGAGCGGGCCAGGCCGACCACGGCGTCGGTGAAGGCGCGCCAGTGGAAGTCCGGCTCGGGGCCGACCAGGTACAAAATGTCGCGCCCCTCCTCGTCGGTGCCCTGGCGCACCACCGTGCGCGGCCAGGTCAGCTCTGTTGTCACGCCGTTCACGATGCGCGCCACCGGGCGCCGCGCCCGCTGGTCCAAGAAGTGCTCGCCGTTGAAGGTGACGACCGCCTCGGTCGGGCCCCGCCCGAGCAGCGCGGCGATTGCCGTCGTCGAGCCCAGCCCGGCGTCGACCCACCCCTCCAGGGCGACCACCAGCACCGGGTCCTGCAAGACCGGTTCGGAGTTGACCTCGAAGATCTCGGTCATCCCGGAGCCCTCGGGGCTCACGGCACCGACTCCAGCGCCTGCGCGGACATCTCGAAGAGGTGGCCGATCTGCACCGGGAACCCGTCCACGCTGCCCTTGTCGCCCGCGCCGGCGCCCGCGACATAGCGCGCGTACACGCCCTGGAGGATGCAGGCGAGCTTCCAGTAGCCAAAGGCGACGTAGTAGCCCACCTCGGAGAGGTCCAGGTCCGACACCGAGTCGTACCGTTCGAGCACCTGGACCCGCGTCGAGAATCCGGGCGCCGTCGTCGGCGACATCCCCAGCACCGCCATCTCGTCGGTCGGGTCCGCCCAGTAGTCCATCAGCAGCCCGAGGTCGGCGAGGGGGTCGCCCAGCGTGCAGATCTCCCAGTCGAGGATGGCGCGCACCGAACCGTCGTCGGCCAGCACGACGTTGTCCATGCGGTAGTCGCCGTGCACGACCGAGGTGCGCTGCTGTTTCGGGATGCGCCGCGCCAGCTCGTCGCTCACCCGCTCCACCAGGCTGCCGTGGTCGACGCCTTCGACCTGCATCTGCTCGTACTGCCCGCGCCAGCGCTTGAGCTGCCGCTCGATGTACCCGTCGTGGCGACCCAGGTCGCCCAGCCCGACCGCGTCGGGGTCGACGTCGTGCAGCGCGGCGAGCGTGTCGGCCATGTGGTCGCCGATGGTCCGCCGCGTCGCCTCGTCGAACGCCGCTTCGGCCTCCTTGGCGGTGCGCAGGATGTGGCCCTCGACGAACTCCATCACGTAGAAGGGCCGCTCGTTCACGGCCTCGTCGGTGCACAACCCCACGGTCACCGGCACCGGGATCCCGACGGGGCCCAGTGACGACATCAAACGGTGCTCGCGCACCATGTCGTGCGCCGAGGGCAGCACGTGGTGCAGCGGCGGCCGCCGCA